>NZ_BAAGWN010000015.1:0-108311 GCF_054780335.1 Curvibacter fontanus
TGAAGCGGCCGTGCACGCTGTCGTACTTGAGCATGTAGGCCAGGTAGTCGGGCTCGAGCAGGTCGTTGATGCCCACGATCTCGATGTCCTTGAAGTTGGCGACGGCTGAACGCAGCACGTTGCGCCCAATGCGGCCGAAGCCGTTGATACCTACCTTGATCGTCACAAAGCTCTCCTGTTATGGTTTGTCAATTCAACAGTTGACGGAAGTCGGGGATCACGCGGTCGGGCCGGCAAGCCTCGATGGGCTGGCCCATGTTGTAGCCATAGGGCAGCGCCCAGACCGGCACACCGGCATTGCGCGCGCTGGCCACGTCGATCGACGAGTCGCCGACAAACAGGGCGCGCGCGGCGTCCACCTGGAACTGCGACAGGCAACTGTGGATGCCGGCCGGATCGGGCTTCTTGGTGGGCAAGGTGTCGCCGCTGACCACGCGGTCGAACAGCGGTTCCAGGGCATGGGCGGCCAGCACGGTGCGCGTGTAACGCGCCTCCTTGTTGGTGACCACGGCCAGGTAGACGCCCTGGGCACGCAAGCTCTCGAGCACCTCGAGCACATGCGGATAAAGGTGGCTGCGCGTGCCGCAGCGGCGCTGGTAATGGCGATCGAATTCGGCGGCGATGAGGGGCAAGTCATCACAGCGGCGAACCTCCTCCACCGTGAGCCGGCGCACCTGGGCCAGCGCCTGCACCAGCAGCTCGCGCGTGCCATGGCCGATCCAGCGGTCCACCTGGTCCTGCTGCACCTGCGCCAGGCCAAAGTGCTGCAGCGTGTCGTTGACGGCGTCGCAGATTTCAGGCGCGGTTTCGATCAGCGTGCCGTCCAGGTCGAACATGACCAGATCGAAAGGCGTTTTTACTTGCTTATTCATGGAAGTAAATCTGGCAAAAAAAGATCAGGCGGCCGCTGCGGCACGTTCGCGCACCAGCCCCCGCACGGCCTGCACGATGGCTTCCACCGTGATGCCAAAGTGCTGGTACAGGTCCTTGGCCGGCGCCGACTCGCCGAAGCTGGCGATGCCCACCACATGGCCGCGGCGGCCGACGTACTTGCGCCAGAAATCCGGGTGCGCGGCCTCCACTGCCACGGCGGGCAGGTCCAGCGGCAGCACGGCGTCCTGGTAGGAGGGGGGCTGACGGTCGAACACATTGCTGCAGGGCATGGACACCACGCGCGTGCTGATGCCTTCCTTGGCCAGTTGCGCATGCGCCAGCATGGCCAGCGAGGTTTCGGAGCCGGTGCCGATGATCACGGCCTCGGGCCCGTCCTGCTCGGCCAGGATGTAGCCCCCACGACGGATGTGGGCCGCCAGCTCGGCGCGATCCGCCAGACGTGGCAGGTTTTGCCGGGACAGCGCCAGCGCGCTGGGACCGTCATGGCGCTCGATGGCGCAGGCCCAGGCCACCGCCGTCTCCAGGCCGTCGGCCGGGCGCCAGACATCCAGGTTGGGAATGATGCGCAGCGAAGGCACATGCTCGACCGACTGGTGCGTCGGGCCGTCTTCACCCAGGCCGATGGAGTCGTGGGTGAACACGTGCACCACGCGCTGCTTCATCAGCGCGGCCATGCGGATGGCATTGCGGCTGTAGTCGCTGAAGGTCAGAAAGGTGCCGCCGTAGGGGATGTAGCCGCCGTGCAGGCCGATGCCGTTCATGATGGCGGCCATGCCGAACTCGCGCACGCCGTAGGACAGATGGTTGCCCCAGACGTCGCGTCCGGCCAACGTGCAGTTCTTGAAATTGGTCAGATTGGAACCGGTCAGGTCGGCGCTGCCACCGAAGAACTCGGGCAGCAGCGGGGCCAGCAGGTCCAGCGCATTCTGGCTGGCCTTGCGCGTGGCCACGGCGTCCGTGCGCGCAGCGACAGTCTCGAAAATCTGCGACAGGCGCTCGCCGAATTCGGGCAGCAGGTCGCCCTGCATGCGGCGCTCGAACTCGGCCGCATCGTCCGGGTAGAGCGTGCGGTAACGCTCGAAACGCTGCCGCCACTCTTCCTGCAGGGCCTGGCCGCGCGTCACGGCATTCCAGGCCTGGGCCACGTCGGCGGGTATCTCGAAAGGCGCGGCGGTCCAGCCCAGCGCCTCGCGTGTGGCGGCCACCTCGGCCGCGCCGAGTGCCGCGCCGTGCACCTCGTGGGTGCCGGCCTTGTTGGGCGCGCCCTGGCCGATCACGGTCTTGCAGCAGATCAGGGTGGGCTTGCCGTCGGGGCGCTGCGCCTGGGCGCGCGCCTCGGCGATGGCGCGGTCGATGGCGGCGGGATCGTGGCCGTCGACCTGGGGGATCACATGCCAGCCGTACGCGCGGAAACGCGCCGGCGTGTCATCGGTGAACCAGCCTTCGACATGGCCATCGATGGAGATGCCGTTGTCGTCGTAAAGCGCGATGAGCTTGGACAGGCGCAGCGTACCGGCCAGCGAGCAGGCCTCGTGGCTGATGCCTTCCATCATGCAACCGTCACCGAGGAAGGTGTAGGTGTGGTGATCGACGATGGCCAGTTCGTCGCGGTTGAATTCCCGGGCCAGCAGCTTCTCGGCCAGCGCCATGCCCACGGCATTGGCAATGCCCTGCCCCAGGGGACCGGTGGTGGTTTCCACGCCGGGCGTCACGCCGACTTCGGGATGGCCGGCGGTCTTGCTGTGCAGCTGGCGGAAGCGTCTGATCTCCTCCATCGGCAGGTCATAACCGGTGAGATGCAGCAGCGCATACAGCAGCATGGAGCCGTGACCGTTGGAGAGCACGAAGCGGTCGCGGTCGGCCCACTGCGGATTGGCCGGGTTGTGGCGCAGGTGGCGGTTCCACAGCACTTCGGCGATGTCGGCCATGCCCATGGGCGCTCCGGGGTGGCCGGACTTGGCCTGCTCGACGGCATCAACCGCCAGCATACGGATGGCGTTGGCCATGCGAGCAGCGAGTTCGGACGGGGGGGATGTCATGTGAGCGGCCATCTCAGATCGCCCCCAGGGCGCGCTTGCGCCGTTCCATCATGCGCCAGACGAAGGGCGTGAAAATCAGCTGCATGGCCAGTTCCATCTTGCCGCCGGGCACGCAGATGGTGTTGGCCCGGCTCATCCAGGAGTTGTCGATCATGTTCAGCAGGTAGGGGAAGTCGATGCCCTTGGGGTTGGCGAAACGGATCACCACCATGCTTTCGTCGGCCGAGGGAATGTCGCGCGAGATGAAAGGGTTGGAGGTGTCCACCATGGGCACGCGCTGGAAGTTCACGTGCGTGTGCGCGAACTGCGGCACGATGTAGTTCACGTAGTCGGGCATGCGGCGCAGGATGGTGTCGGTCACCGCCTCGGTGCTGTAGCCGCGCTGGTGCTTGTCGCGCCAGAGTTTCTGGATCCACTCCAGGTTGATCACCGGCACCACGCCGATGCGCAGGTCCGGGTGCTGGGCGATGTTGTGCTCGGGAGTCACCACGGCGCCGTGCAGACCCTCGTAGAACAGCATGTCGGTGTCGGCCGGCAGTTCCTCCCAGGGTGTGAAGGTGCCGGGCTCCTGCTTGTAGGGCGCCGCCTCTTCGTCGTTGTGCAGGTACTTGCGCGCGCGCCCGGCGCCGGACTTGGCATAGGTGGCAAACAGACTCTCGAGTTCGCCGAACAGGTTGTTGTCGGAGCCGAAATGGCTGAAGTGCTTGTTCCCGGCCTTCTCCGCCTCGCCGGCCTTGAGCTTCATTTCCTTGCGGTTGTAGCGATGGAAGCTGTCGCCCTCGATGATGGCGGCCTTCACGCCTTCGCGGCGGAAGATGTTGGCGAAGGTGCGCGTCACGGTGGACGTGCCGGCCCCCGATGAGCCAGTGATCGCGATGATGGGATGACGTTCAGACACGGAGGTCTCCTGGAGCTAAAAAATCTTTCACCGCATGCGATGTGTGCCCCTGCCAGCGCCCGCGGGATTTGTCGCGGAACACCGCGGAACCGGGCCGCCGGTGTCGTCCCCCCTTGGGGGCTGAGGCCTGCGGCTCCAAGCCTGCCTGCGCAGGCTTGGACAGGCCGAAGAGCCACAGACTCCGGCTGTTGGTACGGAGGGCCCGCAGGGCACTCAGGGGGGTCATACCCTGAACAGGCCGCGCTCGGCGAACAGCGGGCTGTCGCTCTCGACCCGGGTCGGCTCGGCGTGGTAGCGCTCGATGCGCTCCACCTCGTTCTTCGAGCCGAACACCAGACCGATGCGCTGGTGCAGCGCGGTGGGATGCACCGCTAGCATGGGCTGGCGGCCGGTGCTGGCGCGGCCACCGGCCTGCTCCATGATGAAACCCACGGGATTGGCCTCGTACAGCAGGCGCAGGCGGCCGTTCTTGGCCGGCTCCTTGCTGTCCTTGGGGTACATGAAAACGCCGCCGCGCATCAGGATGCGGTGCGCCTCGGCCACCATGGAGGCGATCCAGCGCATGTTGAAGTCCTTGCCGCGCGCACCCGTCTTGCCGGCCAGGCACTCGTCCACATAACGCCGGATCGGCGACTCCCAGAAGCGGCTGTTGGACGCGTTGATGGCGAATTCCTGGGTATCGGCCGGGATCTGCAGTTGCGGATGCGTGAGCATGAACTCGCCCAGATTGGGGTCGAGCGTGAAACCGTTGACACCGTTGCCCACCGTCAGCACCAGCATGGTGGTGGGGCCGTAGAGCGCATAACCGGCCGCCACCTGCTGCGCGCCGGGCTGCAGGAAGTCGGCTTCGGCCACATCGCGGCCGCTGGCCACCACCTCCTGCGGTGCCCGCAGGATGGAGAAGATGCTGCCCACGGAGACATTGACGTCGATGTTGCTGGAGCCGTCGAGGGGATCGAACACCAGCAGATACTTGCCGCGCGGATGCTTGGCCGGGATCTGGTAGGGCAGGTCCATCTCCTCGGAGGCCATGCCGGCCAGGTGCCCGCCCCATTCGTTCAGGTGCGTGAAGAGCTCATTGCTCAGCACGTCGAGTTTCTTCTGCGTCTCGCCCTGCACGTTGACGCTGTCGCCCGTCTCGCCGGCCTGGTTGCCCAGCACGCCACCGAGTTCACCGAAAGCCACGGCGCGCGCGATGGCCTTGCAGGCCAGGGCCACGTCGAGGATCAGCGCATTGAAGTCGCCTCGTGCATCCGGAAAGCGACGGCGCTCCTCAATGAGAAACTGGGTCAGGGTGGTGCGTTTGGACAGCGGCATGATGGGTGTTTCTCTTTATTGCTCGACGCTCAGGAGGCGCTCGCCGGACCAGTGCGCCTGGTGCCATTGCCGCAGGTCCGCCAGATGCACCTTGCCCAGGTCAGTCAGCACATGCATGGCGCGACTGAAATCGTGGTGACGCGTGTACAGGGTGGGCGTGATCACCGTGGCCAGGCCGGCCAGGGTGGCGGCCTTCAGGCCATTGCCCGAATCCTCGAACGCCAGACAGGCCCGCGGGTCGAGCTTCAGGGTCTGCAGGATCTGTACGTACACCATGGGATGCGGTTTCTTCAGCGGCGCCGTGGAACCATCACCGATGGCCGCGAATGCGTGGCGCCAGCCCGGCCCCATGGCACGGCGCAGCAGCGCGGCAATGTTGACCGGCGAGGTGGTGGTGGCGATGGCCAATTGCACGCCTGCGGCGGCGGCTTCCTCGAACAGGTCAAGGATCCCCGGGCGCAAGCCCACGGCGCCGGCGTTGATGGCGCCCTCGTAATAGGCGGTCTTGAGTTCGTGGATGCGATTCACCGTGTGCTGAACCGCCTGCGCATCGATCGCCTTCACGTCGGCGTTGATCTGCTTCCAGTAGTGCTGCACGCGCTCCTTGCCACCGGAAACCTCCAGCAGTTCGGTGTACAGCGCCTCGTCCCAGTGCCAGCCCAGGTCCAGCTCGTTGAAGGCGTAGTTGAAGGCCTCCAGGTGCAGGCTCTCGGTGTCGGCAATGGTGCCGTCGACGTCGAAGATCAGGGCTTGAAGCGTGGGCTGGGTCATGGAGAACCTCACTCGGTTTTAAACAGTCGGCTGGCCAGGATGTCCTGCGCCTCGATGGTCGTCAGGTCGTCCCGGGTCAATTCGCGGTCGCGCTCGGCAAACAGGCGGCTCGCCTGGCGCAGACGGGCCCGGTCCAGCGCGTTGCGCACGCTGCGTGCGTTGGCGAAATGCGGCTGGACGGTGCGCAATTGCAGGTACCGGTCGAAGGCCTCGGCTGCACCGGGACCGAAGCGGTAATTCTGCGTCTCCAGCATTTTCCCGGAAATCTGCATCAGCTCGCCCACCGAGTAGTCGGGAAAATCCAGGTGATGGGCAATCCGCGAGGACATGCCGGGGTTGGACTGGAAGAAGGTGTCCATCCTGTCCTTGTAGCCCGCCAGGATCACCACCAGATCGTCGCGCTGGTTCTCCATCACCTGCAGCAGGATTTCGATGGCCTCCTGGCCGTAGTCGCGCTCGTTTTCAGGGCGGTAGAGGTAGTAGGCCTCGTCAATGAAGAGAACGCCTCCCATGGCCTTCTTGAGCACTTCCTTGGTCTTGGGCGCGGTGTGGCCGATGTACTGGCCCACCAGGTCGTCACGGGTGACGGCCACCATGTGGCCTTTGCGCACATAAGCCAGCCGGTGCAGGATCTGCGCCATGCGCATGGCCACCGTGGTCTTGCCCGTGCCCGGGTTGCCGGTGAAGCTCATGTGCAGGCTGGGCGCCTGGCTGGTCAGCCCCAGGTTGATGCGCAGCTTGTCAATCACCAGCAGGGCCGCGATGTCGCGGATGCGCGCCTTGACCGGCGCCAGGCCGACCAGGTCGCGCTCCAGCTCGGCCAGGACGTCCTCGACCTGCGATTGCGCCAGCACCTGCGCCACGCTGCGCGCGCCGCTGTCCACCAGGGTGTGGGCGGGCTCGTCCGGCGCCGCGGCGGGGACGGTCGCCGCCGGCATGACACCGGGAATGGAGTAGCTGGGGGCGTTCATGGCTCGAATCTGTTCTGCAGCACCGTTCCCGGCGGGGCCGGGAACGGTTTGCTATTTCATCAATAGCGCTCGCCTTCCGGCTTGTTGGCGCCGTAACCGCGTGTGGTGTAGCGCATCGAACGGCCACCGATTTCCTGGCGCTCCAGCATGAAACCACCTTCGCTCTTCGGACGGTTGACGATGAAGCTCATGACGATGGACTCGACGTTGCGGGTGGAGTCGAAGGCCATCATGCGGATGTAGTGATTCGGAAACGCCTTGCGGCAGCTCTTCATCTCCATCATCACGCCGGCGGCATCCTGCAGATCGAACATGGGCATGCCGAACATTTCCCAGTAGGTGTTGCGCGGGTGCGGATCGTCGGTGTACTCGATGCTCCAGGCGTAGCCCTTCTTGAGCCCGTATTCGATCTGCAGCGTGATCTCGGCGTCGCTCAGGTCGGGCAGGAAGCTGAACTGGCCCTGGGTCAGGCGGCCGGTGGGATTGGTCATCATGGTTCGGTTCTCCTGTATGCGTGGTCTCAGGCGACGGCGGGCGTGACGGCGAAGTCGCTGCTGTCGGTCGACTGGTAATTGAAGCTGATGTCGCCCCAGGTATCGAGCGCGGCTTTCAGCGGACCGCAGGTCTGGGCAGCCTTCTTCAGGATCTCCGGACCTTCGTTCTTGATGTCCTTGCCTTCGTTGCGGGCCTTGACCATGGCTTCGAGCGCCACGCGGTTGGCCACGGCGCCGGCCTGGATGCCCTGCGGATGGCCGATGGTGCCGCCGCCGAACTGCAGGATCACGTCGTCGCCGAACAGGTCGATCAGCTGGTGCATCTGGCCGGCGTGGATGCCGCCGGAGGCCACCGGCATGACCTTCTTGGTGTCCGCCCAGTCCTGGTCGAAGAACAGGCCGCGCGGCAGGTCGGTCTTGGTGTAGCTGTCGCGGCAGACGTTGTAGTAGCCCTGCACGGTCATCGGGTCGCCTTCGAGCTTGCCCACGGCGGTGCCGGTGTGCAGGTGGTCGACCCCGGCCATGCGCAGCCACTTGGCGATCACGCGGAAGGACACGCCATGGTTTTTCTGGCGGGTGTAGGTGCCGTGGCCGGCACGGTGCATGTGCACGATCATGTCGTTCTTGCGGGCCCAGTTGGCCATGCTCTGGATGGCGGACCAGCCGATCACCAGGTCCAGCATGATCACGACCGAACCCAGCTCCTTGGCGAACTCGGCGCGTTCGTAGATGTCTTCCATCGTGGCGCCGGTCACGTTCAGGTAGCTGCCCTTGACCTCGCCGGTCACGGCCTGCGCCTTGTTCACGCCGTCCATCACGTAGAGGAAGCGGTCGCGCCAGTGCATGAAAGGCTGCGAGTTGATGTTCTCGTCGTCCTTCATGAAGTCCAGGCCGCCCTTGAGGCCTTCATAGATCACGCGGCCGTAGTTGCGACCCGACAGGCCCAGCTTGGGCTTGGTGGTGGCGCCCAGCAGGGGGCGGCCGAACTTGTCCAGGCGCTCGCGCTCCACGATCAGACCGGTCGGCGGGCCCTTGAAGGTCTTGACGTAGGCCACCGGGATGCGGATGTCTTCCAGGCGCGCGGCTTTCAGCGGCTTGAAGGAGAACACGTTGCCGATCAGGCTGGCCGTCATGTTGGAGATCGAGCCCTCCTCGAACAGGATCAGGTCGTAGGCCACCCAGGCGAAGTACTGGCCGGGGGTGTTGGGCACCGGCTGCACCTTGTAGGCCTTGGCGCGGTAGCTGTCGCAGGCGGTCAGGCGGTCGGTCCATACCACCGTCCAGGTGGCGGTGGATGATTCGCCGGCCACGGCGGCGGCCGCTTCTTCCGGGTCGACGCCGTCCTGCGGGGTGATGCGGAACAGGCAGATCGTGTCCGTTTCCTTCGGGCTGTAGTCGGGCATCCAGTAGCCCATCTGCTTGTATTTCAGAACGCCTGCGCTGTAGCGCTTTTTGGCGTCGGTGATCTGGGTCGAGGCGCTCATCAAAAATCTCCTGAGGGGGATAAAAGCTGGTGTGGAATGAAATATAAGAAAATCTGCAAATAAGGTAAATTCAAACTTTATTTGCTTTTGGTTAAGCTATTACTTAATGAAGAACGCCACCTTCCGCCAGCTTCGGGTTTTCAGTGAAGTCGCCCGCCAGCTCAGTTTCAGCAAGGCTGCGCAGGCGCTGCACCTGACACCGCCGGCCGTGACCATGCAGATCAAGGAACTCGAGGGCCATGTGGGCCTGCCCCTGTTCGAGCGCAGCGGCCGCCAGGTGGCGCTGACCACGGCCGGCGAGTACATGCTGGTCTACGCCCGCAAGATCCTCGCCACGCTCAAGGACGCCGAGGACGCCGCCGCACGGCTGCAGAAGCTGGAGATCGGCACGCTGACCATCGGCATGGTCAGCACCGCCAAGTATTTCCTGCCGCGCCTGCTGGCCGAATTCCAGCGCGAGCACGAGGGCATCGAGGTGCGACTCATCGTCGGCAACCGGGAGCAATTGCTCAAGATGCTGCAGGGCAACGAGGTGGACATCGCCATCATGGGACGTCCGCCCAAGGAAATGGCCACGCGCGCCGAGCCGTTTGCCGCGCATCCGCACGTCTTCGTCGCGTCGGTGGACCACCCGCTGCTCAAACGCGGCCTGCTGGACGTGCAGTCGCTGCAGCCCTACAGCTTCATCGTGCGCGAGCAGGGCTCGGGGACGCGCGCGGCCATGGAAAAATTCTTCGATGCCGGGAATTTCGAGCCCAAGGTCACCATGGAGATGTCGAGCAACGAGACCATCAAGCAGGCCGTCATGGCCGGCATGGGCCTGAGCTTCCTCTCGCTGCACACCATCGGCCTGGAACTGGACAATCAGCTGGTGGCCATCCTCGACGTCCAGGGCAGCCCGGTGGTGCGCGCCTGGAACGTGGTGCACACCCTGTCCAAGCTGCTGTCGCCGCCAGCCGAGGCCTTCCGCTACTTCATCCTGGAGCGTGGCGAAACCTTCCTGGCCGAGCAGTACGGCCGCCACATCCACATGGCCCCGCCGCCCCCCGGTGGCCACGCCTGACTCATCAACAAAATATAATGTTTGCTTCTGTAAATATCAGCATTTACTGATTTGATTACATGCGCAACTACACGCTCAAACAACTGCAGACCTTCATCGAAGTCGCCCGCGAAAAGTCCGTCTCACGGGCGGCCGAACGCCTGTTTGTCACGCAACCGGCCGTGTCCATGCAACTCCGCCAGCTGGAGGAAGCCTTCGGTCTTTCGCTGATAGAACCGGTGGGCCGTAACATCCAGCTCACCCATGCCGGCCACGAGTTCCTGATCCATGCCATTGCCGCCCTGGGCAAGCTCAAGGACCTGGAAGCCAGCATGGCCGAGCATGTGGGCGCCAAGAAGGGCCGCATCGAACTGGGCATCGTGAGCACCGCGAAATATTTCGTGCCCATGCTGCTGGTGCGTTTCTCCAAGCTGATGCCAGGCATCGACATCGCCCTGCGCATCGACAACCGCGACAACATCCTGGGCATGCTCGCACGCAACGAGCTCGACCTGGTGGTCATGGGCCGCGCCCCGGCCAACCTGGACTGCGAGGCCACCCCCTTCGCCAGCAACCCGCTGAGCATCGTGGCCCCGCCCGACCACCCGCTGGTGCGGCGCAAGCGCATGGCCTTCGACATCCTCAAGGACCACCCCTTTGTCGTGCGCGAGCAGGGCTCGGGTACGCGCGCGGCCATGGAGCGCCTGTTCGAGCAGTACGAGATCCCGATCAAGGTGGCCATGGAGATGCCCAGCAACGAGACCATCAAGCAGGCCGTCATGGCCGGCATGGGCCTGTCCTTCCTTTCCATGCGCACGGTGCGCCACGAGCTGGCTGCGGGCCATCTGGCCCTGCTGGACATCAGCGGCATGCCCATCGTGGGCAGGTGGTACGTCACCCACCTGAGCCAGAAAAAGCTCTCGCCGGCGGCGCAGTCTTTCAAGAAGTTCCTGATCGAACAGGCCGAACCGCTGATCGACTCCTGGGCCTGAGGGCTGGTATCCAAAACTCCTGCCATGCGCGTTCTGAGGGCAAGCCCCCATGGCAGCGGTTCATGCCGGCGCTAAGATCGCTGGCATGAACCGAGAGCGCAAACGCTTCCTTGCCGACGCGCGGACTGACTGAGCAGCGACGAAAACACAAGGAAGACCCATGGGAGCATCACTGGACGGCAAGCTGGTCGTCGCCATTTCCTCGCGGGCCCTGTTCGACTTCGAGGAAGAGAACAAGGTCTTCGAGCATGGCCACGGCCCGCACAAGGACCGCGCCTACATGAAGCTCCAGCTGGACAAGCTGGACGAGCCGGCCAAACCCGGCGTGGCCTTCTCCATGGTCAGGAAGCTGCTGGCCTTCAACGACCAGGAGGCGCAGCGTGTGGAGGTGGTCATCCTCTCGCGCAACGACCCGGTCTCGGGCATGCGCGTGTTCCGCTCGGCCCAGCACTACGGCCTGCCCATCGAGCGCGGCAGCTTCACGCGCGGCCAGTCGCCCTGGCGCTACCTCAAGCCCCTGCACGCCAACCTCTTCCTCTCGGCCAACCCCGAGGACGTGCGCGCAGCCCTGGGCCAGGGTTTCCCCGCCGCCACCGTGGCCACGCATTCGGTGCGCGCCCAAGACAAGCACCCGAACGAGGTGCGCATCGCCTTCGACGGCGACGCCGTGCTCTTCAGCGACGAGGCCGAGCGCGTGTTCCAGGCCGAAGGCCTGAGTGCCTTCCAGCAGCACGAACGCGACAAGGCCCACCAGCCTTTGCTGGCCGGCCCCTTCAAACCCCTGCTGGCCGCGCTGCACCGCCTGCAGCAGGAAGGCACGCCCACCATGCGCATCCGCACCGCCCTGGTCACGGCGCGCAGCGCCCCCGCGCACGAACGCGCCATCCGCACGCTGATGGACTGGCACATCGAGGTGGACGAGGCCATGTTCCTGGGCGGCCTGCCCAAGGGCGAGTTCCTGCGCGAGTTCGAACCCGATTTCTTCTTCGACGACCAGACCGGCCACATCGAATCCGCCGCGCAGCACGTGCCCTCGGGCCATGTGGACAGCGGCGTCTCCAACAGCTGAGCCTGTCTTTCAGCGAGTCTCCCCATGCCCCTGCTCCAGAAAGCGGCCGACTTCAAGGCCTTCCTCGCCCGCGCCTGGGCCCTGTCCCTGCCCTATTTCAAATCGGAAGAAAAGTGGAAGGCCCGCGCGCTGCTGGCGTCCATCATCGGGCTCAACCTGGCCTTCGTTTACATCCTGGTGCTCTTCAACGACTGGAACCGTCTGTTCTACGACGCGCTGCAGGACAAGAACTACCCGGTCTTCATCGAGCAGATGGGACGCTACACCGTGCTGGCGCTGATCTACATCGTCATCGCGGTCTACCGCTTCTACCTGACCCAGCAACTGGAGATGCGCTGGCGCGCCTGGATGACGCGCCACTACCTGCAGCGCTGGCTGGACCACCAGGTCTATTACCACCTGGAGCTCACGCGCTACGCCTCCTTGTCGCCCGACCAGTCGCCCGACAACCCGGACCAGCGCATGCAGGAAGACCTCCAGCTCTTCACCAGCAGCACGGTGAGCCTGAGCATGGGCCTGCTCAATGCCCTGGTCACCTTCGTGAGTTTTGTCGGCATCCTTTGGACCCTCAGCGGCGAGTTCACCTTCAGCTGGAACGGCAGCGAATTCGCCATCCCCGGCTTCATGCTCTGGGTGGCCATCCTCTACTGCGCGGTGGGCACCGTTCTCACGCACTATGTGGGCCGCCGCCTGATCCCGCTGAACTACGAGCAGCAACGCCGCGAAGCCGACTTCCGCCACAACCTGGTGCGCGTGCGCGAGTACAGCGAAGCCATCGCGCTGGACCGCGGCGAGACCGTTGAGTACAAGCAGCTGAACCTGCGCTTCGGCCACGTGCTGCACAACTACCTGCAGCTGATCGACGCGCAAAAGCGCCTCACCATGTTCACGGCCACCTTCAGCCAGGCGTCCACGGTCTTCCCCTTCCTCGTGGCCGCGCCGCGCTTCTTCAGTGGCGCCATCCAGCTCGGCACGGTGATGCAGATCGCCTCAGCCTTCAACCGCGTGCAGGATTCTTTGTCCTGGTTCATCGACAACTACGACAGCCTGGCCGCCTGGCGCGCCACCACGGACCGTCTCACGCACTTCGAAGCGGCCATCCAGAAAGCCAGCCAGGCCGCAACGCTGCAGCACGAAACCAGCAGCGATGCCGGCCTGAAAGTGCAAGACCTGGCGCTGGACCTGCCCACCGGCAGCCGCCTGCTCGCGCACACCGCGCTGCAGGTGCAGCCGGGCGACAGCATCCTGCTCAGCGGCCCCTCGGGCAGCGGCAAGTCCACCCTGTTCCGCGCCCTGGCCGGCATCTGGCCCCTGGCTTCGGGCCGGGTGCTCATGCCACCCTCGCGCATGTTCATACCGCAGCGGCCTTATTTCCCCAACGCCAGCCTGCGCGACGCGCTGGCCTATCCGGAATCCGCCGAGAAGTACGACGATGCCACGCTGCAGCAGGCCCTGCGCGACGCCCTGCTGCCGCAGCTGGCTGACCAGCTGGACGAAGTGGCTGCCTGGGGCCAGAAGCTCTCGGGCGGCGAACAGCAGCGCCTGGCCCTGGCGCGTGTGTTCCTCAAGAAGCCGGCCTGGGTGTTTGCCGACGAAGCCACCAGCGCGCTCGACGAAGAGGCCGAGAAGACGCTCTACCGCAAACTGATCGAGATGGTGAAGTCAGGCGATGGCGCTATTGTTTCGATAGCACATCGGCGCGGCGTGGCGTCCTACCACAGCCACAGCTGGACGCTCGAAAAGCGCAGCGATGAAACCCTGGCGCTGTTTGAGCTGAAGCCGGCCTAGAAACCTTGCGATGCTTCCGTTTGCGTTGAGGATCCCGAAACGCAGCGACTGCCAGGCCTGGGGCTTCGACAAGCTCAGTCCGAACGGTCAAGGGAAACGTCTCAGGCCGTAGCTGGCCCGGCGCGATAGCGTTCCCAGCCGCGCGCGCGCAGTTCGCAGGCCGGGCAGTTGCTGCAGCCATAGCCCCAGGGGTGGCGGTGTGCGCGGTCGCCCAGGTAGCAGGTGTGGGTGTGCTCGACGATCAGGTCCACCAGGGCCTGGCCACCCAGGGACTCCGCCATGCGCCAGGTGTCGGCCTTGTCGATCCACATCAGCGGCGTCTCGATCAGGTAGCGCTTGTCCATGCCCAGTGAGAGCGCCAGCTGCATGGCCTTCATGGTGTCGTCGCGGCAATCGGGGTAGCCCGAGAAATCGGTCTCGCACACGCCCGTCACGATGACCTGCAGGTCGCGCCGGTAGGCCACGGCCGCGGCCAGTGTGAGGAACAGCAGGTTGCGCCCGGGCACGAAGGTGTTGGGCAGGCCACTGGATTCCATCTTGAAGGCCGTCTCACGCGTGAGCGAGGTCTCGCTCACCGCGCCCAGCACGGCCAGGTCCAGCATGTGGTCCTGGCCCAGCCTGGGCGCCCAGTGCGGGAACTGACGGCGGATCTCGGCCAGCACCTGCACGCGGGCTTCCAGCTCCACATGGTGGCGCTGGCGGTAATCAAAGGCGATGGTTTCGACGCGCTCGTAGGACTTGAGGGCGTGGGCCAGGCAGGTGGTGGAATCCTGCCCGCCGGAGAAAAGGACGAGGGCGGTCTTGTGCAGCATGAGCCAATGGTATCGCCAGCGGCAGCCCCGCCCGCGGCCGACCGCCGGCCTATTCGGGCTTCTCGGTCTTCTTGATCCGGTTCGGCGAATAAGTCAGCACTTCCTTGGCAATCACACCCGGCGTGGCCATCGGATCGACGTTACGGTTGGCCGCCTGGCTCTGCGTCTGGATCTGCTGGGTCACACTCGGATTCTGCGCCGGGTTGTTCTGCATCCAGATCTCGACCACGCGCGCGCTGGCGCTCCAGACCGCATGCATATGGTCCATCAGCATCTTGGACAGCGGCTCCTTGGGCGGCGCCTCTTCCTGCCGGGCCACGGTTTCCTTGCGCTGCGTCCAGTCCCTGGAAGAGTTGTCAGCCTGGCTGCCGCCTTGCAAAGGGTCGGCTTTGGCGGCCGCCTGGTTGGCCTGGGCCTGCACCACCGGGTTGATGTCGTTCACCACGCCGGCGCTTTCCTGCACGGGCGCCGGCGGATTCACCGGCGCCACCGGGATCACCCTGGCAGCGGCGGGCACAACCACCTCCGAGCCGGCCGGCCGGATGGCAGTTCGCTCAATGTTAGGTAGTTGCATGATCGCTATTCACCTCAGCCCGGAAGCAGGAGGCTTTTATCCTGTTACGTACATTGGTTAACGGCAGAAATAGGGGCTTATTTAGGCCTATTTTCAAAAAACTTGGGGCTTGGGCGCTCCCAAACCCCGCTGAATGTCATCCATTCAGCCGTAATTGGACTTTTTAGCTCGTTCCAGCCAAAAACAAGGGCGCCCGGCTTGTGGCCGGGCGCCCCTGGAATCTGCCTGGGTCGAAGAACGCCTATTGCCAGTTCGCCGAAATCACGGGGGTCAAGCTTGCAGCGTAGCTTTCCGGCAAGGTGGTCTGGCCAGCGGCGGGCGGCGTGAAGGCTGCCATGGCTTGCACCAGGTTTTGCACCTGGCCGTCCAGCAGCGTCTTGCCATCAGCCGTCTTGAACTGCTCCACGTGATACTCGGAGGCCACATACCAGTTCTGGATCGTGAGAGTGTCCGTCGTCCCGATAATGCCGGCCTCCAGGCTGCTCCCTACCTGGCGAAACCAGATCTGACTGGCCTCGATACCCATGAGAAACTGCGCTACGTCGGTGTCGCCTATCGTGATGTCGTTCTCCATCACGGTATCTGCGCCATACCCACGTCCCAGAAGGTAGCTGTCGCTACCTGTACCGCCCGTCAGCGTATCGTTGCCCGCTCGGCCGTCCAGGATATCGGCGCCGCCACCTCCTGCCAAAGCGTTGACAGCGCTGTTGCCGACCAGCGTATTGGCAAGTCCGTTTCCGCTTCCGTTGATGGCCGCATCACCTGCAAGAGTAAGGTTCTCGAAGTTCTCAGCCAGGGTCCAAGTCACAGTACTGAAAACTGTATCGGTACCCTGGACCGCTCCCTCCTCAGCCCAGTCCCGTACGTTATCCATGTAGTAATCATCATCGCCGACACCACCGACCATATTATCCGCACCCAAGCCTCCGTCCAGTGTGTCCGCCCCGGCGCCCCCGACGAGATTGTCAATCTCCGCACCGCCGTAAAGCATATCGCTGCCGTCGTTGCCTTCGAGGTAATCGCTGCCCTCCTGGCCATGCAGGACGTCATCGCCCTGCTCGCCAAAAAGATGGTCATCGCCGAGACCACCATCCAGGCTGTCGTCCCCTGCGTCGCCCACAAGCAAGTCATTACCATCTCCGCCCTCCAGGATATCGTTGCCGTTCCAGCCGTAGAGGTTGTCGATACCGGTGCCTCCGTAAAGCTTGTCGCCGCCGACGTGACCATACAGGGTGTCATCTCCATCCATACCCATGAGCAAAGTCCCAGCAGGGGCAGCACTGAGGCTGTCATTGCCAGCCGTTCCCTGCAACACGGGCAAGGCCTGCACGCCGATGTGCAAATCCTGGAACGCCGTAGCGCCCGTCGTATCGGCAGCGATCAACCGCAGGTCGAGTACACCCACCGCATCAACACCAGGCGTGCCCGACAGGATCATTGTCGTCACATCAAATGTCAGCCAGGCAGGCAAGGCCGATCCATCTGCTTGTGTCAGCGTATAGATCAGAGAATCGCCCACATCAATGTCAGCAAAAATTCCCGCCGGCAAGGTGTAAGCGAAAGGCTGTTGTTCAACCGCGGCCTGCGGCGCAAGCGTAAGCAACACCACCGGTGCATCGTTTGAGTTGGCTACGTTGATCTCGAAAATCGCAGTCACAGATTCGCCAGCCAGATCGGTAGCCGTCACAGCGACAGAAACCGCACCCACGTCAGCGTTCTGCGGCGTACCGTGGAAAGTCTGGGTCTGCGCGTCAAATACCAGCCATGAAGGCAGCGTCGAGCCATCAGCCAGCTGGGCGCTGTAACTCAGAACATCTCCGGCATCAGGATCGACAAAGCTGCCATCCGGAATATGGAATGCGTAGAGAGTCCCCTGTTGTGCGGTTTCAGCAGCAATAAGAGTAGTCGCGGGCGCGGAGTTGGCATGCACCCAACTATCGGAAATCAGGTTTCCTGCAGCATCGAAAGTGGATGTGTGGACATTGCCGTGTCCATCATCATTCACAACAACATAGTTCAGCAGATTGTTGTCGGAATCAAAAAACTGCGTCGTGACGTTGCCGTGATCGTCGTTCGTATACGTCTCGTAACTGCCATCCGGATAATTCGCCGTACCATTGCCTGACCCGTCAGGATTGAAGGTGTCGCTGCCGTAGGAGCCATCAGGTTTGGTCCACTGGCTTGCAATTTTTCCTCCGTTGCGGTCATATCGAATCATCATCACATCGCCATAGCCGTCATTCGTAGTCTCGCTACGGCCGCCATTGGCATAGTGGTTGATTTGAGCACTCGATCCGTCAGCCGCGTAGATGCCAGACCCGTAGCTGCCGTCCGCGTGAGACCAGATGTCGTTGAGCAACCCGCCACCCGCACTGAACTCGCTCTCGATGGTGTTTCCCTGCCCGTCATCTTCGTAGATGGTGCGACCACCGTCTGCACGGTAGTGGGTCGCACTAACCGAGCCGTATGATCCATAGATACGCCTGCCATGCTCGCCCCCAGCATAGGCCCACTGCTCAGCGACCAGATTCCCATCGGCATTGAACTTGCTGACGCCAAAGCTTCCAGGCTCGTCAAAGTTGCTGCCACTGGCGATGGAAATCGAACTGCCGTCAGAAAACTGCCACTCGCCGAAATACGGTGGCGTGTCTGTAGTGAACAGGTCGTAGCGTCTGACCAACACACTTCCCCGATCAGAGAAGGTGACCCGCATATCAGAACCTTGCTGCTCAAACACCAGATCGCTGGATGTGATGCCTTCTCCAAACCGCATGATGTCACGCGCGACCGCGTTCGACTCAATGATGGTCTGATGCCCAGCATCAGCGTTGAACACGAAAGTGGTGACCCCATCCCCGGCGATCAACGTTCCATCGCCTGTGCCGGCAATCAAAGTGTCGTTACCTTCGCCGGCCATCAGGGTGTAATGACCCGCGTTATCCGAAAGGATGTTGTCCAGGCTGTTGCCCTTGGCCGTGACATTTCCATTGCCGATCAAGGCAAGGGTCTTCAGACCCTCAGAAAGTTCGTAGTCCACAGACGCCAGAACTTTGTTGCTCGCCGCATTCGGGTTGGCGAGAATGATGTCGGCCGAGTTGTTGACGACAAACGTGACGTTACCAGTACCGCCGATCAAGGTATTGACACCAGAGTTACTGGTCAACACGTTATCCAGCGCGTTGCCGATAGCGGTAAGGTTTGCCGTACCGGTCAGCGTGAGGTTCTGCACGTTATCTGGCAATGCGTAATCGACTGAGGAAAGAATCGTGTTGCTTGCCGCGTCAGGGCGAGCAATGACTACGTCGCTTGCATCGTTGACGATGAAGGTCTCGTGTCCCGCCCCACCGATCAGCGTGTCTGATCCTGCGCCTGACACGAGCGTGTCGTTGGCGCCAGACCCTATCAGGGTATCGCCCCCACCCACACCGTAGATGCGATTGACCAGATTTGTTCCGGTCAGGACTTCATTGGCGTCTGTGCCATAGATATCGAATCCACGGCTCAGCAGCTGCGCGTAACTCAGCGAAGTTCCGTCGGAAAAATTGAAATGCCGGATGGTGTTGGCCGCCATTGCGTCAGACGGGTCGAAGTTATCGATGTGGATGACGTCACCGCTATCACCAATACGCAGCAGCAGGGATCCCACACCCAATGTGATCTCGGTCGGGCTGATACCCTGGCCAAAGTTGATTTGGTCATAGCCTGAGCTGACGGCAACCATCCCCATGCCGACTTGATAATTAAAAATCTGCGGGTCGAAGCTGGGTGCTGGCGGCGCTTTGGCCACCATGTCAGCCATTGTCAGAGTGGCGCCGTCAGCAAAGATGAACTGCGACACGCCCGCGCCCAGCGGGTCGTCGCTATGCGGAACCATGACTTGTACATACTGGTTTACGCTACCCCACGCAATGTTTAAGGTGGTGTACTTGAGCGGCAACTGTTCTTCGGTGCCTGAGATCACCCCCGTCACTTCGCCCCAAGTCAACTGGAGCTCGCTTGGGCTCACTCCCTCACCAAAGCTAACCGCGTGGTGCTGCAGAACGCCCTGTTCGTAATAGGGCTCAAGCGCCCTGAAATCGTTGGCTCGTGTCAATGGCGCCAGCGGCAATGGTGCAAGGTACCGAATCCAGCCTTCTGCTAAGCCTTGCTCAAAAGATGTCCACCCCCCCACCGCTAGATCACCGAACTCCCGCACCAGATCTTCACGGCTCCCGTAGCCATAACCAATATCGGAATGCCTCAGGTGGTAGAACCCAGGGTAATCACGGCGCTCCTCCCAGTTGTCGATGCCCTGGGCCCGGTAATACTGATCCAGAAAATACGCCGAATCTCCAGCTCCGCCCAGAAGACCGTTCGTGACAACCGTCGGATCAACCTCTATCGTAGCATGCCCCACACCCGCGTAGATCTCGTCATGGCCGGCTCCCGCCACCATCGTCTCACCACCGATGAGGATGTCATTGCCAGCACCACCGGCCATCCATGCGCCGTCACGCAGGAAGTCGTCTCCTTCCCCACCTCTCAAGATACCACCGCCCGCCAAGGTGTCATTGCCGGCACCGCCATAAGCGTACCCGGCACCGTGGATGACATCATTCCCATCGCTGGAGTTAACTATCGTCTGCAGTCCGGCGTATACCGTGTGGTCCGAGGCGTCCAGGTTGATCGTCTGAATCTTGTGTGTCGTCGTGATTTCACGATAGGGGATTCCGACATAAGCGGGGAGGCTGTGCGTACCTGATGGTGCGTCCATATTCACTGGGAGCCCAACCGTTTGCCCAGTGAAATAACTGATCTGGTAAGAGGTGTTGGTATAGGCATACCGCGCCCCCAATCGTTCACTTAATGGGATGGACTCATCATAGAAGACCCCCATCGCCGTGATGTATCCGATGAATTGATAAGTACTTTGAATTGGGCTCTGGTAAGAATAATCCACCCCGCCCCAGTTAACACGAAACGCCACATCTGCCCTGTCTTGCACTTGTGTTTCGTAGTACCCGTCGGCGTACACCACGGCAGCAGTGGCATCTGTGCTTGTTTTTCTGATTTCAACAAGCGAACCCTCAACACGCCAGGAAACGTTGCTGATACCCGATGTCGAATAGGAGGATGAAGTCTGTCCAAAATAGTTGATATCCGTACTGGATCGGACATCTGCAAAACCTTGTGTCGTGGTTCCCGTCCTCTCCCACCCCTGCAACTGCGCCTCACTCTGAGCGTAAATCGTGCCATCTTCCCGTGTTTGGTACAGCGAATAATTGGCAATATTCAGCGTTGCATAGTGAAAGCGGATTCCAGCCTCCAGCTGATTCCGGTACAGCAGCTCCTCGCCTTGCACCAAAGAGAGCTCGTCCTGGGCCATGGATGGATCAGCAAGCACCAGTAAACTCGAAAACGAGGCTGTGTTGCCCAGGCCATCCTTGATCATCCAAGAGGTTGAGGGCATATCAAAGTAGCCTTGTAGACGAAGGCTGTTGACTGAATCCAGTTGCAGCAGCAAGTCGCTCCCCAGCCGTTGTGCAGCCAGATCATCCAAGCCCAACCCTTCCGACAACTGAACCATACCGCCATCCAACACATCATCAATCACACGATCCGCACCCATGCCATAGGACATGTAGTAGGTATCGAGGCCCCCGCCACCAACAAGAACGTCATCGTTAGCACCACCATCCAGGAAGTCATTGCCTGCGCCACCGTAGATCGTGTCTTCGCCAGTGCCGCCATGCATCTCGCTGCCGCCATCTCCAGCCTGCAGCACATCGTTGCCTACACCGCCATCCATATGGACGAAGTTGCCGCTGCCTAAGAGCAAGTCGTCACCTGCAGCGCCATACAGCGACCCGCCGGCATGGTCTGCCGCAAGAACGTCATTGCCCATACCACCCGTAAGCGCTTGATTCTCGCCCGTCGTGGCCAGACTCACTTCGGTACTTAGCCGATTGCTGATCCAATCGCGCGTGCTCATGCCGTTGATCTGCCTGATGCTCCCGGTCAGGGCACCCACAAGCGTCAAGACGCCATTCGGGCCGTAATCCAGCAGCAGGTCAGCCCCGCTGGCTGTCACGCCAAAGGGCTCCCCATCCACCAGCGTCAGGGTATTGACGCCATTGCTGTCGTCCACCACGGTGTCGCCCGCACCGGCCAGGTACGTGTCATCTCCAGCCCCGCCGTCCATGTGATCGATGCCGGCCTCACCGGCCAGCAAGTCGTTGCCCTTGCCACCCAGCAACACATCGTCGCCTCCACCACCGTAGAGCGTGTCGTCGCCGTCACCGCCGTCCACAAAGTCATTGCCGTGGTACTGCTCAGCCAGCCAGTCCAGCGTGTTGTCCCCGTAGAGAATGTCACTGCCAGCGCCGCCCAGCAGCGTGTCGGCACCGCCGTCGCCCGCCAGGGTGTCATTGCCTTCGCCACCGTCCAGGTAGTCGTTGCCGTGAGATTCGCCTGACAGATGGTTGGGCGCGCTAGGTGCGGCCGCGTTGTCACCCAGCAGGTAGTCATTGCCTGCGCCGCCGTACAGAGTGTCCGCGCCGCCATCGCCAATCAAGACATCGTCGCCGTCTTCGCCATCCAGGTAATCGTCACCGTGGAACTCGGCCCCCAGTTCGTCAACACGGCCGTCTCCCTGCAACTGGTCATTGCCTGCGCCGCCGTAAAGAATGTCTGCACCACCGCCGCCAATCAATTGGTCGTCGCCGTCTTCGCCATCCAGAGAGTCACTGCCGTGGAACTGGCCCTCCAGCTCGGACTCCTTCGCGTCGCCGTACAACTTGTCATTGCCCGCACCGCCATAAAGGGTGTCAGTGCCCCCATTGCCCCAAAGCCTGTCGCTGCCGTCTTCGCCGTCCAGATAGTCATCGCCGTGGTACTGGCCGGCCAGTAGATCGCCCGAGGTGTCGCCGTACAGATCGTCATCACCGCTGCCGCCGTACAGCACGTCGCCCTTGCCGCCGCCAACCAGCGTGTCGTCACCGTCGCCGCCATCCATAAAATCACTGCCATGCAAGGCCTCCGCTGCGGACCCGTAGGTAGCGGGCGTGGTGACGCCGTCGCCGAGCAGTTTGTCATTGCCGGCGCCCCCCTCCAGCACATCATCCCCGCCCAGACCGTACAAGACATCGGCTCCATTGCCGCCATCAATACGGTCATCACCATGACCGGCATAGACTTCATCGTCGCCATCACCGGCCTCGATCACATCCGAGGCCGAGTCCATCGCCAGTGGGCCGCCATTGACGATGACGTTCCCCTCTATCCGGGCCGGGTCAGCTGGGTCATCCGACTTGCGCCGCAGCGGCGTCACCATGGTGGTGGCGCTCAGGATCACGTCATGGCCCGCACCGCCCAGGATATGATCCGAGCCCGCCCCACCGGTAATCAGGTCATCCCCATCACCACCGTTCATGACGTCGTTGCCACCGCGACCGTCCAGCGCATCATTGCCGCCCAGGCCCTGGATCTTGTCGTTCTCGCTGCCGCCGTAGATCACATCATGGAAGCCAGCCTCGGCTACGCCGCCCGTCAACGTGCCGTCCGCCGCCCACTGCGTCTTGCTCCAGGCGTAGCTGTTGTAGCGAGAATCACCTGAAGCGATGACGTCCAGGGTGACGCTGCCGTCCTCGTTCACCACGGGATCGGGCTGAATCTCTGAACCCCACAATTGCGCACGCTGGTCACCCAGGTAGGTACGGGTGGTTTCGCCTGCGTCCTTCACGTTCAGGCCCCAGCTGTTGCTGGTGGCGGTCTGGCCGCCGCCGGAGGCATAGGTGACGCTCAGATTGCCGGCTATGTCGGCGCTGATGTCACTCTCGGTCACGAGGGCGAAGCTGACGCTGGTCTGGCCTTCTTGCAGGGTAATCACCGCTCCGTTGGCATCGACCTTGCGGTCGCCCAGGATGGCCTGGGCCAAAGCCGAGTCGTCCAGGGCCAGGTGCAGGGTGAGGGTGTCGCCGGCTTTGGCGGGCTGGTTGAGGTCTACGATGAAGGACTTGCCGTTGCCTTCGGACAGGTTGGAGACTTTGCCCGCCAGGTCGGCCAGGCTGGCACTCAGGTTGCTCCAGAAGCTTTTTCCTTCTGCACCACTCGCATTGACCGCTCCGGTTTCCCTTACCGCCACTTCGGTCTTCGGCAGCTTGATGCCCAGATAGCCTTGGCCATCTGGTTTTTGAGCTTCGGTCAGATCGAAGTTCTGGATGGTGATGGTGTTGCTGCTGTCGCCTTCCACGTTGATCACCAGTTTCTGGCCGGTGCTGCTGCGCGCGTCCTCCAAGAGCTGGAGGTTGACAACGGTGCTGTCGGCTAGGGTGGATTTCCACACTCGGCTGCCGTTGCCTTGGATCTGACCGAGGGCCTGGTCCTTGATCTTGATCAGCCCCTGGCCATCGCTGTCCAGGATGGTGTCCTTGCCCCAGACACCGGTGAACTGGTAGCTGTCGTCGCCGCAGCCGCCTTCCAGGTAGTCGTTGCCGCCTTGGCCGTCCAGGATGTCGTCGCCGGCCATGCCGTAGAGGTGATCGACCAGCTTCTTACCCGTCAAGGTGTTGCCCTGCGCGTCGCCAAAGAGGGTTTGACGCTTGATCACGGTACCATTGACCAGCCCGATGTCGATCTGCTTGCCGCTGCCCAGATCCTCGTAGTGCATGCCTTGGGCGCCCGACACGCTCAGCACCGTGGTGTCTTGCGCATTGGCTTGCATCACATAGCCCAGCATGGCGGCTCGGTCGCTATACCAGTTGTCGCTGTAGTCGAAAGCCTTGCTGGTGTCACCGTACAGGCGGGCATTCTTGTCGGCCTGCCAGACCATGTACCGTTGCGCGTCCAGCGCTTGCAGCGCGGCCAGGGCGGTCGCGTCCGTGGTGCTCAGGACCACGGGGCTCAATGCACTGAGGCTCAGGAAGGCCGCGTAGTCCGTCTTGGCCGTCGTTCCGAGTTCGCTGCTCGCAAGACTGAGGGTGACCTTGCCCACCAGGGTCTTGAAGGCATCGCTTGCAGTCAGGGCGGCAAGGTTGGCTTGGTATTGGCTGCGATAGTCAGCGGTCATGTCGTCGCTGGTCGGAGTTGCCGCCACGGAATTTCCAAGCAACAGTCGCCTCAGTCCATCCAGCACACCTTCGTACGATCCAACCATACTTTCACTGCCAGACTTGATCGCGTTGTTGAGCTTGGCAAAGGTCATTGTTCTGTCGAGCTTTTCAAGCGCCACGCCCAGAGCCAATAAATCCGTCTGCTTGTAGATGCTGTGATTTGCAATAGGATTCCCATTGAGAGAATCTTCTTGGTACAAGGCGACGCGCTGACCATATTGATTGAAACCAGGCATCAAGAAATTGAAGTCAGCCCAGCTGTTGGTGGTGACGTTGACGCCGTTGGCACCGTAGTAGTTCGTTTGCTTGGCCGCCACAGCCGCAAAACTTCCCAATCCCAAGCTGCTGCCGATGAATTGGGCGATCTGGTTGTAGTTGTTGTCAATGCTGCTGGCCTGAAGGTTGTTGAAACCAGCGCTGTTGAAGGTGTAGACGCTTTGCACGTTGTAGCCCAGCTCCCCACCAAACAGGCGGGTAAACGCGGTGGCCAGGTAGCCGCCCAGGCTGTGGCCGTTGACGGCTTCGATACTGCTTTGTCCGACCAGAGAAGAGCCCGAGCCGGCTACGCTTGGAGCCACCATAAAGCCGGGGACGACTTGCAACGGGTTGGCAGGGTCGGTGCCCCATGCGATTTGCTTGGCTTGCGCGTTGCTGGGGGTTGTCATGCGCAGCCACCAGTTGACCATGCTGACAATCTGATAGGTAGGAATACCAGCGAGCGCCAAGTTAACATCGTCCGCTATGTCGGCTGCACCTTGCGTGCCGCGCATGGAGACGTATACCTTGCCCGCATAGTCCGTGCCTGCCTTGCCGCGCCAAACCACCGCATCAAATCCGCCTTTGGGTGACAACTCTTGGTTCACTACATCGAAGTTACTGGTGATGAAGTCCGCCTGCGACTGGGTTAGACGCGCGGCTATGGCGGCATTTTGTTCAGCTACAGTTTTAAGCGGCAGCCCAACAGGTGCATCATCAGCACCTTGTTGCAAGCGCACATAAGAAGCATCAGCCAGAAGTGCGTTGATATAAGTTTCGTTGATCGTGTTCATTGCCAATCCCTGTACTAAAAGTTGAAGTTATCGTGTATTTGTTAGTTTTAAATTACTGAATCGAACTGGCAGTCTTGTTGAATCGAATTTTTCTATGACGTAGCCATCCGCGCCGGATTTCATCCCACTACACCCGCGCAAAATTAGCGTCATAAATCCCCCGCTACTCCCATTCGGAACAGATAAGAATGCTTTTCTTGGTGTGTAACCGTGATAGGCGAGAACGGGCTCATTTGTCCTCGCATCAAAATAGATCCCATCGTGGCGATCCACACGCACCGAAGAGGGAAAAACGGATATTGATGTGTACATGTCTCGGTAATACACTGTTCTCCCAAATGCTTTTTGTTCGTTCATGCCCTCTGCAAAGTCAAGGGACGGGAGATCGCTACACAGCGCCTTCAATTGCGGATAGGCAATGATTTCATCCGCCACAGGCGTCACAAACACCAGCAGTGCAAACACAAAACCAAACGCTGTGCGATAGCGTGTGATACCCAGCCATCGGGGCAGCTTGCTGCCAAGCGCCAAAGCGACCCAAGCCCAAATGGCTATCGCTCCAAAAAACAGAATTCCAATCATGCTGTCATCCTCCAGTTGGTGTTGTTTGCGGCTTGCGCTCTTTGGTTGAATCGGCAACCGATGAGCTGCCCACCGTTTTTCGTCTTCCAAGGATCGATGCTTAACATCGAAACCTGAAGGACGAAAGTGAAGAAAATACCGAAACAAGAGCACACGGCCGCAGATGAGCTTTTCGACTTTTGTCTGCGCCTTGCAGCACCAGCCGACCCAGAACAATCCATATGACCTTTTTCATATCTGCTCCTTGTCCAAATTCAACATCCGCGCCAGCAATACCAAACGCCCACCTGTGAAAACACGTCCTACCGCTCCCTTAAACTCTCACTCCCCGCCCTCTGCACCGGCGAGAGCAAATACTCGATCACCCGGCGCTTACCCGTCTTGATCTCCGCCGTGATGTTCATGCCCGGGCTCAGTGGCACGCGCTTGCCGTCGATGTCCATGTCCTTCTGGCTCAGCGTCAGAATGGCCGGGTAGTAGGAGCCCTTCTTCTCATCCGTCACCGCATCCGCCGTGACCACCTCTACCCTGGCATCTACCGTGCCGTAACGCGTGTAGGGAAAGGTCTCCAGCTTCACGGTGGCCGTCTGGCCGGCGTTCACGAAGCCGATGTCCTGGTTGGCGATGGTTACTTCCGCGGTGACGGTGGGGCTGTCGGGTACCACGATCATCAAGGGCTGGGCGCTGGTCACCACACCGCCGACCGAGTGGATGGCCAGCTGCTGCACGATGCCGTCCACCGGGGCGGTGAGTTGCGTCAGGCGCTCGCGCTGGCTGGCCTTGCTGTGGTCGGCGCCGAACTGCAGGCGTTTGGTGGCGGCCTGGGCCTTGCGGTCGTTGAGCTGGCGCACGGTCTCGGCGCGGAAGGACGCGCGGGCCTGCTCCGATTCACGCAGCATGGCTTGGGCTTCCGCCAGGCGGGCCCGCTGGGTGGACAAGTCGCGCTCCAGTTCCACCCTTTCACGCGTCTTATCTTGCGTGGCGTGGCCGGAGATGTAGCCCTGGTCCACCAGACGCTTGAAATCTGCCTCACGCGCCTGGGCCATGGGCACGGTGTCTTCCAGCTTGGCGATGGTGGCCTGTACCGTGGCCATCTCGGCCTGGCGGCGGGCAATTTCTGCGTCCAGCTTGGCGAGCTTGGCGCGGATGTCTTGCCATTCGCTTTGCAGCAGGGCTCGCGTCTGGCGTTGGGCATCGAGCCCTTCGACAAGCTCAGGGCGAACGGGGTGGGGCTCAGGGCGAACGGCCGATAACGAAGGGGCCTGACCTGAAGACAGGGCCTTGAGCAAAGCCGCCGTGCGCGACTCTTCGCTGATGGCCGCGTTCAGCTGCTCCTGCACACTGGCCTTGTCGGCGCTGGCCATGGTGGGGTCCAGCTCGACCAGCACCTGACCGGCTCGCACACGGTCCCCGTCCTTGACGAGCACGCTTTTGACGACGCTGGCCTCCAGCGGCTGGATGACCTTGGTGCGGTCGCTCACGATGATGCGCCCCGGCGCCACGGCCACGATGTCGATTTGACCCACGATGGACCAGACGAGCACCAGCACAAACAGCACCATGATGGTCCAGGCCAGACGGCGCGATGCCGGGTGCACCGGCGTTTCCTGCAGGCTCAGTGCGGCGGGCAGGAAGGCGGTTTCATCGGCCAGGCGCTGGGGGCCGGCCAGTTCGGCCCGGTGTTCCCAGGCAGCCTTGAAGACTGCCCGGTAACGCGTCCACAGTTCGATGAGAGGGTGGCGCGGCATCGGTGCTGCGGTGTTCGTGGTCATGCGTACCTCCTTGCCCCATCTGTGGTTGAAAATCCTCCACATGACATCATTTTTGATATCATTTGAATCGTGAACAGCAAGCACCGCAAAACACTGACGCGGATATTTGAGAAACCCGTTCCGAAGAATCTGGAATGGGCGGACATAGAGTCCCTGCTGATAGCGCAGGGGGCCGAATGCGTGAACCGTGGCGGCTCCATGGTGAGCTTCTTCCTGAAGGGCGAGCGGGCTGATTTCCACCGCCCGCACCCGGCCAAGGAGGCCAAGCCATACCAGGTGCGCTGCGCACGCGAGTTTTTGGAACTGATGGGAGTCAAGCCATGAGCAATGCCATGACCTTCAAGGGCTACACCGCCAAGGTGGAATACAGCGAAGAAGACGAGTGCTTCATCGGGCGCATCGCCGGCATACGCGCCATCGTCGGTTTCCACGGTGGCAGCGTGACTGAGCTGAAAAAGGCATTCCGCGCCGCAGTGGACAACTACATCGCCGTGGCCCAGGCGCGCGGCGAAGAGCCCGAGAAGCCATTCTCGGGCCGCATGATGCTGCGCCTGCCCAGTCAGGTGCATGCGCGCGTCAGCTTCGCGGCCGAGCGCGCGGGCCTGAGCGTCAACCAATGGGCCGCCCAGGCCTTGGAACAAGCGGCTCAGTCCTGAAAACGGGCGCTTCATGGCGCCGCCCCCGGCTCAGCCTGCCCACCCTGCATCTTCCAGAGATGGGCGTACAGGCCCTGCGGCTTGTCGATCAGCGCATCATGCGGGCCGGCCTCGACGATGCGGCCTTTCTCCAACACGATGATGCGGTTGGCGTGGCGCACGGCGCTCAGGCGGTGGGCGATGATGAGCACGGTACGCCCCTGGCCGATGCTGGCCATATTGCGCTGGATGATGGCTTCACTCTCGTAGTCCAGCGCGCTGGTGGCTTCGTCGAAGATCAGGATGCGCGGGTTGGCAAACAGGGCGCGGGCTATTGCCACGCGCTGGCGCTGGCCACCGCTCAAACTGCCGCCCTGCTCACCCACCAGGGTGTCATAGCCTTCGGGCAGTTCGCTGATGAAGTCGTGCGCGCCGGCCAGCTGGGCCACGCGCACCACGGCCTCGATGGGGGCGGCCGGGTCGGTGATGGCGATGTTCTCGCGCACGCTGCGGTTGAAGAGCAGGTTCTCCTGCAGCACCACGCCCACCTGGCGGCGCAGCTGGGCGGCGTCGATCAGGCTGATGTCGATACCGTCCACCATCAGCCGGCCCTGCTCGGGCACATACAGGCGCTGCACCAGCTTGGTCAAGGTGCTCTTGCCTGAGCCGGAGCGGCCGACGATACCGATCACCTCGCCGGGGCGCACATCCAGGCTGACGCCATTGAGCACGGGGGCGGCTTCGGGCCGGTAGCGGAAGGTGACGTTGTCCAGGGTGATGCGGCCTTTGACCGGTGGCAGCTGGGCGGCGCTGGCGGGCGGCACTTCGGTGCGGGTGTTGAGGATGTCGCCCAGGCGTGCCACGGAGATGCCGGTCTGCTGGAAGTCCGTCCACAGCTGGGCCATGCGCATGATGGGCTGCGAAACACGGCCGGCGAACATATTAAAGGCCACGAACTGGCCCACGGTGAGCTGGTTGTCCATCACCAGATGGGCGCCGTACCAGAGCGTGGCGGCGTTGACCAGCTTGCCGATGAGATTGACACCTTCGTGCGCCACACTCGCCAGATTCTGTGTCTTGAAGCTGGCCGAGACGTAGGCGGCCAACTGCTTGTCCCAGCGGCGGGCCAAGGCCGGCTCCAGCGCCGTGGCCTTGACGGTCTGGATGCCGGTGACGGTTTCCACCAGCATGGCCTGGTTCTCGGCGCTGCGGGCGAACTTGGTGTCCAGCCGCTGGCGCAGCACGGGCACCACGGCCAGGCTGAGCCCGAAATACAGCGGCAGGCTGACCAGCACGATGAGGGTGAGCGGCACGCTGTAGAACAGCATGACGGCGATGAAGACGACGGAGAAGAAGACGTCGAGCACCACGGTGAGCGCGTTGCCGGTCAGGAAGCTGCGGATGTTTTCCAGCTCGCGCACGCGGGCCACCGAATCGCCCACGCGCCGCGCCTGGAAGTAGGCCAGGGGCAGGGCCATGAGGTGGCGGAACAGGCGCGCGCCCAGCTCCACGTCGATGCGGCTGGTGGTGTGGCTGAAGACGTAGGCGCGCAGGGCGTTGAGCACGCTCTCGAAGATGACCACGCCCACCAGTCCGATGACCAGCACGTCCAGCGTGGTCAGGCCGCGGTGCACCAGCACCTTGTCCATCACGACCTGGAAGAAGAGCGGGCTGACCAGCGCAAACAGCTGCAGCATGAAGGAGATGAGCAACACCTCGCCCAGCAGCTTGCGGTGCTTGACCAGGCTGGGGATGAACCAGGAGAAGTCGAACTTGGCCAGATCGCCGGCCATGCTGGCGCGGCTGGTGATGAGAGGATGAGTTCACCGGTCCACCGGCTGTTGAAGACTTCCAAGGGTTCGATGGTGGGGCGGTGGTTGCCCGCACCTGCGGCGGGATCCTGCAACAGCACGCGCTGGCCGTCGCATTGCGCCAGGATGAGCACGCGCAAGCCGCCATCTTCGGTGCGCATCAAGGCCAGGGCCGGCAAGGGCGTGAGCGCAAGCCGCTCGACTGTGCTGCGGGAGAGCTTGGCCTTCAAACCCAGATGCTGGGCAGCCTGCAACAAATCGTCCAGCTGGAATGGCTCATTACCTGAGAAACCCAGATGGTGGGCCAGCGTGGCCGGATCGGCCGCCACCTGATGCAGACGGGCGATGGCACAGAGAGCGGCGAGTGGGGCCAGCGAGGGCATCGCTCCGCCAGCCGGATGGGCCACAGACACGTGCGCTTGCGGCTGCTCGGCTGGCGCCTCACTTGTCGCAGCGGCACTGGTATTGATGCTCACGCGCTGTCCTCACCTGATGGCTACCTGGATCGGTAGCTTTCCTCTTACGGGGTAAGCGTGGACAGTAGCTTGTATTTGATCACTGGCATATCCCCCAAACAGGGGATACGCCAAGGCCCGGTTCCTTTTTAGGCGATTTCTTCCTTAAGGATTTAACAATAAATCAGGATTGACCGGACATCGTAGCTATTTATTTGATAGCAGATGACTCATCTGACCGCAGCGCAGGAACAACAGTTTCGTCTTGCCTAGAAAGCTGGAAGCAGCGTGCTCAAGATTCAGCTTACTGATTGAACAAGATCACCGCAGCTGAGCGCGCCCGCAAACATTGCGGTGCGCGGAATGCGCCAACCTGGCACATACACCTCGCTCGACCAGGCAAGTTCGAGATCAGGCTCAGCGCTGCGGCCTGCTGGGCCTGGTGCTCAGGCCCTTGGGCAGAAGGCCATCGAACATGTCCGAGATGTCATCGATGACCCGGCGCGCGGCCTGCTCGCCGGAATGCGCGGCCAGGGCCATCAGCAGGTCCGGGCGCAGGAACCACAGCGCGGGCACATTGGACGCCTGCAGGATGCGGCGTTCGACATGCGGGAAATCTTCCCGGGCGGCGGTATCCAGGCTGTCCAGCATGGCCTGGCGGATGTCGTCGATCTGGTAGACCGCCTGGATGGTTTCTTCGCGCAGGGGATTCAACCTCTCCTGCCATGTGGTGAGGAACTCGGTAACGACTGTCAACATTCTTTTTTAGATATCAGCTAACCCAACGAAGCTGACATCCTAGACGGCCGTGTCCGTGTTTTTGCTAGGGAAATGCTCTTGCGTAGAAACCCTGACAAACAGGTGCCGCCGCATGCGCCGGGGCCCGGCTCATGCGAACGGCGGCGTCTCACTCGGCCTTGATGTTGTTGTCGCGGATGGCCTGGCCGTAGCGGGCCAGCTGGTTGCCCACGAGCGCCGTCAGCTGCTCCGGGGTGGTACCGTTGGGCTTGAGGCCCAGGCCGGCGTAACGCTCCTTGATCATGGGGTCGGCCAGGGCCTTGACCACTTCACGCTGCAGGCGCTCGACGATCTCCTTGGGCGTGCCCTTGGGCGAGGTCAGCGCAAACCAGGTGCTGAAGTCGAAACCCTGGATGCCCTGCTCCTTGAGCGTCATCGTGCCGGGATACTCGGGCTGGCGGCTGTCCGCCATCACACCCACCAGGCGCAGCTTGCCGCCCTTGGCCAGGGCGGCCACGGTGGCGATGCCCTGCACGGTCATGTCGACCTGGTTGCCGGCCACGCCCTGGGCCGCCAGACTGGCGTCGCGGTAGGGTACGTGCTTGAGGTCGATGCCGGTGTGCGCCGCGAACAGCGCGCCGCCCAGATGCTGCGGGCTGCCGTTGCCGCCCGAGGCATAGGTGATCTGGCCCGGCGCGGCCTTGGCCGCGGCCACCAGCTCGGCGGCGGTCTTGTACTTCGAGTCCGCGGCCACGGCCACGCTGAACTCGATGGTCGCGACCTGCGAGATGTGGGCAAAGTCGGTGACCGGGTTGAACGGCGTGTTCTTGTTCAAATTGGGCACCATGGTCAGCACGCTGTCGTTGAAGCCGCCGATGGTGTAGCCGTCCGGTGCGGCCTTGGCCAGCCGGTCGGCGCCGATGATGCCGGCGGCGCCCGTGATGTTCTCGACCACGATGGCCTGGCCCATGTTCTCCGACATCTTCTGCGCCAGCAGGCGCGCCGCCACATCAACCGCACTGCCCGCGCCCAGCGGCACGATCATGCGGATCGGCTTGTTGGGGTAGGTGCCCTGGGCCTGGGCCGGTGCGACCAGCGCGAGGCCGGCCGCAGCCGCCAGCGACAGGGCGAAACGTCGCGTGCAGGTGGAAAGTTGTTTCATGGTGTCTCCTTCGTGGTGATATGAACAGGGCGGGCCACCGGCCCTCAGACCGTCAGCCCCAGCACGCGGATCGCGTTCTCACCCAGGATGGCCAGGCGGTCCTCGTCGCTGAGTTCGGGGGTGGCCATCACGTGGCCCACGGGGTCCTCCACCCAGGGGATGGGGTGGTCGGTGCCGATCATGATCTGGCCCGCACCCACCTCGGCCGCAAGGTGGTGCAGCGCCTCGCCCGTGAAGACCAGCGAGTCGAAGTAGATCTGGCGGATGTACTCCGTCGGTTTCTTCTTGAGCACGATGTCGGGGTTGCAGTTCTGCGGCGAGACAAAACAGCTGCGGTCCATGCGCGGCGCATAGGAGCCGAGGAAACCGCCGCCGTGGGCGCCCAGCACCTTGAGCTCGGGGTATTTGTCGAACACGCCTTCGAAGATCAGCTTCTGCAGCGCGATCGTGGTGTCCAGCGGATTGCCGATCACATTGGACAGCCAGCCATTGCCCTTGAGGCGGGCCGCCAGCTCGGGCGTGCTCTGCGGGTGGATGAAGAGCATCACGCCCAGCTCCTGCGCCTTGGCCAGCACGGGGTGGTAGTGCGGGTTGGCGAAGTCGTCCCCGGCCACGCTGCCGCCGATGGCCGCGCCCTTGAGGCCGTATTTCCTGACGGCCTCCTCCAGCATCTGCACGGCGAGCTCGGGGAACTGCATGGGCAGCGAGGCGAAGGCGGCCAGGCGCTTGGGGTGCTTGGCGCAGAGCTCGGCAAAGCTCTCGTTGTGCACGCGGCAAATCGCCTCGGCGGTCTCGCGGTCCTTCTTGTACCAGAAGGGGTTGATGCTGAGCACCTGCAGGTCGATGCCCATGGTGTCCATGGCCTCGAAGCGCGCGGCCAGCTGCTGGTCCATCTGCAGGAAGTGTTCGGGCACGCCCTTGACGGGAGGCAGCACACCCTTGGCCTCGGCGCCCATCAGGTCCAGGCCGGCCTGGAAGTAGCAGTGCGCGTGCGCGTCCACCGTGCGGGCCCGCTTGCCGCGGATGATCACCGGCGCACGGCCCGTGGCGGTACTGCCGCCGCCCCCGCCGGGCACGATGGGCAGCCCGGCGCAGCTGCAGAACCAGAAGCCCTTGCAGCCTTGGGCATGGGTTTGGGGTGAGAGCCAGTTCTTGAGCATGGGCGAAGGTTCAGGATTTTTCAGAGCTTGGGGCAGTTGCTGCGCGCTCGATGGCGCGCACCATGCGCGTATGAGCGCCGCAACGGCACAGATGCTTTTCCAGGCCCTGCACGATGTCTGCGCGACTGGGCTGAGGGTTACGGGCCAGCAGCGCGCAGGCCGAGGTGATGATGCCGGCCACGCAGTAGCCGCACTGGGCGGCGCGCTCTTCGATGAAAGCGGTCTGCACCGGGTGCGGCCGGGCCGGTGTGCCCAGGCCTTCGAGCGTGGTCACCTGCCGCCCCTGGATGGACCAGACCGGCAGGTTGCACGAGGTCTGGGGCTGGCCGTCCACCAGCACCATGCAGGCACCGCACTCGCCCTGGCCGCAGCCGAACTTGGGGCCGCTCAGGTTCAATTCGTCGCGCAATACCGAGAGCAGCGTGGCCTTCTCGTCGCCGCCAAAGTGCACGGGCTGCTGATTGACATGGAACATGGGTTCTTTTTTGATTTCGCTCATGCAGCCTCCGTGGCATGGACGGCGCGCAACAGGGTGTCGGCCGTCAGAGGCAGTTCACGCACACGCACACCCAGCGCATCGAACACGGCATTGGCCAGCGCAGCAGCGACAGGCCCCTGGGCCGCCTCGCCGGCACCCAGCGGGGGTTCGTCGGGCCGGTCGATCACATGCACGCGCACCTCGGGCACCTCGCTGAAGCGCAGCACCGGGTAGGTCAGCCACTCGTTGCTGGTGATGGCCTCGCGGTCAAAGGTGACCTGCTCCTTGGTCGTCCAGCTCACGCTCTGGACCGCACCGCCTTCGATCTGGTTGACGACACCATCCAGGTCCACCACCATGCCCACATCCACCGCCAGGTCGAGATTGAGCACACGCACCTGTTCGTCCACCCGCACGCGCGCGATGACAGCGCACCAGGCCCCCGTGTTCTTGTAGCGCGCCCAGGCCAGGCCGTGGCCTGTGCCTTCGGGCTCCTGCTCGCGCTGGCCCCACCAGGTGGAGCGCTGCACCACCGTGTCCAGCACGGCCAGCGCGCGCGGATCTTCGAGGTGGCGCTTGCGGAAGGCCAAGGGATCCTCGCCCAGCTGCCGTGCGAGCTCATCCACAAAGGACTCGATCGCAAACACATTGGCGTAGGCGCCCAGCGCGCGCATGGCCGAGGTGCGCAGGGGCATCACGGTCAGGCGGTGGTGAATCACCTGGAGATTGGGCACCGCGTAGGCCGGCACGGCATTGCGCTCGGCGCCGCCGCCAGCTGCCAGCGGCGGGTTGATGGGCAGGGGCAATGCCGTGGCTTCGGCGCGTTCACTGGCGGCCAGCAGGGCCGGCAGGGTTGCACGGCCCGGGCGCGAGCTGTAGCCATTGGCCCAGAGTTCATGCTGCCAGTGGCTCAGGCGCCCCGAGGCGTCAAGCCGCGCCCGCAGCGCCACACGGTGCGCCGCACCCAGGGGGCTGTGTGTGAATTCGTCCGCACGTGACCACAGCACGCGCACGGGCTGGCCCGGGCAGCGCAGGGCCATGAGCACCGCATCGAAGGCCACGTCGTCGGCGCCGTTGTGCCCGTAACAGCCCGAGCCCTCGACGTGATGAACGACCATGTCTTCTTTGGCCACGGGCGTGGTCTCGCGGGCCAGGGCCTTGACCAGATCGTCGCGCAGGTTGTGGATGCCCTGGCTGTGCGTCCAGACCTCCAGTCGCCGGCCGTCCCACAGCGCCAGGGCGCAGGAGGTACCGATGGAGGCGTGCGCCAGATAGGGCTTGAGGTAGACCGCCTGGAGCTGCAGACCGTCGCCGGGCCAGATGGCTTCACCGCGCTCGGCCGTCATGGTGGTCTCGTGCGGAGCCGTACGCAGGAAAGCGTCCAGCGCATGCGCCTCGGGCAGCGGCGCGCCGGCCTGCCATTCGATCTGGCTGGCCAGGCGCGCGGCTGCGGCATCGGCCTCACGCTCGGTGGCCGCGACGATGGCGATGAAACGCCCATCAATCCAGCAGCGCACACCGGGCGGCAGGGCCGCGATGTCTTGCGCCGGACTACGGGCCAGCGTAGCGTCCAGCGTGGGCGGCCGCAGCACGCGACCATGCCGCATGCCGGGCAGGCGCAGGTCCTGGATGAAACGGGCGGTGCCGAACACCTTGTCGGCCAGGTCGATGCGCTCGGGGCGCGCCTGCCCCAGCAGGCGTCGTTGTCCCACCGCCTTGGGCCGTGCCGTGCCCGGAGACTCGATGTCGAGATCGACCCCTTCGAGCAAGGCCGCGTAGTCGCCAAGGTCCTGGCCCTGGGCCGAACGGAAGCGCCCGGCGAGCACTTCGATCGTGTCGGCGCTCTGGCCGGCCAGCGCTGCCGCGTGTTGCAGGGCCATGGCACGCACCTCGGCACAGGCCTGGCGCAGGGCGCCGCCACTGTCCTGCACGGAGAGGCTGCCCGAGGTCACGCCCTCGTCAGGGCCGTACGCGGTGCTGGCGCTGCGGATACGCACGCTCTCCAGCGGCACGTCCAGCTCTTCGGCCACGATGAGCAGCAGGGCCGTGAGGATGCCCTGCCCCAGCTCGACCTTGCCGGTGTACACCTGCACGACACCGGGCTCGTCGAAACCCAGCCACTGCGAAAGACGGCGGTTGCTGTGCAGGCTGCCGGGCAGTTGCGGCCGGCCGTCCTTGCGGTCGATCACGAAACCGCGGGGCTGGGTGGTGGTGGAGACGTCAGGCATGGTGATGAAAAGACTCGCAGGCCCAAGCCTCAGGGCCTGGGACGTTTGAAGTGGAGCAATGCCTGTTTGCTATCTATGACCATCGTTCGTGCAGAGGGGGGTTTGCTGCGGCGCAGGCTCTGAGTTTAGAAACGGAAGCGCCCCGGGTCCAATGCCGATTACGTCCTATTCCATATCATCATGCGATGGATGAACGCCCGGGTAAACCCGCATGAAACGCCAGGCGCGGTGCGGCCGGGCACTTCATCCGCTTGGCGCGCACAGGCAATTCCCGCATGAGCGCAGGCCACCTCGAACAAGCCAGGGCCGCATTCCTGCAAGGCCTGCACACCCTGGAAGCGGGCGACTGGCTCCCGGCCGCCGTGACGCACAGGGATGGCATTGCGACGCCCCCACAGCAATATGTCCGGCAACTCTTCGATGACTCCGCCGACGAATTCGACGCGCATCCGGTCAAGCAACTGCGCTACCCGGGCCACCAGTTATGGATAGCCCGCCTGCCGCCCGAGGCAGCCCCCCGTTTCCCCCGCGTGCCGGAACCGGGCTGCGGCACCGGCCCGTGCGGCGCCCATGTGCGTTCGCGTGCGGGCCACCTGAGCGGCGTCGATACCTCGCCCGCCATGGTGGACAAGGCCAGGCAACGCTCGGTGTACGACACGCTGCAGGTCGCCGACAGCAGCGCCCGGTGAATGGGCGCTATGTTGATCTGAAACGTCGCTGAAGAGTTGGGCGCGCAGTTCCATGCACCGGAGCTTGCCCATCAAGTCAGGGGGATCACTTCGCTTCGCCTTGCTGAAAGTTTCAGCAAGGCAGTAGACCACCGCCGGTCACTTTCTGCGAATCCACGACCCACGAGCCGCGACGGACACTGATTTGCTTCAGGCAACACTTTGCCGCAAGCCAGGAAGATGCGTGGTCGCCGGGTCTGGGATATCCCGGCAGACTATCTCGGCCTTGCGTTGCGCGCGGCGATCCAGCTGCTGATGAGGGCCCCGATGATCACCACGATGGGGCCCGCGTTGTCGGCGATGGCGCGAGCGCTGCGCACGATCCAGGGGTCCGTTGGCGTGATGGGCAGGGGAACGTAGCCACCCGCCGGGGCCACACGGTCTATGGGATCGGCCATGCCGGCTGCAGCAGGTGCGGCCATGACAGCCAGCAAGGTGATCAGGAGTCCGGTCAGCCCCAGCCATTGGCCCTGCCGCAGTCGTGCGACGAACACCGTGGCCAGGTGCATGGTCAGCAGCACACCTATGGCGATGGCAGGCGCCAGCGCGAGGCGGGTAATGTAGCTTGTCAGCAGCACATAGGCCAGCCCCACGATCGCTGCGAGCGCGACCAGCCCATATTCGGCCGCGGCCCTTTTAAGCGCTGTTTGCGGTTGCGGCGGCGGGGTGAAGTCTGGAAGCTGGGAGGGGCGGAATTCGGGTTTCAACATGTGCGTTTGTCTGTGCGAGCTGTCACTTGAATTCTACGGGCCCTTGCTTCGGGCCGCTCGGTGAGCGTCACTCAACCGTGACGCTTTTGGCCAAATTGCGCGGTTTGTGCTGTCGCATAACTTCGCTGCGCGAAGTGAGCGACATCCAAACCCGGAAACCTGGTGCGCCCACGGCGCTGTCGCTACGCAACACCCAGAGTACCTCCGTCATTCGACGGTGTGTCCTTCGGGCAGGTGCGATCTGGTCTTGCACGTCGTGGTTGCCTTGCGCATCGGGCTGCGCGTGGCAGCTTTATGACTTGTTCAGACCTTCCCTAGAGGTCCACCAGAAAATCACGACAAGCCTGGAGATCAGGCTCGACGCCCAGGCCAGGGCGTTCGGACAGTAGCACCGCACCGTCCTTAAGCTCGAAGTGCGGAATGGCCAAACCATCCCTCAGTGGATTGGGGTTGGCATCAACTTCGACGTAGCCCGATCCGCCGACTGCTGCCTTTAGATGAAAGGATGCCGTTAGCCCCACGCCGGCGCCCAGCCAGTGCGGGCAAAATAACTTTCCGTTTTCGATCGTCTGCCGTCCGACACTGAGGCAGCCCGTGAATCCGCCCCATTTGCCGATATCTGGTTGTAAGACTCGAAGGCCGGGGGTATCGATCGCAGCAGAGAAAGCATCGTGGCCTGCCAGGTTCTCGCCGCCAGCGAGTGGCAGAGGCTGCTCCGTCGCAAGGCGGGTCCAATCAGCCAGCGAGGAGTCAGCCCGAATCGGCTCTTCCAACCAGCTCAATTTGTGTGCCGCCATGCGACGGCCTGCAGCAATGGCTGATTCAACATCCCAAGCTTGGTTCGCATCGACCATGAACGGAAGATCTGGACCAATGACCTCCCGTACAGCGCGTAAGTTGGCCTCATCGCGTTCTGTGCCGAAACCGACTTTGAGTTTGAAGGCGCGATATCCCTGCGCAAGTTTGGTCGCGGCCAGTGCCTCGGGATTGGTCGGGTTCAGGCCTGAGGCATAGACTTGGATGCGGGGCGGAAGTGCGGAAGATGCTGCAGACTGAAAAATCTGCCACAAAGGGCGGCCATTACGTCGTGCAATGAGATCCCATAGCGCAATGTCAAGGCCGGCAACGATCTGCTGTATCGGGCCGGGTTCGCCACTTTGAAGCGCGAGCACGGCAAGTTGGCGGCTCAATTCGGAAAAACAACTCGCCGGGCTGTCCCAGCGACGGCCGCAAACCAGGCCCGGCAAATAAAAGCGCGCCATGCGTGCCCGGTGCTCGTCACCCACGATCGGAAAGTTGCACCATATCTCGCCCCAGCCATATCCGCCATCTGCGTTGGTCACGCGCACCAGCAAGGCGGGACGATGCTTCATGATGCCGAACGAGGTCTGCACGGGTGGCACGGCAGGCGCTCGAAACAGGAAGACGTCCAGCTGGCGGATGTCGAAAGAGAGAGACAAATCAGGCATCATTCTGGCCTCGGGAGAAAACTATGGGATCGATCGATCGCAGCGGCAAGGCGCCGAAGTACGGAGTGCTGGCCGACACCTTCCGGCAGCGGATTCGCCGTGGCATATGGCCACCAGGATCTTGCCTGCCTTCGCTGAACGAATTGGCGCAAGAGTTCGGCGTTGCCCGACTGACTGCTCGGCAGGCGGTGCAGCTGCTTGTGCAGGACGGCTGGCTGCAAGCCCGCCAGGGCGCCGGAACGTTCGTGATGGATGTTCTGCCGGCGGTGAAAAACATCAAGGTTGAGACTAGCCTGCAGGCGCTCAGCGATATGTATGTCGCCACACCTCCCGAGATTCGCACCATCAGCGAGACGGTGGGACCTCTTCCACCTGGTTGGAGGCGTGATGACACGCAATATGCCTGCCTTAAGCGGGTTCATTCGGATAAGGGCATTCCCTATTGCGTGATCGACGTGTACATAGACCTGGAATTGTTCAAGCGTGCAGCGAAGCGATTTCGCGAGCGTGCCGCCATTCCGGTACTCATGTCTCTCAAGAACTGCCGTGTAGTGCGTGCTCATCAGACTCTCACCGTGGGCACGGCCGACGAGGATGTCGCTACTTTGATCGATGTTCCGGTGAATGCGCCCGTTGCTTTCGTGGAGCGGGCATTCGAGGATGCCAGCGGACACATTGTGTATTTCGCGGTTGTGGTCTATCGGGGTGAAGCAGTGAGGCTGGACATTTCACTAACGGTGTAGACGCTAGTGAATCCAGCCGCCAGCCGCAGGCGGCTACTGTTCGATCTTTGCGGTCTGAACAATCTTGCGGAACTTCTCACGCTCGTCCTTGACGAAGTTCTCAAAGTCCGGCGTGGACATGCCGCTCGGCTCGGCTCCCTGTTTGAGCAGGGTGTCGCGAACTTCAGGCAAGGCAAGTACTTCGGATATATCGTTTTGAATCTTCGAAACCACCGAGTCCGGAGTCTTCGAGGGCACAAATACGCCGAACCACTGAATCAGCTCAAACTTTTCCAGCACCGATGTCTTTGCCAGCGGGGGAATCTGAGGCGCTGCTGGTGCGGGCGAACGTGACGAAACGCCGAGTGCGCGAACTTTTCCTGCTTTCACCTGCTGCAAAGCCGTCGGCAAACCGGCGAAGCCCACATCGACCTGGCCGCTCAGAATGTCGGTCATTGCCTGGGCCACTCCCTTGAACGGGACATGAAGCATCGACACGTTGGCGAGTTGCTCAACGAGCACGCCCGCCAGATGCTGCGGCGTGCCAGATCCGGATGACGCGTAGCTCACCTTCCCCGGGTTTTGACGTACATAGCTCAGGAAGCTGGCCATATCGTTGTACGGTTTCGAGGGGTTGGTGACCAGTGCGAACGGAAGCTTTACGAGCAACGTGACGGGCCGCAGATCCTTCTCAGGGTCGTAGGCCATCTTCTTCATGAAGTGCTGATTGATGACCACTTCTGCGGTGGCCGACATCAGAATCGTGTTGCCATCAGCCGGTGCGTTCGCGACGGCATTGGCGCCAATCGTCCCGCTGGCTCCCGCACGGTTTTCCACCACCACGGGCTGATTCCAGCGCTCCGCCAGCTTGAGCGACACCAGGCGTGCGACAGGGTCGACTCCACCACCCGCCACATACGGCACGATGACGGTCACCGCCTTTGTTGGCCATGTCTCGGCGAGGGCGGATAGTGAGGCGAAACATGCCACGAGGGCACCGGCAACTGCAATTGAAAGCTTCATTGGGTTGTCTCCTTGTGAAGTGATGGGGAATCAGAACCAGCCAAGCCAGTCGTTACCGGCGAAGCAAGAGCCTGGAGTACGCGCTCGGCGATGAAATCTGATACGCGCTGGTTGGATTCGCGCGTCAGACCCGCGATATGCGGTGTGAGAAGCAGATTCGGACAGCCGCGCCAAGGATTCACGGCTGGCAGGGGTTCGGTTTCGAATACATCCACGGCGGCACCGCCGATGCGCCCCCGGCGTAGTTCCTCAATGAGGGCAGTCTCGTCGACGATTCCCCCGCGCGCGGAATTGATGAGGATCGCGTCCGATCGCATAAGCGAAAGTTCTGCTGAACCGATAAGTCCTCGCGTTGCCGCAGTAAGCGGAACATGAATGCTGACGACGTCGGATTCCTTGAGCAGTGCTTGCAGACTCTCCACGTGTTGAGCAGTGCCGGCATCTGGCAAGCGGGCGGAACTGTAATAGATTGCCCGCATCCCGGCGCGCGTGGCCAGTTCTGCCGTGCAGCGACCAACGGACCCGAAGCCGACCACACCTAAGGTCTTACCTGCGATCTCACGACCTCGCATCAGGGCTTCACGCGGCCATAGACCGCTACCGACAGCCGGGGTGGAATATCCGGTGCCCCGAAGAAGAAGCATTGCACAAAAAAGTACATATTCCGCAACGGATCGCGCATTGGCGCCAGTAGCTGGGATGACCTGCACGTTGCGAACGTCGCAGACGCCGAGATCGATGTTGTCCAGCCCAACCCCAAGCCGGCCGATGACTCGAAGCGAGGGAGCTGCTTCCAGCAGCTCACGATTGACTTGGGTGCGATTGCGGACGATGAGTGCCTCAACATCCTGTACGGCTCTGAGCAGCTCGGCGCGATTTTCGGCTAGCTCTGGTGCGCAGAGAACATCGTGCGCGGTTCTGAGACGACCAACGGCTTCAGCTTCCATCCATTCCGAGATGAGAATGCGAGAGCGCTGAGAATGCATAGTGAGATTGACGTGATGTCTAAAGGTACATACTACAATACCTTTGTGATCTGATCTTAATCCCCCTTGCGTTTGATCAGCTATTGGCGGCGCGGCCCCAGGCCCTACCTACTCTCCTCTGCCAATGGCTATGCGCAAGCTGTTCGACTACGAGCGGTACTGACGCACCGCGCCCTCAAGGAGGTAGTTGATCGGATGCTCTGACCCCGGAGCACTGCTGGGCCGATCTGGTGCAAGCGCTAATGACGGAGCACGGCATGAGCCAGAGCCGAGCGTGTCTTGTCAGCGGTATTGCCCGATCGACACTGCGCTGCGCGCCGATGCGGCCGCTACCATGACTGCCGCTCGGGGCGATGGGCAAGCTGATGACTTCAGGACAACCTTGAGCGGACCCACGCCTGGCTACGAAGCATGGCTGGAAGCAATTGCTCGGCCATTTCACTGGCGGTCATGCGGTCGGCGCGACTGGAAAGACTCAGAGCACCGACAACCAGGCCCCCCATGTTGTACAGAGGGACAGCGATCGACCTGCCCCCTATTTCAGGCTCTGTTGAATTTCAAGTGGGTTGCCCAGCATGAGGGTTGATGGCATGGAAGTCGAGGCGGCCAGCGATCAGGAAAATCACCGTTCTGATCGTGTCGATGCGCGTGAAGCCACGAGCACGCCGCTTGGCGGCCTGGAACAAGCCATTGATGGCCCCCAGGAATCCATTGGCCTGGCGTGTCTGCGCCCAGGCCACGATGCCCTCCGTGCGAGTTCGGATCATCTTGGCCACCTCCTTCATCGGCTCGACCTTGGAGCGCATCACGCAATTGCACCAACGCTTGAGCATGGCGCGCACGACATGGATCTGCTTTCGATCCAGGATTTCACGCAGTTGCTCCTTGTAGGCCCAGGCGCGCGCGGTGCGCTTGACCGTCATCTTGGCAATCAGGGCATCCAGGTCAGCCGCCGCCTGGGGCTTGAGCGTGGCCGTGTCCTTGAGCAAAGTCCAGCGCATGCCTTTGAGGGACTTGTCCGTGCGTTGCTCGATGCGACGCATCTGGTCCAGCGCCGTGCTGGCATGACCGATGACGTGGAACTTGTTAAAGGTGATGCGGGCGTTGGGCAGATGCTGAGTGACCCCGGCGATGAAGGCCGGCGACATGTCGATGCTCGCCGAAGTGATGTTCTGGGCCGGGCAGCCATGCTCCCCCAGATACTGGGCAAGTCGCCCAATGGTCTTGGCGTCGCGCCCCTCGGTGACGAACAGCACGCGCCGGGCATCGGCGTCAGCGGCCAAGGTGACGTAGCTGTGGCTGGGTCTGCGCCTTCACCGGCAGCAATCGCTGCAGACCAGTCACTCATCTTTGGGGTTCGCAGGATCGCACCAAGTCGATATCAGTCCAAGCTCTTCAATAATTTCAAGTGGAGGGCGATATACGGACTTTACCGTCACAAACGGACTTTACCGTTATTCCGTGCAATTAAGCAAGCGGTAACAGCCATCGTGCCGGCGGGCAAGGGCATGGCTCACCGACCACAGGCCATCGCTGAGCTTGCTGCTTGCAGTACGCCGCCCCCAGCAAATAAGTTTGCGGTGGTACGACCTTCTCAGTCGTGCATGCAGTCCTGCATCAGGCCGCGCAGCGGGCCTAACAGCAGGGCGTCGCTGCGACTCGCCAGGGTCACCAGCCCGAAGCGGGCACGCGCGTTCAGGCTCGGCACGACTGGCAGTGCCAGCAGCCCGGGCGCCACGGCTCGCACCGCCAACAGAACCGCATCGCTGTGCTGAGCCGTATCAACCAAGCTGGAAATCTCATCGCAGCGCAGATTGACCAGTTGGTCCGGGTGCGCACCGCTGCCATAGCGCTCGACCAGCATTCTGGCCACCTCATCGCTCAAGGGCGTAGAGGCGATGGGGTACTGGCGCAACTGCTCCCAACGCACGCTTTTAAGCCGAGCCAACGGATGCGTCTTACGGCACATGAACGCCGCCGACATTTCACCCAACGTCTCGACCTGCAGGTCGCTCGCAGGCGACAGCGCGCGGATGTCGATCACCAGTGCATCGAGTTGCCGCTCGCGCAGCGACTGCACCAGCAGCTCGGTGCTGCCGCGTGAGATCTGGAACTGCGCTCTGGGTGCATGCCGGGCCATATGCCTCAGCAAAGCGGTCGCGAGCAGGGCCCCAGGCCCAGAGCCCAATCCGATCCGGATCTGCCCCATCTCTCCTTCCCGCATGGCACGACCGCTGTCGCGCAAGGCGTCTGCCTGCTCGACCAGTTGCCGGGCGCGCTGCGCCACCGACAGGCCAAATCCGGTCAACTCGATACGGCGCCCGAGACGATCGAACAGCGCATGCCCCAATTCCTCTTCCAACGCCTGGATGCTGCGACTCAACGCCGGCTGCGTGAGGAACAGGCGCTTTGCCGATCGGCTGAAAGACAAGGTCTGCGCCAGGTCGGCCAGATGACGTAATTGAACGAGCGTCATGGCGAATTTTTAATGCATGAGTTCAATGCATGGATTGAGCACGAAGAATGCATTAGACAGCATAAATTGGGGCTTCTACCATGCATCCCACAACTCTCATAACCTGATCCAGGAGACACACCGTGACCTTGCCCCGCTTCCTCGCCGCCGCCGCTCTGGCCTTCGCTACCCTTGCGCACGCGCAAACTTATCCATCCAAGCCTGTGACGCTCATGGTGCCCTATCCCGCCGGCGGCCTGTCGGATGTGATTGCCCGCACCGTGAACAGCACGCTGGCCAAGCAACTGGGCCAGCCCGTTATCGTGGAAAATCTGGGCGGCGTCAGCGGCGCCATTGCGGCACAGAAAGTCCTCAGCGCCCCAGCCGACGGCCACACCCTCTTCCAAGGCTCGCCCAATGAGCTGATCCTGTCGCCGCTGGCCAACGCCGCGGTGAAGTTCCGTAGCGAGGAGTTTCGCCTGGTACAGATGATCGCCACCGCGCAGATCGGCTTCCTGGTGCGCAAAGACCTGCCTGCAAACAGCGTGGACGAGTTCCTCGACTACGCGCGCAAGATGGCTCAGGACGGCAAGCCGCTCACTTACGCCAGCGTCGGACCGGGTTCGTTTTACCACCTGCTGGGCGAGCATCTTTCGAAAACCAGCGGCATCCCGATGATCCACGTGCCGTACCGCGGCGCCGCGCCGGCCGAGCAGGATCTGCTGGGTAGCCAGGTGGACTTCTTCCTCGCCCCCTACCAGAAGAAATACGACGACCTGCACAAGCAGGGCAAGCTCAAGGTGCTGGCCATGCTCAACGACCGGAGACTCGACAGTGTGAAGGACTTCCCTGCGATCAGCGAAAGCAAAGCATTGAAGAACTTTACTTTCAATATCTGGACCGGCTATTTCGTGAAGAAGGACACACCTGAGCCGCAAGTTCGGGTGCTTTACAAGGCCATCACCGGCAGCCTGACCGATCCCCAGGTACGCAGCGGCCTGGAAAACGCCAGCCAGCTGGTGGCCCAGCCACTGTCCCCAGCCATGGTCGACAAGGCTTATGCCGACGGTATCGCCCAATTCCGTGCGATCGCCAAGTCGATCAACCTGCAACCACAATGAGCTATCTGCGTGACGCTCTGCACGCCCGGGTAGGGGAATTTATCCAGCTGCGGCGCGACATCCACCAGCACCCCGAACTGGCCTTCGAGGAGCACCGGACGGCGGATCTGGTCGCCGGCAAACTGGCGGCTTGGGGTTACGAAGTACACCGGGGCCTGGGAGGTACCGGCGTCGTAGGGACCTTGCGACGCGGCGTGAGCAACCGGCGCTTGGGCCTGCGCGCCGACATGGACGCCCTGCCGATTCAGGAGTCGCCGGGGAAACCCTGGGCCAGCCGCCACGCGGGTCGCATGCATGCCTGCGGGCATGACGGCCATACCGCGATGCTGCTGGCTGCCGCACAGTCGATTTCCCGCGAATCGCACTTTGACGGCACCCTGCATCTGATCTTCCAACCCGCAGAGGAAGGCGGCGGCGGCGCGTTGCGCATGATGAACGACGGCCTGTTCCAGCGCTTCCCCTGCGATGCCGTATTCGCCATGCACAACATGCCAGGCGTCCCAAGCGGCCACCTGGTGTTCCGCGAAGGGCCGACGATGGCGTCCAGCGACTACGCCACGATCCGGGTGCAAGGCCGGGGTGGGCACGGTGCCATGCCCCATCTGGCTCGCGATCCGCTGGTCGCCGCGGCGGCCATCGTATTGGCCTTGCAGACCGTGGTTTCACGCAACGTCGATCCCCAGCAAACTGCGGTAGTCACTGTGGGCGCCCTCCACGCCGGCCAAGCCAACAACGTCATCCCGGACCAGGCCGTTCTCGAACTTAGCGTGCGCGCACTCGACCCTGAGGTGCGCGCCCTGCTGGAGCAGCGCATCCGCGAGCTGGTGATCGCGCAGGCGACCAGCTTCGGTGTAGCCGCTGAAGTCGACTGGCGCGCAGGTTATAGCGTACTGATCAACGCAGCGCAGGAAACCGAGTTTGCCCGTCGCGTCGGCATCGGCCTGTTGGGCGAACAGGGCGTCACCCTCCAAGGACCTCCATTAACTGGCAGCGAAGACTTTGCCTTCATGCTTGAGCAGGTTCCTGGCAGCTATTTGCTGATCGGCAATGGTAACGGCACCTCTGCGGGTGCGTGCATGGTGCATAACCCGGGTTATGACTTCAACGACGACATCCTCGGCACTGGCGCCGCGTACTGGGCAGCCCTGGTGGAGACTTACCTGTCGGCCTAGCGTCATCACGGTCGATGGCAAGCTCGCGTCGCCACAAGATCCGGATGGGGCTTCCCCCGATTCCCCCGATGGTTTGCTTGGCCCTTTAAGCCTTCGTCAAACTGCACTCCTGCACGGATCACTAGTAGACTGAATCTGTGAGATCGCCGGCAAGCGGCTGACCAGCGCTGCGGCAGGCAAGGCGCAAAGCACAGACGGGCCCGTAGGCCCGGCGAGCATTTGCAACGCCGCATGGCACAGCGAGGGGCAGACGAGTNTAGGTCAGCCGGCCTGATTTGCTGATGACCCCGATATTGACGTACATCGAACCCACGTTTCCAAGGGTGAAGTCAATTGGAAAACCGCCCTCGTCCAACTTCAAGGTCCTCAGCGTTGCAAGCAACTTGGCTGGCGTTGGCTGAGGACCGGCCCGGCGTAGCGCTTCAACGGCCACGCTAGCAGCCGCGTAACCGATCAGCTGAAACTGGTCCGGTGGTGGATCTCCAGGGCCAAAGCGTTGCATGACGTCCTTGAACCGTCGGGTCATACCACTGCTGTCACTGTAGGTATTCGGAGTAATTTGCGCCAGAGCAACCCCGACCGCCTGCACTGCACCCGCCTTTCCGATGACCTCGCTGACACTGATGTAAGACATGCCATAAACAGGCGTCATGTCACCAGCGCCACGAACGTCCCGAACAAGTGAAGCCCCACTGTTCGGGACAAGCACCATGACGTATGTCTGCGCGCCCGACTTCTTGAGTTGCGCAGCGGCCTCGCGCAGATCGTCACTGCCAGGCTTGACCGGCACGCGCTCGATCAGTTTGACACCCGCTTGATTTGCAAACTCCTCCAAAAAGCGCAGACCGCTTTGCCCAAACGGAATGTCTTGGTAGACGACGCTAATCGATGAGATGCCGATGGTGGACAGGTGCGTAATGATTTTCTGCAGTTGCAGTTTGTCACCTGCTTGCACGTGAAACATCCAAGGGCTACCGGGGGAGCGCAACGCTTCCGACCCAGGCGTAATGCCCACCGCGGGGATACCCAAGCGTTCGAGTGTCTTGTCCTGAATCACGGCAGCAACATTTGCGGAGCCAAGCAGATTCAGGAACAGCACAGGTTTGTCGCGCTCTGCCACCTGTTGCAGCAGACGAACGGTTTCACTGGGCTTGTATTGATCATCTTCGAACACGAGGCGGATCTTTTGACCGTGGATGCCTCCTTGAGAGTTGACTTCATCAATGACGGCCTTGGCTCCAATGAAGTTCCCCATGCCGTTCGGGCTCAAGGGGCCCGTTCGCGGCGAGATTTGCGCAATGACAATCTCTGCCTGAGCCATGCTGCACAGCGCCCAAGCGAGAACAAAGATCCACCTCAAACGTTGAGCCCACATCATATTTCCCTTTGGTTTCGTCTTTAGACCTTACGCAGGAAGCCATACTTGGTCATATCGAAACTGCCCATGTATTGCGCTGGTTCTGGTGTTGCAGACACCTCAGACTCCCAGGTAACTTGAGAGTTCTGGATTTCCCCTAATTTCCTCCGCACCGCCCTGCAATACGACTTGACCTTTCTGCAAAACGAATGCGCGGTCAGAACCAGCGAGGACTTTGCGGTAGTCGCGATCAACGATCAGCGTGGCGATTCCGCTGCTCCGGATATCGTCGATGACGCGCCAGATTTCAACCACGATCAGCGGGGCCAGGCCCTCCGTCGCTTCATCCAGGATGATGAGATCCGGGTGCGTCATCAGGGCACGGCTGATTGAGAGCATCTGCTGCTCTCCACCCGAGAGCTGAGCACCCATATGGGTCAGTCGCTCGCTCAGCCGTGGAAATGTGGCGAGCGCACGCTCCAGAGTCCACTCTTTCCGACCATCACGACCTGCCCGCGCTGCCATGACGAGGTTTTCTCGAACGCTGAGATTCGGGAAGATGCCACGCCCCTCTGGCACATAGGCCACCCCAAGACGGGAGACCTCATGCGGTCGCGCGCGGGAGACATCCTGGCCAAAAAGATGGATGCTGCCTTCGCGCTGCGTGACGTGCCCCATCAGTGTGCGGATGAGCGTGCTTTTCCCCATACCATTGCGCCCCAGCAGGCCGACAGTCTCACCACGCGCGATGCTGAAGTCCACGCCATGCAAAACGTGACTGGAGCCGTACCAGGCATGCACGCCCGATGCGTCAAGGATCAGATCGTTCCTGGCAACATTCATCTCAGTGCCCTCCCCCAAGATAAGCTGCCTGCACATCGATGTTGTTGCGTACCGCATCCGGCGTACCCGAGGCCAGAACGCTGCCATTGACCATGACCGTGATGCGATCGGCGACACGGAAGACCGCGTCCATATCGTGCTCCACCAGGAGGATGGCATGCTCTTGTCTCAATTCGCCCAGCAAGCGCAGCATCCGTTCGGTTTCTTCGGCTCCCATGCCAGCCAGTGGCTCGTCCAGCAACAACACCTGAGGCGCCGTGGCCAGGCACATGGCGATTTCCAGTTGCCGCTTCTGGCCATGCGACAGCAAGCCGGCCGGCCGGTCGAGGCAATCGCCAAGACCTGCCCGTGATGCAGCCTCATGGGCAGCCTGGGTACTGACAATGCAACGCTGGGCATTGCTCCACCAGGCCCATGGCTTTTGAGACCGGGTCTGGGCAGACAAACGGCAGTTCTCGAAGACGGTGAAACTGGGGAAAATCGTATTGCGCTGATAGCTGCGGCCGAGACCCGCACGCGCACGTTTGGGCTGTGCCCAACCGGTGACGTCCTGCCCCAGCAATTCGACCGTACCATCCGATGGGTCCAGCTCGCCGGAAAGAATGTTGATCAGCGTGGACTTGCCGGCACCATTGGTTCCGATCACGGCATGGACGGATCCGCGCTCCAGCTCCAGCGATACCTGGTTGACTGCAACCAGCCCTCCCCAGCGACGTGTGATCCCGGAGCAGCGCAGCAGAACGGTGTTGAGGTCGCTCATGCTTCCTCCTGAGGCGCCAAGCTGCGACGGCCGGCAAGACGCTGCACCAGTTGACTCGGAATGCCTACCAGACCGCGCGGCAGCAAAGCCACACTGGCAATGATGGTCAGACCCAGCCCCAGGTGCCAATGCTTGGCGAAGTTTCCAAATATGGCTTCTGACATGAAGAGCTCTTGCAGGAGGACAAAAGCGAAGGCCCCGATGAGCGCGCCACGCAGATGACCCAGACCACCGAAAATAATCATGATCAGTACCGCCCCTGATTGATGCCAGCCCAGCATCTCAGGATTGACATACCCGTCCTTGACCGCAAAAAGGAAACCCGCCAGCCCCGAGATGGCACCAGAAATCACGAATGCGGCCAGTTTGTAGGGATAGGTCGGATACCCGGCTGCCCGCATGCGTTGTTCATTCACGCGGATACCTGCCAGCGCTCGACCAAAGCGCGAACGCAGCAACAGCGCCAGGAACCCGAAGACAGCGATCAGAGAGACCAGGGTAAAGGCGTAAAGAGCGCCGCCCTTGTCCAGGCTCAGCCAGTTGCCCCAAGTTGGCTTGGCATTGAGATAGATGCCATCGGTTCCGCCGCCGAGAGGGGTGTCGTGAATGACGTAATAGGCCATCTGCGCGAATGCCAGTGTCACCATGATGAAGTAGACGCCCTTGGTACGGAGTGACAGCGAGCCCATGAAGAGCGCATAGCCCCCTGCTGCTGCCATGGCTGCAGGCAACAGCCACCAGATCGCGCTTGACTCGTAACCCGGAGACAGCAGAACCGTGGCATAGGCACCAATGCCGAAAAACGCGGCCTGTCCGAAACAGACCAGCCCGGTACTCCCCACAAGGAGCTCAAGGCTCAGGGCGAAGATGGCAAAGACCATGATCTTGGTCACCAGATCGACACCATAGCTTCCCGTCATGAACGGAAATACAGCCAGCAGGACGAAGCTCGCCAGCACAAAAAGAATTTTTGAATGTTTCATGGTGACCTGCTCAACCTGCCTTGAAGAGGCCGTCCGGCTTCCATAGCAGCACCAGTGCCATGAGGACATAAACCAGCACACCTGCAGCCTGCGGGAAAAACACCTTGCCGAAGGTGTCCACCAGCCCGATCAGCAGCGATGCCAGCAGGGCACCTCGGATGGAACCGATGCCGCCGATCACCACGACCACAAAGCAGATGATCAGCACCTGGTTGCCCATGCCCGGATAAACCGATGAAACCGGAGCGGCCACCATGCCAGCCAGTGCGGCCAGGGCCACACCGGCGGCAAATACCACGCGGTAGAGAAACTTGATGTCGATACCAAGGGACTGCACCATTTCGCGATTGGTAGAGCCTGCGCGAATCATCATGCCCAAGCGCGTCCGGGTAAAGACGAAATAGAGCAGCAATGCCACCGCCACGCAGACACCCGAGATGAAGAGTCTGTATATCGGATAGGTCATGACGTCACCCAGTGCAAAACTCCCGGCCAACCAGGGCGGTGGATCGACGCCGTGCACATCGTCACCAACGAGCAAACTGCGAAATTCTTCGAAGACCAGGATCAACCCGTAGGTCATCAGAACCTGCTGGAGATGCTCACGGTCATATAGAAAGCTGAAGAAGGCCCACTCCAAAACGTAGCCCAACAGAACGGCGAGCACCAGGCCGACAACCAGCGTCGCCATGAATCCGCCGCCAAACGTTGCTGCCACGACGGGTGCAAGCGCATAGGCCATGTAGGAGCCGATCATGTAGAAACTGCCATGGGCGAGGTTGATGACGCCCATGATCCCGAAGATGAGCGTCAGCCCTGATGCCACCAGAAACAGCAGCAGGCCGTACTGAAGTGCGTTGAGGCACTGTATGAGAAAAGTCGAAATTTCCATGGGATCTCGATCATTGGCACCCGCCCTGCGCTCAAGCCCCACCGAAGCCCGGCGACACACCGTCGGTCAGACGTGGGTCTGCAAAGGCATCGGTGGAGAGGTGCCGTGAGGCAATTACATCTTGCAGCCGCGGCCAGGATCGGCCAGCGCCTTGCTGGCGACACCGATGACCTTATTGACATGGCCCTTGACCTCGCGCAGATAGATATCTTGCACAGGGTTGTGGCTCTTCGACAGCGTGAAAATTCCTCGCGGGCTGTCGATCTTGGCCTTCTCGACTGCAGCAGCGAATTCGGCTTTCTTGCTGATATCGCCCTTGACCGCGCTCAAACCTATTGCCAGGATTTGTGCAGCGTCATAGCCCTGCACCGCGTAGACATCGGGTTGCAGCTTGTAGGCCTTGGCATAGGCCAGGCGGAAATCGGTGTCGCGCTTTCTGCCCAGTTCATCGCCATAGTGCAGCGTCGTCAGGAGTCCGTCCGCTGCGGCGCCCTGGGCCTCGAGGGTGCCGTCGGTAAGAAAACCAGCACCGTAGAGCGGAATGGACTTCTTGAGACCCGCCCCGGCGTAGTCCTTCACAAATTTCACGGCACCTGCGCCGGCGAAGAAGGTGTAAACAGCGTCCGGCTTGGTGGATGCGATCTCCGTCAGCAGCGCCTGGAACTCCTCATTCGGGAAGGGAACGGTCAGTTGCTTGACAACCTTGCCCCCACTCTTCTCGAACGCCTCCTTGAAGCCATTCACCGACTCATCGCCGGCGGCGTACTTCCAGGTCACCGTGATCGCCGTCTTGTGCCCCTTTTTGGCGGCAACCTCCCCCATGGCATAGGCGGGTTGCCAGTTGGAGAATGAACTGCGGAAGATATGCGGTGCGCACATGGCACCCGTGACAGCATCAGCGCCGGCATTGGGCACGATCAGCATGGTGCCACTGTCCTTGGCCGCTTTTGCCATGGCCATGGCCACGCCTGAATGCACGGTGCCAACCAGGACATCGACCTGGTCGCGCTTGATCAGCTTGTTGACGTTGTCGGTCGCTTTAGGCGGAGAGGACTCATCGTCAACCTTGAAGAATTCGATCTCGCGGCCACCGAGCTTGCCTCCCTGCTCGTTCACGTAGAGCCGAAAACCGTTCTCTATCGCGTTTCCGAGCGATGCGAAAGTACCCGTGTAGGGCAGCATGAGGCCGACCTTCAGCTTGGGAGCGGACTGGGCCATGGCCAGAGGCGCGGCCAGCGCCGTCGCGACAAGAGCCAAGGTGGTTCGACGCAGATATTTCATGGTTGTCTCCTTAGGGTCTGTGGATGAATTCGTTCACACTGGCAATGAGTGCTTCCGGCTGATCTCGATGCGGCGAATGACCGCAATCTTTCAGTTCCAGAAGTTCGGCCGCAGGAACGAGGCGGGCAATCTCATGGATCTGCGCCATCGTCCCATATTGGTCGTCGTTGCCCTGCACCGCCAGTACCGGGCAACGAATGCTGACGAGCTCATCACGTATTGACCAGGAGCGGAATTCCGGCTTGAGCCAGATATCGTTCCACCCCCAGAAGGCCGAATCCGGATCAACGTGATAGCGCGCAAGACGGGTGCGCAGATCCGTCGATTCGTAAGCGGTACGCGCCTGCGCAATGCTGGCGACCGAAATGTCCTCGACCATCACGTGCGGCGCCAGCACGATGAGTCCTTTGACAAAGGACGGATACCGGGCGGCATGCAACAGCGCAATGGAACCCCCATCGCTATGGCCGAAGAACCAGGGTGGATTCACTGCGGGATCGACCCCCAGAGCATCCATGAGTGCCGGCAGAACTTCGTGAGCCTGACGGTGCATGAAGTCCGGGGCCCAGGATTCCCCTGTTGCACGCGGAGTCGATCGTCCGTAGCCGGGGCGTGAATAGACCAGTCCTCGATAGCCCACTTCATCGCAAAGCCGCTGCGGGAAATCCCGCCACATGTCCAGGGATCCTAGCCCTTCATGCAGGAAGATGATCAGCGGCGCCTCCTCACGGCCATCACCGACCCACCGGTACTCGATGCTCACCGGTCGGTCCCGCCAGAGGATTTGCGCAGACTGCGGCGTATCGCTCATCGAATCGCCACCTCGCGCTCACGCAGACGGAAGCGCTGGATTTTCCCGGTTGCGGTTTTGGGTAGCTCACTGATGAACTCGATCGATCGCGGGTATTTGTACGGAGCCAGCTTGTCTTTGACAAAACCCTGCAGATCCGTTTCGCTGACCTGCTGCCCCGCCTTGAGCACCACATAGGCCTTGGTCTTGGTCAACCCATTCTGGTCATTGACACCGATCACGGCTGCCTCAAGGACCGCTGGGTGCTGAACCAGCGTTGCCTCGACCTCGAAGGGCGACACATAGATTCCGCTGACCTTGAGCATGTCATCGCTACGTCCCGAATAGGTATAGGTTCCATCCGGGTTGCGCACATACTTGTCGCCGCTCTTGGTCCACTCCCCCTGAAAGGTGTCTCTTGTCTTGCTCCGGTTACCCCAGTACATCAACGCGGCGCTCGGGCCCTTGATGTAAAGGTCGCCAGTCTCGCCGTCCGGCACGGGGCGCCCGTCTTCACCACGCAGCTCCACCTCGTACCCCGGAACGGGCCAGCCTGTCGTGCCGTAGCGCACCTTGCCAGGCAGATTGGAAAGGAAGATATGCAACATCTCGGTTGAACCGATGCCATCCACGATTTCCACGCCGTACTGCGCGGTGAAACGCTGGCCGATATCCGCCGGCAGTGCCTCACCCGCCGACGAGGCCAAGCGCAACGCCACGTCCTTGCGCGCCGGCAGGGTCGGCGCAGCCAGCATGCCGGCGTAACCCGTCGGCGCTCCGAAAAACACGGTCGGCTTGACGGCACCGATCGCACCGCGCCAGCGTTTGAAAACCGCATCAGGGGTCGGGCGTTCTGCCATGAGGATGACCGTGGCGCCAACGCTGAGCGGAAAACTCAGAGCATTGCCCAAGCCATAGGCAAAGAAAAGCTTGGCAGCGGAGAAGCAGACGTCGCTCTCGGTCAGGCCCAATACGGGCGTACCATAGAGTTCGGCTGTCCAGTAAGGGTTGGCTTGACTGTGCAAGGCCCCCTTGGGCTTGCCGGTCGAGCCAGACGAATACAACCAGAAGCCTGGGTCATCGGGCCCGGTCATGGCGGGCGCAGCCATCGGATCGTGCTTGCTCAGGAATTCGTCCAGCGCCTCTGCGCCTTCGGGCACTGCGCCTGTGAGGCGTGACACGATCACTCGCCGAACCTCGTGCCCCCCATTCCCTGCGGCAGCCAGCATCGCGGTCTGCAAGACGGGCAGCAACGCAGCTGACACCAGCACGGCCTGCGCGCGACTGTGCTGCAGCATATAGGTGTAATCCTCCGCCGTCAGCAGCGTATTGACAGCGACCGGCACGATCCCTGCATACATGGCCCCGAGGTAACTGACCGGCCAGTCGTTGCAATCATGCATCAGCAGCAGCACTCGCTCTTCGCGGCGCACGCCAGCCGCCAGCAACGCCGAAGCCATCCTCCGCAAGCGCTCATCCAGCTGCCCGTAGCTCAGAACCCCGGCATCGTCGATGAAAGCAGCCTTGCCAGTTCTGCCCGCATTGCGTTTGATCAGATGCTGGGCGAAGTTGAAGCGCTCGCCTGGAGGGTGAATATCCGTTTGCATTCTTTTCTCCTGATTCTTTTCCTGTCTTGCTTGCCTGGCTCAGCGGTCTGTCGGCTGCAGTCTCTGCAAGACCACCGTGCTCGCCTGGATGGCACTGCGCCGGTGGTAGAAGTTGAGGGCCCGCTGGCCACCCAACTCCTCGCCGCCGCCGGCCCGGCCCGGCCCGCCATGCAAAGACTGCGGCATGACATTGCCGTGCCCCGTATGCAACTGCGCGACATCCGGCGACACCACGTGGACCCGGCCGTGACTGTCCGCCAGCGCCAGTGCCGCCTGTGACAGCGCCTGTGGCTCACTGCCGTAGACAGACACAGTCAGCGAACCCTCACCTCGACGGATCAGATCCAGGCCGTGTTCTGCGTCCCGATAGGGCATCAGCGTAGCCACGGGCCCGAACACCTCCGTGCGGTGGATCATCGCGTTATCCGTGTCGCGTGTTCCCAGCAACATAGGGCCGACGCAGCAGGCCACTGAGGCATCAGCATCCATCAGTGTCGTGTTCGCTCCATCAAAAAGAACTTCACCACACTGACGCAGCGCCTCTATGCCCTGCTTCACGCTGACCCATTGAGCACGATTGACCAGCGAGCCCATGCGCACCGACTCATTGCGGGGATTGCCCACGGTGGTCTTGGCCAACCTTGCGCCGATGGCTTGCGCGGCGGCGTCATAGAGCGCCTCCGGCACAAAGACCCGGCGAATTGCCGTGCATTTCTGCCCCGTCTTCACGGTCATTTCCCGGACAACCTCTTTGACCAGCAACTCGAAGGCCGCACTGTCGGGCCCCTCGCCGTTCAGCAGCACCGCGGAATTGACACTGTCCGCCTCGATATTCACACGCACCGAGTTCCGTGCCACGGCGCTGTGAGAGCGGATCTTCTCGGCGGTGTCGGCCGATCCGGTGAAGGACAGCACATCGAAAGGCTGCAGCACATCCAGCAGCCCCGCCGGGCTGCCGCAGATCACCGACAAAGCCCCTGCAGGCAGGACACCCGCATCGACCACATCCTTGACCATGCGCTGGGTCAGCCATGCCGTCGCCGTCGCAGGCTTGACGACGACGGGAACACCGGACAGCAAGGCCGGCCCGGCCTTTTCCCACAGACCCCAGGCTGGAAAATTGAAGGCGTTGATGAACAGCGCGACGCCACGGGTCGGCACAAGCACGTGTTGCGACTGGAAGAGGGGATCCTTGCCCAATCGCACCGCGTCACCCTCCAGGAGGTAACGCTGATCGCCCAGAGATTCGCCGAGCTTCGCGTACGTTCCCAGTGTGTAGATCGCGCCGTCGACATCCACGGCCGTGTCATTCTTCACCGTTCCACTGTTGGCGGTAGATATCTCGTAGTAGGCATCGCGATGGGCCTGCAGAACCTTGGCAGCGGCCGCGAGCATGGCGCCGCGTTCACGGAAGGTCATGGCGCGCAAGGCGGCGCCACCTTGCTGTCTTGCATGTGCAAAACCCGCGGCCAGGTCCAGGCCGGTGGCATCCACGCGCACCAACTCGGTACCCAGAATGGGATCGACGAGTGCGGTGCCAGCGCCAGAGCCGTTGTGCCAACGGCCACCGAGGAAATTGGGGAGAAGTTCAGTCATAGGGAATATGTTGTTGCTCAGTTGCGGGTGAATTCGATGCGCCCCTCGGGCAGCAAATAGAGCACCAAGGCACGGCCTTGGCTGACCGTGGGCTTGTGCGCACTGCCGGGTGGACAGACCAGCCATCCGGCACGGTGACCATTGAAGAGTGCGCCTTCGTCGATTGGCATGATGAGATCAATTTCACCCATGGGGTGCGTGTGGTGAGGACCTACGATGTCCTTCATATCAACCACGTCGACAGAGAACCCGTGTAGCTCCGGGGCGGGCTTGAAGATACGCCCGTATCGCAGCCCGCCGCCTTCGCGGTTGCACAGCCACCCCTCCTCGACACCGACCCGGCAAGCCTGTTTGAGAGACTGGTACAGAGCGCTCCCTGCGCCATGTTCGGTGTTGAGCCATCCCTCAAGGGATTCGTCTAGCGACCGCCCGCTGAGTTGGGCCGTTAGACTGGCAAGTGCCTGTTTGAACTGTTCCTGGGTCATATATCGAGCTCAAGTTGATGAACTGGGCTTGCGTTTCTCTAAAAGATGAACTATTGTGCGTACGAACCTTAAGCACTCCTTTGCACCATGTCAAGCACTATATTGCATGATTCCGGGTTAACACCTAATTCCGGAGGGGGCGGCGACCAGGAGCCGGTGCGCTCCGGGGATGCCGCTTCAGAAGATCGAAATCCGTTTCTGGCCGTGCTGGGAGAGCGGGTCCGGTCACTCCGGTCAAGCCGGGGCATGACTCGCAAGGCCCTGGCCGTTGCTGCAGATATCTCGGAACGCCACCTGGCCAATCTTGAGTACGGCGTCGGCAATGCATCCTTCCTCGTGCTGCTGCAGCTGGCCACAGCATTGCGCTGCTCGCTGGCCGAGCTGCTGGGCGATATCACGACCTCCTCCCCCGAATGGCTGCTGATCCGGGAGATGCTGGAACAACGAGACGAGGCCACCCTACGCCGAGTACGTGTGGCCATAGGCGAAATGCTGGGCACCGGCGGTGGAAACGCTGGGCGGAGCCCCAGAGTCGCGCTCATAGGCCTGCGCGGCGCAGGAAAATCAACCCTGGGCAAGCGACTGGCGGCTGATCTGGGGTTCCCCTTCGTGGAGCTGAGCCGAGAGATCGAGAAGTTCGCCGGGTGCAGCATCGCCGAGATCACCGCCCTCTATGGCATCAATGCCTATCGCCGGTATGAGCTCCGCGCCCTCGAGGAGGCAATCCAGATCCATTCGGAAGCGGTGATCGCAACACCCGGGGGACTCGTCTCCGATCCCGCCGCCTTCAATCTGCTCCTGGCGCATTGCACGACGGTCTGGCTGCAGGCCAATCCCGAAGACCATATGAAACGGGTCATGGCGCAAGGCGATCTTCGCCCCATGGCCGCCAGCAAAGAGGCCATGGAGGACCTCAAAAGCATTCTGACCGGCAGGGGCCCCTTCTATTCCAAGGCCGAACTCACCCTGAACACCAGCGCACAACCTCTGGAACCCACGTTTCAGCTCCTGCGGGAGCTTGTCCGCAAGGCACTTCAACTGAGCGAATAAAGATTATGCAAGATAATGCTTGACAAGCCAATGATATGCATTATGATGCTTACATCAATTCGATCTAGGCATTATCTTGCTTATTGGAGGCACTGTGAGCACCGATCCCCGTGTGGAATACCAAACCAGCCCGTCGCACTACAAGCACCTCAAGCTGAGTTTCGATGGCCCGATTGCGACGCTCAGCGTCAGCATCGATGAGAACGCTGGCCTTCGACCTGGCTACAAACTCAAGCTCAACAGCTACGACCTCGGCGTCGACATTGAACTCAACGATGCGCTGAACCGCATCCGGTTCGAGCATCCCGAAGTACGCACCGTCGTGGTCACCAGCGGCAAGGACCGAGTGTTCTGCTCTGGGGCCAACATCTTCATGCTGGGCCTGTCCAGCCACGCGTGGAAAGTGAACTTCTGCAAGTTCACCAATGAAACGCGCAATGGCATCGAGGACTCCTCCAAGCACAGTGGCCTGAAATTCATTGCCGCGATCAATGGCGCTTGTGCAGGTGGCGGCTACGAGCTGGCGCTGGCCTGCGACGAGATCCTGCTGATCGATGATCGTTCAAGCGCGGTGAGCCTGCCTGAAGTGCCCTTGCTGGGTGTTCTGCCCGGCACGGGCGGCCTGACGCGAGTGACGGACAAGCGTCATGTGCGCCACGATCTGGCGGATATCTTCTGCACCACCTCCGAAGGCGTGCGTGGCCAGAAAGCCAAGGACTGGCGCCTGGTTGACGATATTGCCAAGCCCGCAGTTTTTTCGCAGAAGGTGCGAGAGCGGGCCCTGGCCCTGGCCGCCCAAAGCGACCGCCCCAGCAACGCTCAGGGCATCACGCTGCCGCCGCTGCAGCGGGTGATCGAGACCGATGCCCTGCGCTATCAACACGTCACCGTTCAAATCGACCGCGCAGCACGGACCGCCACGTTCACCGTCAAGGCGCCCCAGGGCGCGCAGCCAGCGGACACCACCGCCATCGAAGCGGCTGGCGCCGGCTGGTATGCGCTGCAGATGGCCCGTGAACTCGACGACGCCATCCTGTCGATGCGGACCAATGAGCTCGACATCGGCATCTGGCTGCTCAAGACCGAAGGCGATGCGTCGACGGTGCAGGCGCTTGACGCCGTGCTGATCAAGCACCAGAACCATTGGCTGGTGCGCGAGACCATCGGCCTGCTGCGCCGCGTGTTCAGCCGTCTGGACGTGTCCTCGCGCAGCCTGTTCGCACTCATCGAGCCTGGTTCCTGCTTTTCGGGCACCCTGCTTGAACTGGCGCTTGCCTGCGACCGTAGCTACCACCTTGCGTTGCCCGATGACGAGGCCAAGGCCCCCAAGATGGTCGTTGGCGAAACCAACTTCGGCCTCTATCCCATGGCCACAGGCCAGAGCCGTCTGGCGCGGCGCTTTTATGAAGAGCAAGGTCCGCTGGATGCCGTGCGCGCCAAGGCCGGCCAGTCGCTGGATGCAGACGCTGCCTTCGAACTGGGCCTGGTCACCTCAAACCCCGACGACATCGACTGGGCAGACGAGGTTCGCATCGCCATCGAAGAGCGTGTGGCGATGTCGCCCGACGCACTGACTGGCCTGGAAGCCAATCTGCGCTTCAACAGCCAGGAAAACATGCACACCCGCATCTTCGGCCGCCTCACTGCGTGGCAGAACTGGATTTTCCAGCGTCCCAACGCCGTCGGGGAAAAGGGCGCGCTGAAGGTGTATGGCAAGGGCGAAAAAGCCGCGTTTGATTGGAATCGAGTTTAAGGAGACAACGAACATGAGCAGCATCAACTACAGCGAGAAGATCCCGAACAACGTCAATCTCAGCGAAGACCGTACGCTGCAGCGCGCGTTGGAGCATTGGCAGCCCAACTACCTGGCCTGGTGGCAGGACATGGGACCGGAAGGTTCCCACGACTTCGATGTCTACCTGCGCACCGCCGTCAGCGTGGATCCGCAGGGCTGGGCCCAGTTCGGCCACGTCAAGATGCCCGACTACCGCTGGGGCATCTTCCTGAACCCGGCCGAGCAAGATCGCAAGATCCATTTCGGCGACAACATGGGTGAAGCCGCCTGGCAGGACGTCCCCGGCGAGCACCGTGCGAACCTGCGCCGCATCATCGTCACCCAGGGTGACACGGAACCGGCATCGGTCGAGCAGCAACGCCATCTCGGCCTGACCTGCCCCAGCATGTATGACCTGCGCAACCTGTTCCAGGTCAACGTTGAAGAAGGCAGGCATCTCTGGGCCATGGTCTATCTGCTGCACAAGTACTTCGGCCGTGATGGCCGCGAGGAAGCCGAAGCTCTGCTGGATCGCCGCAGCGGCAACGATGACAACCCGCGCATCCTGGAAGCCTTCAATGAGAAGACGCCGGACTGGCTGAGCTTCTTCATGTTCACCTACTTCACGGACCGCGACGGGAAGTTCCAGCTCTGCGCCCTGGCCGAGAGCAGCTTCGACCCCCTGGCTCGCACCACCAAGTTCATGCTGACGGAAGAGGCGCACCACATGTTTGTGGGTGAATCTGGCGTGAGCCGCGTGATCCAGCGCACGGTGGACATGATGAACCAGCTCAAGACAGACGACGTGGGCAAGCTGCGGGCAGCTGGCGTGATCGATCTGCCGACGATTCAGCGCTACATCAACTTCCACTACAGCGTCACCATCGACCTGTTTGGCGCCGACCAGTCCTCGAACGCCGCCATCTTCTACAGCTCCGGCCTCAAAGGTCGGTACGAAGAGGGCAAACGTACAGATGACCACGTTCTCAAGGGTCAAACGTACAAGATTCTCGAAGTGCAGGGTGATCGGCTGCTCGAGAAGGAAGTTCCGATGCTCAACGCGTTGAACGAGGTTCTGCGCGACGACTACATCACCGATTCCAAGGCGGGTGTCGACCGCTGGAACCGCGTGATCGAAAAGGCCGGCATCCAGTTCCGGCTCACCGTCCCCCACAAGGCCTTCCATCGCAACATCGGCACACTGGCTGGCGTCAAGGTCTCGCCGGACGGACGCGTGATGTCCGAAAGCGAGTGGAATACCAAGGTCAAGGAATGGCTGCCGACGGACGAGGATCGCGCCTACGTTGCATCCCTGATGGGCCGTGTCGTTGAGCCTGGCAAGTTCGCCAACTGGATAGCCCCTCCCGTCATGGGCATCAATCGCCAGCCCGCGAACTTCGAGTACGTCCGCTTTAACTGAGGGGTCCGGGACCATTCGCAAGGCGGGTTAGGCAGGCGATAACCGCCGCTTAACCCGCTGTTCGTTTTATGGGGTCTGAAGCCATGAATATGTCCGAAAGCAACGTCATCAAGCAGCATCTGATTGATCCCGAGATCTGCATCCGCTGCAATACCTGTGAAGCCACCTGTCCGGTGGACGCCATCACCCACGACAGCCGAAACTATGTCGTGGATGCATCGAAGTGCAATTTGTGCATGGCCTGTGTCCCCCCATGCCCCACGGGCTCGATCGACAACTGGCGTGTCATGCCGGTCATCAAGCCGTATACCGTTGAAGAGCAATTGGGCTGGGATGAGCTGCCCGACGAACTGACCACCGAACAACTCGCGGAAGCAGGGGCCACTGCACCCGCAGCGACCGTCAGCCAGAGTGCCCTCGCCACCTCCTCGCAACCTGCAAGCACTGCGCCTGTTCAAGTCAATGTGGGCGCGACACTCCCTCCCTGGTCGGCCGCTCACCCCTATACCAACATCTATGGTCTCAAAGCCAGCGAGAAGTTTGTAAGCGCAACAGTGGCAGGCAATGTTCGCGTGACCGAGGTGGGCAAGGACTACGACACCCATCACATCGTTCTGGACTTTGGCTCGCTGCCGTTTCCTGTTCTCGAGGGTCAATCGATTGGCATCATCCCCCCGGGAACAGATGCCGAAGGTCGGGTCCACCACGCACGCCAGTACTCCATCGCCAGTCCACGAAATGGCGAGCGCCCGGGTTACAACAACGTCTCGCTCACCATCAAGCGCGTACTTGAGGATTACCAGGGTAAGCCTGTGCGCGGCGTGGCGTCGAACTATATGTGCGACCTGAAGGTTGGCGACAAGGTCCAGGTCATCGGACCGTTTGGCAACAGTTTCCTGATGCCAAACCACCCCAAGAGCCATATCGTCATGATCTGCACCGGCACCGGCAGCGCCCCGATGCGAGCGATGACGGAGTGGCGCCGTCGCCTGCGGCAATCCGGGAAATTCGAAGGTGGCAAGCTGATGCTTTTCTTTGGCGCACGGACCCCGGAAGAGCTTCCCTACTTTGGCCCGCTGCAAAGCCTGCCCAAGGATTTCATCGACATCAGCCTGGCGTTCAGTCGCAAGCCAGGTCAACCCAAGACGTACGTGCAGGACCTGATGCGCCAGCGCTCAAGCGACCTTGCACCCTTGCTTGCGGATCCGAATGCCTACTTCTATGTCTGTGGCCTCAAGAGCATGGAAGAGGGTGTCGTGTTAGCCCTGCGCGATATCGCCCAGGCCGCTGGTCAGAGCTGGGAGAACATCGCCGTGGCCCTGAAACGCGACGGTCGTCTGCACCTGGAAACCTATTGACGACTCCTCCCACAAACGTCATCACGATGAACATGAGTACTCCCCTGACCTCGCCAACCCTGCGTGTTCATACCAGGGCACCTGGCGTGGCCCAAGTCACCATGGCCCGAGAGGCCGTTTTTAATGCCTTCGACGAGCAGATGATTCAAGAGCTCGACACGGTTTTCGCCCAGCTGGAGGCTGACGAGACTGTGCGCATGATCGTGCTCGCCGGCGAAGGCAAGCATTTCAGCGCCGGCGCCGACCTGCAATGGATGAAACGTGCCAGTCAGGCCACTCATGCATGGAATCTCGAAGACGCACGCCGATTCGCCGGGATGCTGGCCCAGATCGAACGCTGCCCCAAACCCACCTTAGCGCGCATCCAAGGTGCCGCACTCGGTGGCGGCGTCGGCCTGGCTTGTGCCTGCGACGTGGCCATTGCTGCAGAGCAGGCCAGCTTCAGCGTGAGCGAAGCCAAGTTCGGCATCCTGCCTGCCGTGATCGGCCCCTATGTGGTCAATGCCGTGGGCAAACGCCAGGCGCGCCGCCTGGCCCTCACGACCGCTCGCGTCGGTGCGCATGAAGCGTTGACCATGGGTCTGGTGCACCAGGTCGTGCCGCTCGCTGCGCTGGACGAGGCCGTGGATAAAGTCGTCGCCGAGCTGCTGGCGGGCGGACCGGGCGCGCAGCAGGAGATCAAGGCACTCTTCGCCCAACTCCACGTCGGTCCCATCAGCGATGAAGTGCGTGAACTCACAGCGCAGACCATCGCCCGTGTCCGCGGAAGCGACGAGGCCCGCGAAGGCTTTGACGCCTTCCTCGCCAAGCGTCCGGCCTGCTGGATTCCGCAGGCATGAGCGCGCCGTACGTCCCGCCTGTCCTTGTGGTCGGAACCGGCATCATGGGTGCCGGCATCGCCCAGATCGCTGCCCAGGCGGGTCACCGTGTCTATCTGTACGACCAGCGTGCGGGTGCTGCCGCCCAGGCCCGCACAAAACTTGCCGGCACTTTTGAGACTCTGCTTGCCAAGGGAAAACTCTCGGCAGCCGAATCGGCGGCAGCCCTGGACCGCATCATCGCCGTCGAGACGCTGACCGAAGCCGGGCTGGCCGAACTGGTTGTCGAGGCCATCGTGGAAAACCTGGACGCCAAGCGTGCGCTTTTCCAGGCACTTGAATCACTTCTGCCTGCATCCGCCATTCTTTGCACCAACACCAGTTCCCTCAGCGTCACGGCGATAGGCAAAGATCTGGAGCGCCCTGAGCGCCTGGTCGGCATGCATTTCTTCAACCCTGTGCCGCTCATGAGGCTGGTCGAAGTCGTGCATGGCCTGCGCACCGATCCAGCGGTAGCGGAGCAGATCGAAGCGCTGGCTCGCGCCTGGGGAAAAGTGCCAGTGCACACCAAGAGCACACCCGGTTTCATCGTCAACCGCATCGCTCGCCCCTTCTATGCCGAGAGCCTGACCCTGTTGCAGGAACTGGCAGGCAGCCCGGCACAAATGGATGCCTGCCTGCGCGCCGCCGGATTTCGCATGGGCCCCTTCGAACTCATGGATTTGATCGGCCATGACACCAACTTCGCGGTCACCCGCTCGGTTTACGATGCCAACTTTCAGGACAAGCGCTACGTCCCCAGCCTGTTGCAGGCTGAACTCGTAGCCGGCGGTTTGCTGGGCCGCAAGAGTGGCCGTGGCTTCTATACCTATCCTGATGGAGCCGCGCCTCTACCGTCCCCAATGCTCACGCCCCTGACACTTCCTGCGCTTGTCACCGTGCACGGGCAAGGCAAGTTGGCCGAACTGCTGGTCGAGCGGCTGGGACGTGCCGCACCGGCCGCCAGATTGCAGCGTGTTCCGCAGAGTGTCTGGACGGGCGTGCAGCTCGACTCGGCTTACCTCGCATTCAGTGACGGCCGGACCGCACAGGCGCTGGCTGCGACTTTTGCGCCATCCGATGTTGCAGTGCTGGACTGGCCGCTGGCCGCGCTCGGTGCCGGCCCAGCCATGGAACAGCCGCATCTGGCCTACGCGCTGACACCACAAGCCAGCACAGAGTGGGCGCGCCTTGCGCCGGCCTGGCTGGCAGCTCTGGGTTGGACTCCGGTGCAGCTCGGTGACACCCCGGGCCTGGCTGTGGCCCGCACCGTGGCCATGCTGATCAATGAGGCGGCTGACGCCGTGCAACAGGGCGTGTGTACGCCTGACGACGCCAATGCGGCCATGAAGCTGGGCGTCAACTATCCGGCGGGCCCCTTTGAATGGCTGCAGTCCCTGGGCAAGACACGGGTTCTGGCCGTGCTGCGCGCCCTGGATGCCGAATACTGCGGCGAACGCTACCGCAGCAGCCCCTGGCTGCGTCGCCAATCGGAACCCAATACATGACACGTACCATCGACCTCGGACCGGACTTGCAGGTTCTCATTCACCGTGAGGGCGAGGATGCCGGCATCGCCGAACTGGTGTTTGGCCCTGCTGGCGGCATGCCGGCCACCGATGCAGGTGCACACGCTGCCCTGGGCACGATCTGGACCCAGCTCGCCGCCGATTCCGATGTGCGGGCCATCCTGGTGCGCAGCGAGGGCAAGGGCTTCTGTGCCGGCGGAACGATGGATCTGGTCGAGGATCTGCTCAACAGCGAAACCGCCCGCCAACGGGTGATGCAAGAGGCCCGCAACCTGGTCCAGGGCATGATCGACTGCGACGTGCCCATCGTCTCAGCGATCAACGGCGCGGCCGTCGGGGCTGGCGCCGCGGTTGCCTTGCTGGCCGACATCTCGGTCGCTTCGACCCAGGCCAAAATCATCGACGGTCATACCAAGCTCGGTGTGGCTGCCGGCGACCATGCTGCCGTGATCTGGCCGCTGCTTTGCGGCATGGCCAAGGCGAAGTATTACCTGCTCACCTGCGATGTGCTGGATGGCATCGAGGCTGAACGCATCGGCCTGGTCAGCCTGGCCGTGACGCCCGGAGAACTCGACGCAAAGTCCCGTGCAATCGCACGCCGTCTCGCTCGCGGCAGCCGCACGGCCCAGGCTTACACCAAGCGCAGCCTCAACCACTGGCTGCGAGCCGCCTGGCCCGCCTTCGAACATTCTCTGGCTTTTGAAATGATGGGCTTCGCCTCGGCTGACGCACGCGAGGGGCTGGCTGCGCTCCAAGAGAAGCGCGTCCCCGTTTTCCCATCCACCACCCAATGAAGTTCGCCGATTTCGAACCAGGCCAACAGATTGAAGCCGGCCCCTACAAAGTTTCCGAAGCCGAAATTCTGCAATTTGCCCAAGCCTACGACCCCCAGTGGTTCCATACGGACCCCGCGCTTGCCCGCCACAGCCGTTTCACCGGCCTGATTGCGAGCGGCTGGCACACCTGCAGCATGGCGATGCGCCTCGTGACAGACGCAGCGCTGCAGGGCTCTGAGTCCTTTGCCTCGCCGGGACTGTCCTACGTCAAATGGTCACACCCCGTACGCCCGGGCGACGATCTGCGACTCGTGGCCACGGTGCTGGAAACCCGCCGTTCGCGCCAACAGTCATCTTTGGGCATCCTGCGCTGGCGCTGGCAGCTCTTCAATGCCGAGGGTACCGAGGTGCTCGATCTGGAGGCGACCAGCCTGTTCGATCTGAAGACGTAGATACCAGCCGGGTGAATGCAGGGGAAGCATGGCCTGTGCGCCATCAAGAGCGTCACTCCACAGTGGCGATGACATCATGGGATTCACGGAATGACAGTGGCCTGCCTCAGGCTGAGGAACTTCCGGCCCGGGGCTTGGACGTCGCTGCCTATTCGATCCTGGCCATCTGCGCTGACGGTGGATGCCGGCCAACCCGAGCTGAGGCAGGACGCGGCACCGTCGGCCTCAGCGCTCGACCGGCTTCTCGGCGAACCGCATCGAGAAATCGACCGCCTTGATGTCCTTGATCAGGCCGCCCACTGAGATGCGGTCGACGCCGGTCTCGGCCAGCTCGCGCAGGGTCTCCAGCTTGACGCCGCCGGAGATCTCCAGGCTGCAGCGGCCGGCGGCTAGGTGCACCGCTTCGCGGATGGTCTCCAGCTTCATGTTGTCCAGCAGCACCATGGTGACACCGGCATCGAGTGCCTCGCGCAGCTGCGGAAGGGTCTCAACCTCGACCTGGATGAAGTCCACCGGCTGCTTCAGTGCCTGGGCCGCCCGGAAGGCGGCGGTAAGGCTGCCGGCGGCGGCGATATGGTTTTCTTTGATCAGGACAGCGTCGTAGAGGCCCATGCGATGGTTTTTTCCGCCGCCGCAGCGCACCGCGTACTTCTGTGCCACGCGCAGGCCCGGAATGGTCTTGCGCGTGTCGATGATGGAGGCGTTGGCGCCGCGCACGGTTTCGACGTATTGCGCCGTCTTGGTCGCCACCGCGCTGAGCGTCTGCAGGAAATTGAGGCAGGTGCGTTCGACGGTGAGCAGCTCGCGCGCGAGGCCTTCGATTTCCACCACCTTGCTGCCGGGGGTGGTGCGGTCACCATCGTGGAGCAGCCAGTTGGCCTTGGCCGCAGGTGCGACCTGGCGCAGCACCTCGTCGACCCAGGGCCGGCCGCAGAGCACGGCCTGCTCGCGGCAGATGATCGTGGCGGTGACGCGCTGGCCGGTGGGAACCAGGGAAGCCGTCACATCGCCGCTGCCGACGTCCTCGGCGAGGGCGCGGCGGACGTCGTCTTGCACCTGGGCGGCGGGAATGAGCTTGTCTTGCATGTTCGTACGGACAGGAGTTCGCCCTCTATTTGACCAGCAGCAGCGCCAGCCCGCATAGGAACGCAAAGAGGATACGACGGAACAGTTCCTCGCTGAGGCGATGTCGCATGGCCTGGCCCAGCCACAGTCCCAGGAACATCGGAACCAGGGTCAGCCCCGGCCGCCAGCAGCACGGCCAGGTTGCTGGCGTCGGGGCTCGTCACTTATTCGGCCTTCAGGTCGGCGTACTTGCCGGCCTTCGCCATGGCCTGGTTTTCGCGTTCGATTTCCTTGCGGTAGGCGTCCGGGCCGGCGCCGATCGGTTCGATGCCGCCGTTCTTGAACCTGTCGATCACGTCCGGCTGCTTCACCGCCAGGGCGATCTCGTCGCTCAGCTTCCGGATCGCTTCGGCCGAGGTGCCGGCGCGGCCGATCACGCCGACGCTGACCGAAAAGTCGAAGCCGGGCAGTACCTCGGCGATGGCGGCGACGTCGGGCGCCTGCGGCGAGCGCTTCGGGCTGTTGCTGGCGATCAGGCGCACCTGGTCGTTCTTGACGAAGCCCAGCATCGAGGGGAGTGCCGCGAACAGGAAATCGACCTGGCCGCCGACCAGCGCGGGCACCGACTGGCCAGAACCGCGGAACGGCACATGGCGGATATCCAGGTCCAGGTCCGCCTTCAGCGCTTCCATCGTCAGGTGATGGGTGCTGCCGATGCCGGAGGACCCGTACGTGTAGGCGCCCGGCTGCTCCTTGACCTTAGCCAGGAATTCCTTCAGCGTCCTGACGCCGGTCTTCGGGTGCGCCACCAGAAACAGCGGCGAGCGGGCCATCAGGGACACGGCCATCAGGTCCTGGTCCACGGCGTAGCGGGCCGACTTGTTGATCTGGGGGGTGATCGACAGCATGGAACCGTCGGAGACAATGAAGTTGTGGCTGTCGTTCGGGGAGGCCATCAGCGTGTTGTACGCGACCACGCCATTGCCTCCCGGCTTGTTGTCCACCACCACCGGCTGGCCCAGCCGTTCGGTAAGCTTCTGGGCCACGATGCGCGCCACCGTGTCGGGCAGGCCGCCAGCAGCGTAGGGGACGATGAACCTGACCGGCTTGGTCGGGAATCCGCCCTGGGCGAAGGTCGCGAAGGGAATGGCGGCCAGGGCCAGCGCGGCGAAGGAGCGTCGTTTCATGGTGTCTCCGGATTGATGCACGCAGCGGGAAGCACCCGCCACATCCAAGGTTCAAGGAATCCCCGCAGCTTGCCGGGGGATGGCAATTTGTTTAGCCATCTAAGATAATATACCAATTATTCGAGCCTGCTTGATCTCCGTCAAGTCGGCGTTCCACCGACCTGCTAGACGAGCCGCACCATGTCCGAATCCGAAAACCTGCGCCCCCTGCGCGTCGCCCGCAAGCAAGAGATCGCCCGCGACATCCACCTGTTCGAGCTGCGCGGCCCCCACGGCGCGCCGCTGCCGCCCTTCACCGCCGGCGCCCACCTGGCGATCCAGGTGCCTAACGGCCACAAGCGGCAGTACTCGCTGTGCAACGATCCGCAGGAAACCGGCCGCTACCAGATCGCCGTCAAGCGCGAGGCCGAAGGCCGCGGCGGCTCCGTCAGTCTGGTCGATGGCGTGGCGGAAGGCGACGAGGTGCAGGTGAGCCTGCCGGAGAATCTGTTCGAGTTGAGCGACAAGGCCAGGAGCTTCATCCTGGTGGCTGGCGGGATCGGCATCACCCCCATGATGGCGATGGTGCGTTCCCTGCAAGCCGAGGGTTTGCGCAAGTTCAAGCTCTACTACTTCAGTCGCGAGCCGGAGGGCACGGCATTCCTGGACGAACTGCAGGACGGCGAACTGGCCGGCAAGGTGGTGGTGCACCATGACCACGGCGATCCGGGCCGCTCCTACGACCTGTGGCAGATCTTCGAGAAGGTGCAGTCCGGCACGCACGTCTACTGCTGCGGCCCCAGGGGCCTGATGGACGGGGTCAAGGACATGACCGGCCACTGGCCCGGCAGCCAGATCCACTTCGAGAGCTTCGGTGGCGACACCAAGCCGCACGCCGACGACCATCCGTTCCAGGTTCAGCTCCAGCGCAGCGGCAGGACCCTGCAGGTGGGCGCCAAGCAGACCATCCTCGATGCCGTGCGTGCCGCCGGCATCCACGTCTCGAGTTCCTGCGAGAGCGGCACCTGCGGCTCCTGCAAGGTGCGGATGCTGGAAGGCGATGCAGATCACCGCGACCTGGTGCTGCTGGACGAGGAGAAGTGCGACCACATCATGGTGTGCGTGTCGCGCGCCAGGTCCGAACAGCTGGTGCTGGACCTGTGACGGCCGGCCGTGACGACGCCCTGCGCCTGGGCGTGCTGGGGCTCGGGCGTGCCTTCACCCTGATGTTGCCCACCTTCACGCGCGATCCGCGCGTGAAGGTGGTCGCCGCCTTCGATCCGCGCGGCAGCGCCACCGATGCGTTCCAGCGCGACTTCGGCGGCCGCGGCCGTGCCTCGCCGGAGGAGCTGTGCGCCGACCCGGCGGTGGAGTGGGTGTACGTCGCCACGCCCCACCAGCTGCATGTGGACCATGTCCGGCTGGCGGCCGCCCATGGCAAGCATGTGCTGGTGGAGAAGCCGATGGCGCTGAACCTGGCGGACTGCACGCACATGATCGAAGCGTGCGCGCAAGCCGGCACCCGGCTGGTGATCGGCCACAGCCACAGCTTCAACACCCCCGTGCTGCTGGCCCGCCGCCTGATCGACAGCGGCCGCTTCGGCGCGGTGCGGATGATCAACGCGCTGAACTTCACCGACTTCCTGTACCGGCCGCGGCGGCCGGAGGAACTCGACACGTCCAGGGGCGGCGGCGTGGTGTTCAGCCAAGCGGCGCACCAGATCGACATTGTGCGCCTGCTGGGCGGCGGCGAGGTACAGGCGGTACAGGCCCGCACCGGCCGCTGGGACCCGAGCCGACCGACCGAGGGCGCCTATTCAGCGCTGCTCGATTTCGAGTCGGGTGCCTTCGCCGCCATCACCTACAACGGCTACGGCTACTACGACAGCGACGCCCAGATGGACTGGGTGGGCGAGATGGGCAAGGCCAAGTTGCCCGGGACCCACCAGCAGACCCGGCAGAAGCTGCGTGCCGCGACCGACGAAGCCGCCGAGGCCCGCCAGAAGGCGGAACGCAACTACGGCGGTTCGAGCTATGTGCCTGATACCGGCGCGCCACCGGCCGCCTTCCAGCATTTCGGCCCGGTGCTGGTGTCCTGCGACGGCGCCGACCTGCGCCTGACACCGGCCGGCGTGGAGGTGCACGACGTCCAGGGCACCCGGCTCGAATCGGTGCCGGTGCCGGCAGTGCCGCGCCGGGAAGTGATCGACGAACTGTGGGCGGTGTCGCGCCAGGGGCGCCCCGTGCTGCACGACGGTCGGTGGTCGCGCGCCACCGTGGAAGTCTGCCTGGCGATTCTGGCATCGGCCCGCGACCGCCGGGCTATCATGCTGGAGCACCAGGTCCAATTGCCGCCCGGCGCGGCGCCACTTCCCGATGGCCCATAACAACGACACCCAGCAACTGCTTCGCCACTGGCGTGAATCGGTTCCCGACGACCGGCTCGCGCATCTGATCCGCGACGTGGCGCGCTCCCAGCAGCGCGCCCTGCAGCAGCGCCTGGCGGCGCACGGCGTTTCCTTCGGCCACTGGACCTTCCTGCGCATCCTGTGGACACGCGACGGCCTCACGCAACGTGAGTTGAGCGAGCGCGCCGGCGTGATGGAGCCCACCACGTTCACCGCCGTCAAGGCGATGGAGCAGATGGACCTGATCGAGCGCCGCCAGCTGGCCGGCAACCGCAAGAACATGCACGTGTTCCTGACCCCGGCCGGCCGCGCGCTGGAAGCCACGCTGGTGCCGCTGGCCGAGGAAGTCAACCACATCAGCGTGCGGGGCCTGTCGGACAGGACCATGGCGATGCTGCGCCGCGCGCTGCTGACCATGATTGAGAACCTGGCGGCCGAGGAAGAGCACGCCGAAAACGAAACGGCCGCCGAAGAGGCGGCCGAATCCTAGCTCGAAGCGAAACGGCGCCGCTGGGGCACGCCGTGCGCGATCAGATGCTGTACGTCTCGTAGGTCGAGGGGTCGAACAGCTCCTCGAGCTTCAGCTTGCGCGGCGACAGGCCCTGGGCGTGGTGGTGGTGCAGGAAGGCTTCCAGCGTCTTGCGGTTCTTCTCCACCCCGTACGACCAGAAGTCGTGGCCCAGCGTCTCTCGCGCCGCCTTCAGCTGCTCTTCCACGAACGGCAGCGTGACCTTGGTGGCCGAGGTGTCGGCCAGCAGTTCCAGCGCCTTCGCCTTCGATTCGCTGAAGGCCTTGAACAGCGCCGCCGGCAGGAAGCGGTGCTTCTCGGCCAGTTCCTTGCGGATGCCCACCACGTGCATGATCGGGAAGATCCCGGTGCGGCGGTAGTAGTCCTTGGCCACTGCGACCGTGTCGTCGAAGAGCCAGACGACGTTGGGATTGCTGGCGGCGGCGCCCCCCGGCGGCCGCGGGGCGATGAAGCCGTCGATCTCGCCCTCGTCGATCAGCTGGGAAATCGTCTTGCCTTCCGGCGCACTCTCGACCTTCACGCCAGGGGGCAGGTCGAGCTTGACCTTCTCCGGCCGACCGGGCGTGTCGATGCCGCCGCGCACCCAGGTGACGTCTTCCGGCCGGATACCGTAGTCGTCCTGCAGGATCGAGCGGGCCCAGACGATCGCGGTCAGCTGGTACTCGGGGACGCCGATGCGCTTGCCCTTCAGGTCTTCCGGCTTCCTGATCCGGTCCTTGCGCACATAGATCGAGGTGTGGCGGAAGGCGCGCGACAGGAACACCGGGATCCCGATGTAGGGGCTTTCGCCGCGCGAGTGCTTCACCAGGTAGCTAGAGAAGGACAACTCGGTCACGTCGAAGTCGCGGCTGCGCATGGCACGGAAGAACATTTCCTCCGGGTTCAGCAGCATATAGACGGGATCGCAGCCGTCGATCTGCACGCGGCCGTCGTACAGCGCGCGGTTGCGGTCGTAGTCGCCCATGGCGACGGAAATCTGGAGCTTGCTCATGGTCGGATTGTCAGGCCTTCACCGTGTAGGCGGTGTCGAGTTGCGGCTGATCCGGCTGGCTGAGCCAGACGTACTTGACCTCGTACTGGCGCCAGTCGGTGGTCTTCGGGATCACGCTCTGGAACGAGCAGACGTCGGCCGGCACGAAATCCGCACCGGTGCCGATCGCCGGGTCGCCCTGCTGGAACTTGCGGGCCGCCTCGATCAGCTGCTTGCGGAACTCCACCACGGCCAGATCGCTGGCGCCCAGGCGGTCCTTGGGCCGGTTAGCGATAGCGCCCATGGTCACCCACATGGCGATGTCCTGATTGGGGAAGCCCTTGATGCCGGTGAAGTTGCCCGCCTTCATGGCCTGGCGGTCCTGCCAGAAGCGGTTGCCGTAGTTGCGCAGCGGCCGGTACTCGCCGTCCAGGTCCACTCCCTTCACCTGGCCCAGGAACTTGCGCCAGGTCTCGTTCTCCGGCGTCTGGGACGGATGGCCCCAGGCGATGAAGTAGAAGTTGGTGGTGGTGTCGTCAGCCGGCACGTTGACGTTGGCCACGTTGTACAGGTTGTTTGGCGGAATCAGCACCGTCCAGGGCGCCACGAACACCGTGGTGCGGATGTAGTCGTGGGTCTGGGCGTTGAAGATCGGGCGGCGGATCGCGGCGTAGCGGAAGCCGTAGCCGGCGTGCTGGACCTGCAGGCGCGGCGCCTTGTCGGTGGAAGGGCGCAGCCAGGTCTTGTCATTGGCTTCGGCGCCCTGCACGCGGGCCGGCACCATGTCGGAACTGTGCAGGCTGGAGCTGTGGGCCGAGTCGATCGCACCTTCCAGCACCTGGGCCCAATTGGCCGGCAGCACCGCCTTCGCGATCGCGACACGGGTATCCCTGGTCGGCGCCCAGCGCGGCGGCTGGAACTCGGGCATCTTGTCCGCCTCGCCCATCCAGGCCCAGACCATGCCGCCCCATTCCTGGGTCGGGTAGGCCTTGTGCTTCACCTTCTCGGCCAACTTGCTGGCTTCCGGCTCGGACGGCATTTCCTGGACGATGCCATGCACGTCCAGCTTCCAGCCATGGTACAGGCAGCGCAGGCCGCCTTCCTCGTTGCGGCCGAACAGCAGCGAGGCGCCGCGGTGCGGGCAGGCCTCTTCCAGCAGGCCGACCTTGCCGTCGCTGTCGCGGAACACCACCAGATCCTCGCCCAGGATGCGGGCCTTGACCGGCGCGCCGTCAGGATCCTCGACCTCCTCGGACAGGCAGATGGGAACCCAATGTTGGCGCATCAGTTGGCCCATGGGGGCACCATGCTCGACCCGGCACAGCAAATCGTTTTCTTCGCGAGTGATCATCGGAAATCTCCTGTGAGTGACTGACCCCGCCACCGCGACGACTGCGGGATGCAATATACTTTGACCTCTAAGTATATTGCATCCCGACGCCCGACGCCAGCGTTTTTCAGAGTGAAACCTTCGCAGCCCTCCAGCAGACTCCCGACGCGCTTTGCGCCGGTGGTGTTCTCGTTCTTCATGGCCAGCTTGGTGGGCTTCATGATGTCACTGGCGCTCACTGCCTGGAACACCGGCGGCGTCGGCGCGTTCTTGCTGCGCGCGCTGCAGGCCTACGCGGTGGCTTGGCCGGGGCGTTCTTCAGCGTCATGCTGATGCGGCCAGTGGTGGTCTGACTGGTGGGGCTGAGCGTGGCACCACCGCCGCAGCGCCGCCCCTGAGACATCCGGGCGCGATCAGGCCCGCTTCGGATGGCGGCTGATCTGGACGGGGGCGCCGCCGAAGCGCTGCCTGGAACGCCAGGTCGCCACGCCAGCGTCCATTTCCCGCACGTGGCGGGGCAGCCATTCCAGCAGTTGCACCGTGAGGCTTTGCACCAGCCGCTGCTTCACTTCGGGCGGATGTCCGTCCCCCACCAGCACCTCGCGCACCTCGTCGAACGACTTCAGCACGTTGGCGTGTTCGTCCAAGTGGCATTGCGCGTTGCCGTCCTGCATGGCGCGCAGGTTCTCGTCTTCGGCCGCGAAATGCTGGCTCGCGCTAGCGCGCAGCGCGTCCAGCGCGGGCACCAGTCCGTCGGGCGGCGCGTCCCGCAGCCGCCCGATGAGTTCGTGCAGCAGGTCGTGATCGCGATCGAGGCTTTCGTCTCCCAGCTTGAGTTCGGATCTTTCCATATCGGAAGTAGCATCACCGTCATTCGACGGTGACGCTCTTGGCCAGGTTTCTGGGTTTGTCGACATCCGTCCCGCGGGCGCAGGCGGTGTGGTACGCCAGCAGCTGCAGCGGCACCACATGCAGCAGCGGTGACAGCGCACCGTAGTGCTCGGGCATGCGTATCACGTTCAGGCCTTCGCCGCTTTCGATGCGGGTGTCGCTGTCCGCCAGCACGTAGAGCACGCCGCCGCGCGCGCGCACCTCGTGCAGATTGCTCTTGAGTTTTTCCAGCAGGGCGTCGTTAGGCGCCACCGTGACCACAGGCATGGCACTGGTCACCAGGGCCAGGGGGCCGTGCTTGAGTTCACCCGCGGGGTAGGCCTCGGCGTGGATGTAGCTGATTTCCTTGAGCTTGAGCGCGCCTTCGAGCGCAATGGGGTAGTGCAGGCCACGGCCCAGAAAGAGCGCGTTTTCCATGCGGGCGAAGTCCTCGGCCCAGCTCATGACCTGCGGCTCCAGCGCCAGCACGGCCTGCAGAGCCACGGGCAGGTGGCGCATGGCCTTGAGGTGCTGTGCCTCGGCTTCATCACTCAGATGGCCGCGCACCTGGGCCAGCGCCAGCGTGAGCAGGAAGAGGCCGGCCAGCTGCGTGGTGAAGGCCTTGGTGGAGGCCACGCCGATCTCGACACCGGCGCGTGTGATGTAGGCGAGCTTGCACTCGCGCACCATGGCGCTGGTGCTCACATTGCAGATGGTCAGCGTCTGCTGCATGCCCAGGCTTTGCGCGTGGCGCAGGGCGGCCAGGGTGTCGGCGGTTTCGCCGGACTGGGTGATGGTGACCACCAGGGTCTTGGGGTTGGGCACGGAATCGCGGTAGCGGTATTCGCTGGCCACTTCCACCTGCGTGGGGATCCTGGCGATGCTCTCCAGCCAGTACTTGGCGGCGCAGCCGCTGTAGTAGCTGGTGCCGCAGGCGAGGATGAGCACGCTGTCGACCTCATTGAAGACGCGGTAGGCGCCGTCGCCGAAGAGCTCGGGCACGATGCCTTCCACGCCTTCGAGCGTGTCGGCGATGGCACGCGGCTGCTCGAAGATTTCCTTCTGCATGTAGTGGCGGTAGGGGCCGAGTTCGGCTGCGCCGCTGTGGGCCTGCACGGTCTTCACGGCGCGCTGCGCGGGTTTGTGGTCGCGGCCCACCACCCAGAACTTGCCCAGTTGCAGGTCCACCACGTCGCCTTCTTCGAGGTAGACGATCTGGTCGGTCACGCCGGCCAGGGCCATGGCGTCGCTGGCCAGGTAGTGCGAACCATCGCTGCCCACGCCCAGGATCAGCGGCGAGCCGGCGCGCGCGCCCACCACGCGATGTGGCTCGTCCTTGTGGAAGACGGCAATGGCGTAGGCGCCGTGCAGTTGTTTGGTCGCGGCCTTCACGGCTTCGAACAGATCGCCTTCGTAGAGGGCGTCGATCAGGTGGGCGATGACCTCGGTGTCGGTCTGGCTGGCAAAAACATAGCCCTTCTTTTGCAGGGCCGCGCGCAGTTCGTCGTGGTTCTCGATGATGCCGTTGTGCACCAGGGCCACGCGTGCCGCGCGTTGCGCCGCGTCGGCGCTGGGGCCGTGGCTGAAGTGCGGGTGGGCGTTGTGCACGGCGGGCGCGCCGTGCGTGGCCCAGCGGGTGTGGGCGATGCCGGTGTAGCCCGTCACCCGGTCACGCAGCACCTGCTCGCCCAGTTCGGCCACGCGCGAGGTGCTGCGTGCGCGCTGCAGGCCACCGGCCGCATGCACGGCCACACCGCAGGAGTCATACCCGCGGTACTCCAGCCGCTGCAGGCCCTGCACCAGCACGGGGACGATGTTGTGTTGGGAAACGGCGCCGACGATGCCACACATAAGAAGTGTCTCCTGAATTCGATGCCACGATGGTAGAAGGCTGAAAGAAAAATATCTGATTGATTTTTGATACTTTATAAACTTAAATTTCACAAAACAGATTACAAGAACAAATATTTCAAAAATAATATTTAAATGGAATCAATCACCACAGATGCCACAGATCTGTTTCTGCTCGACACCTTGCAGAAAGACGCCGGCCTGAGCAACCAGACCCTGGCGGCGCTGGCGCATATCTCGCCCCCCACCTGCCTGCGGCGCGTCAAGCGGCTGCATGAAGCCGGCCTGATCGAGAAACAGGTGGCGCTGCTCAGCCCGGACAAGCTGGCGCCCCTGCTGGGCCACGGCCTGCAGGCCATCGTGGAGATCACGCTGGAGCGCCAGGGCGAGGAAGCGCAAGCGGCCTTCGAGCAGCGCGTGGCGGGCGACGAGGCCGTGCAGCAGTGTTACCGCGTTTCGCCCGGGCCGGATTTTGTGTTGATCGTGCAGGCGCTCGACATGCCGGACTACCTGGCGCTGGCGCAGCGCCTCTTCACCAGCGACGCCAATGTGCGCAACGTCAAGGCCTTCTTCAGCGTGAAACGCAGCAAGTTCGGCACGCGCGTACCACTCAGGCGACACGCAGCAGGGTGAAGCTCACGCGGCAGCCGGCATCGGGGGCGCCCTCGGCCCGGATGCTGCCGCCATGGCGCTCGACGATCTTGCGCGAAAGGGCCAGGCCCAGGCCCAGCCCCTCGAACTGGCTGCTGCCATGCAGGCGCTGGAAGACGTGGAAGAGCTTGTGCTGGCGCACCGGGTCGAAGCCCGCGCCGTTGTCCTCCACGGTGTAGGTGACCCACCCTTCAGGCACCCCTTGGGCCTGGACGGAGATTTCCGCCACCGCACGACCGCGGGTGAACTTGAGCGCATTCGAGAGCAGGTGCACAAACAGCTGGCGCAGCAGCGCCGGGTCCCCGAAGAGCACAGGCAGGCCCTCCTGAATGCGCCAATCGATCCGGCGTCCCGCACACAACTCACCCAGCTGAGCCTGGGCCTCGGCGATCAGCGCACCGGCATCCAGCTCCCGCACCCGCAGCTCCGTACGGTCCAGCAGGCTCCAGGCCATCAGGCCATCGATCTGCTGCCCCAGGGTGCGGGACGCGCCGTGGATGGTCTCCAGGTAAGCGAGCGCCTCGCCCGGCAGCACGGGGCCGGCCTCCTCGCGCAGCAGGGAGGCATAGGACATGATGTGGCGCAGGCTGGCGCGCAGGTCGTGCGACACCGCGTAGGCAAAGTCGCCGAGTGCGGCGCGCGCATCCTGCAGTTCGGCTTGCAGCCGCGCGATGTCCTGCTCGGGCACGGGCTCGCTGTCACTCATTTTTTCTTCTCGGGGCGCTTCCAGTTGCTCAGGCTGAGCTGCCTGGCCCGCGCCACGGTCAGCGCACCGGGCGCCGTGTCCTTGGTGATGGTGGAGCCGCCGCCCACCGTGCCGCCCGCGCCGATGGTGACAGGCGCGATCAGCACGCAGTTGCTGCCGATGTGCACGTCGGCCTCGATCACCGTGGTGTGCTTGTTGGCGCCGTCGTAATTGGCCGTGATGCTGCCCGCGCCATAGTTCACGCGCTCGCCCACCTTCGAGTCGCCGATATAGGCCAGATGGTTGGCCTTGGCCCCCTTGGCCAGGGTGGCGGCCTTGATCTCCACGAAGTTGCCGATGTGCACCTCCTCGCCCAGCTTGGCGCCGGGGCGCAGGCGGGCGTAGGGGCCGATCAGGGCGCCGGCGCCCACCTCGATGCGGTCCTTCTCGCTGAAGCCGCCTTCGATGTGGGTGTAGGGATGGATCACCGCGCCCGCGGCAATGCGCGCGTTGCTGATCGTGCAGTGCGCGCCGATGCGCACACCCTCGCCCAGCTCCACACGACCCGCGAAGATGCAGCCGATGTCGATCTCCACGTCCTGGCCGCAGAGCAGTTCACCGCGCACATCGAAACGTGCCGGGTCGGCCAGGCGCACGCCCTGCTCCATGAGGCTGCGCGCGGCACGCTGCTGGTAGGCCCGCTCCAGCTCCGCCAGCTGCACGGGGCTGTTGATGCCAGCCACCTGCAGGGCGTCGCTGATCTTGTGCGCCACCACGGGCACCCCCTGCGCCACGGCGAACTTCACCACGTCGGTCAGGTAGTACTCGCCCTGGGTGTTCTTGTTGTCCAGTCGGCCCAGCCAGGGTTTGAGCAGGCGGGCCGGCACGGCCATGATGCCGCTGTAGATTTCCCGGATCTGGCGCTGCGCCTCGGAAGCGTCCTTGTGCTCCACGATGGCCTGCACCGTGCCACCGGCATCGCGCACGATGCGGCCGTAGCCCGCGGGGTCCTCGAAGGCGATGGTCAGCAGGGCCAGCTTGTCGCCGCCGCAGGCCTCGATCAAATGGTGCAGGGTATCGGCTTGCGTCAGCGGCACGTCGCCCGAGAGCACCACGACCACGCCGTCGTCCGGCAGCGCGGGCACGGCCTGCTGCACGGCGTGGCCGGTGCCCAGCTGCGGCTCCTGGCGCACGAACTGCAGCAAACCACCGCCCGGGTGCACCACACCGGCCTCGACCTCGGCCGCGCCGTGACCCGTGATGACCACCACGCGCCGGGCGTTCAGCCCCGAAGCGGTGGCTATCACGTGCTGCAGCAGGGCGCGCCCGGCCAGACGGTGCAATACTTTGGGCAAGCGGCTTTTCATGCGCGTGCCTTTACCTGCGGCCATGATGACCACATCCACTGCCTGTCCGTTCTGCTTCATGCGTCTGCCTGTGATGAAAACCTTGTCCCGCATTATCGGTGCGCTGCTGCTGGTTCTGCTGGCCGGCTGCAGCGCCGTGCAAACCGGCTACAACAACGCCCCCACCCTGCTCTACTGGTGGCTGGACGCTTACATCGATTTCGAGGACGCCCAGGACCGGCCGGTGCGCGACAGCCTGGAGGCCCTGCAGACCTGGCATCGCCGCCAGGAACTGCCCGCCTATGCCGCGCTGCTCCAGCGCCTGCAGCAACAGGCCCCCGAGGCTGTCACGCCCGAGCAGGTCTGCGCCCACCTGGCCCAGGCCCGCGTGCATTTGCAAGGCCTGGGCGAGCAAGGCGCCGAAGGCCTGGCCCGCCTGGCCCCCACCCTGCAGGCCGGGCAGCTGCGCCACCTGGCCCGGCAGTTCGAGAAACACAACCAGAAATGGCGCAGTGAATGGCTGGACGGCACGCCCGTCGAGCTGCGGGAGCGCCGCCTGGAGCGCGCGGTGGACCGCTATGAGGATTTCTACGGCCGCCTGAGCGAGACGCAGAAGACGCTGCTGCGCCAGCGCATCGCCGCCTCCAGCTTCGACGCACGCCTGGCCTGGGCCGAACGCCTGCGCCGCCAGCAGGACATCCTGGGTGCGCTGCAGGAACATCGCAACGGCGACCGCCCCGCCCACGTCAAGGCCGAAATGCTGGCCCTGGTGCAGCGCAGCCTGGAGCCGCCCGAGCCTGCTGCGCGCGCGCAGTTCGAAAGCATGCTGCTGGAGGGCTGCCAGACCATCGCCGCCCTGCACAACAGCGCCAGCGCGGCGCAGCGGCGCCGGCTGGCCGAGCGGCTGCAGGGCTACGAGACCGATCTGCGGGCCCTGATCGCCTCCCGCTGAAACGCTGGCCGCTTCAGGGCAGCTCTGCGAGAATGGCCTGAGCCCATCGAGACTGGAGATTCGCCATGCGCCGCCACATCCCTGCCCTTCTGCGCGCTGTCCTGCTGACCGGCCTGCTGCTGGCCGGCTCGGGCCGCGCGGCCGCGCCGCTGTCCGAGCTCAAGCTCTTCAAAGCCACCCCCATGGGCCAGGGCCTGTGGCGCATGGAGCTGATCTCCAGCGACGATCCGCAGATGCGCATGGGCGCGGCGGCCATGGGCCAGGCCGGCCTGTGCATGGACGTGAGCAAGCAGATCAACAAGAGCAGTCAGGTGGAAGACCCCAGGTGCACGCCCAAGGTCCTGCGCAACACCGACAGCGAGGCCGAGATCGAAGTCAGCTGCAAGGACGGCGGAAGCTCCCGCATGCTCATGACACGCGAAAGCGAGAAGAGCTACCTGATGGACACCACCGTCAGCAAGGACGGCAAGCAGCGCAGCTTCAAGGTCCGCTACACCCACGCCGGCGCCTGCAAGGGCGACGCGATGATGCAGCTCGACAAGAACAGCCCCATGTGCAAGATGGACCCTGCCCGGATGCTGGGCCGCTGCGCCAGCCTGCCGGAAGGGGCACGTGCGCAATGCGAGCAGCAGATCAAGGGCCTGGCCGCCGCCTGCCAGTGAAAGCAAACTCAACCCTGCAGCGCGGCCCACATCTGCTGGTCGCGCTCGGCGGTCCAGATGCGCGGGTTCCTGATGCCGCTGGCCTCGTCATAGGCCCGGCTCACGTCGAAGGGCAGGCAGTGCTCGTAGATGAAGACATGGCCGAAGACCGGGTCCATGCGCTTGCGCGTGTGGGCCATGGCGGCTTTCAGGTCCATACCCTGCGCCACGGCTTCCTTGCCGGCCTGGAACAGCGTCTGAACCCAGCGTTTCGTGTAATCCAGCGCCTTGTTGACGTTGGCCTGGCCCTTCATGGCCTCGCCACGGCCGGGCACGATGCACTCCGCTTTAAGGGCGCGCAGGGCTTCCAGCGTGGCGGGCCATTCGGCCAGTTGGGCATCGCCGGTGTAGACACCGGCCTCGTACTCGACCAGGTCGCCCGAATACAGCACCTTCTCCTCCTCCACCCAGGCGATGGTGTCGCCGCGCGTGTGGCCGGGGCCGGGGCTCCATATCTGCACCACCACGCCGCCCAGGTTGAGGGACAGCTTGCCCGGCACCTCGCCGCGCGCGGGGTTGCCGCCGCCGATGACCATGGTCGGCCAGGTCAGGCCGGGCACGGTCTCGGCGTTGCGGAACAGGCGCGGGAAGCGCTCCATCTCGCTTTGCATGTCCTGCGCGCCGCGCTCGCGGATCAGCTCCAGCGTGCCCTGGCTGGCGATGATCTCGGTGGCGCCTTCGGCGGCATAGGCGTAGGCGCCGAGCACGCGCACCGCGTGGTAGTGCGTGAGCAGCACGTACTTGATGGGCAGATCGCTGACGGTGCGGATCTTGGCAATCAGGTCCCTGGCCATGGCCGGCGTGGCGGTGGCGTCGCTGACCAGGATGAACCGCTCGCCGATGATGACACCCGAGTTCGGGTCACCCTCGGTGGTGTAGGCCCAGCAGTGCTCACTGAGCTGCTCGAAGGTGATCTTCTTGTCGGCCAGGTCGGCCTGCGAGGCGAAGGCTTTTCTCATGAGGGGCTCCTTGGTGAGGCGGGCACTCAGCCCATTCCGGACACTGGCCACACCACGCCGTTGTCGTTGAGGATGGCCTCCAGCGGAACATCGTGCGGCTCGGGCTCGAAGTCGTCCACGTAACCCTGGGTGTAGCCCAGGCCCACGGTGTAGGGTTTGGGTTGCAGCGTGGCCAGGGTGCGGTCATAGAAACCGCCGCCGTAGCCCAGGCGGTAACCGCCGGCCCCGTAGCCCACGCAGGGCACGAAGAGCAGGGTGGGCACGATGAGCTCGGTGTCCTTCGGTTTCGGGATGCCGTAGGCGTCCTCTTCCATGGGGCAGCCGGGGTACCAGGCGTGGAAGGTCAGGGTCTTGTGCACCTTGTCGATCACGGGCAGGCCGATGCGCCGCGGCTGCGGATTGTCCAGCAGTTCGCCGTCCTCTTTCCAGCGGTGCAGAGCCGGCAGGGGATCGAATTCACCCTTGATGGGCCAGTAGGCGCCGATCACAAGGTCGCTGCGCCCCACGAGCCAGATGCGCATGACCTGTTGCAAAAGCGCCGCACGCTGTAGGCGATCGGGCAGGTTCAAACGTTCAGTAATGAGACGCTGGCGCAGGTTTTTCTTCTCTTGCGCCCTTTTTTCCTCGGATGTGTCCATAATTTCCACATGCAGTTTCAAGTCATTCTGACAGCTATCGCCTTGGCGCTGGGCCTGGCCCTGCCCGCGGCGGCTGCGTCGAGCAAAGTCAAGCCCCGAGCCAAGCCCGATCAGGACGCCCTGATCACGGACATGGCCGAAGCCTACAAGAAACCCGACAGCAAGCGCCTGTCCTCCCTGCTGCCCCAGGTCCAGGGCCATGTGCTGGAGCCCTGGGCCGCCTACTGGGAGCTCAGCGCCCGCCTGGACGACGCCAAACCGGCCGAGGTCGACAATTTTCTGAGCCGCTACGCCGGCACCTACCAGGAGGACCGCCTGCGCAACGACTGGCTGCTGCAACTGGGCAAGCGCAAGGACTGGCCGCGTTTCCAGGTCGAGTACGCCAAGTTCCGCATGCACGACGACATCGAGGTGCGCTGCCACGCCCTGCACGCGGCCTACGCCACCAGCGGCGAAGACGTGGCGGCCCAGGTGCAGGAGCTCTGGTTGTCGCAGCGTGACCCGGACGACGGCTGCGCCGCCGCCGCCGAGCGCCTGCTCAAGGACGACAAGCTGGACGCCATGGTGGCCTGGCGCCGCGCCCGCCTGGGCTTCGAGTTCGACAAGCCGCGCATCGCCCAGCAGGCCGTGGGCCTGCTCAGCGCCGACTGGGCCAACGGCCTCAACACCCTCTACGCCAACCCCAAGCGCTACCTGGACGAAAAGCTCACCGCCTTCCGCCCCAAGACGCGTGAATGGGTGACGCTGGCCATGATCCGCCTGGCGTCGAGCGACCCCGAGGCCGCTGCCGAGGAGCTCAACAAGCTGCGCTGGCGCGCCCAGCTCACGCAGGAAGAGCGCAGCTGGGTCTGGGGCGTGATCGGCAAGCGCGCCGCGCGCACCCTGTCCGACAAGGCCCTCGCTTATTACGCCCAGGGCGACGAGCGCCACATGCACAGCGACCACCTGGTGTGGAAGGTGCGCGCCGCCCTGCGCGCCAACGACTGGCAGCAGGTCCACGACGGCATTGCCGCATTGAGTGAAGCGCAGCTGCGCGACCCGACCTGGATCTACTGGCGCGCCCGCGCCCTGCTGGCCCTGCAGGCCCCCAATGCCGAGCTGCGCGCGCGCACCCTGCTGCAGTCCATCGCTTCGCCGCGCGGTTTCTACGAGCAATTGGCCATGGAGGAGCTGGGCCAGCGCATCAGCGTACCGCCCGCACCGGCGCCGCTCACCGAGGACGAACTGCAGGCCGCGCGCGACAACGCCAGCCTCAAGCGCGCGCTCTATGCCATCGAGATCGGCCTGCGCACGGAGGGTGTGCGCGAGTGGAACTACAGCACCAACCTGCACCAGCGCGGCGGCATGAACGACCGCGAACTGCTGGCCGCAGCGGCCATCGCCTGCGAACAGCAGGTGTGGGACCGCTGCATCAACGCCAGCGAACGCACCCGCACGACCATGGACTACGCGCAGCGTTTCCCCACGCCCTTCAAACAGGAAGTGCAGCAGCGCGCCGAACTCACCGGCCTGGAGCCGGCCTTCGTCTATGGCCTGATCCGCCAGGAAAGCCGTTTCATCCCGGAAGCCAAGTCCGGCGTGGGCGCGGCCGGCCTCATGCAGGTCATGCCGGCCACCGCACGCTGGACGGCGCGGCGCATCGGCATGAACAATTTCAAGCCCAAGCAGATCACCGAGCGTCACACCAACATCGCCATCGGCACGGGTTACCTCAAGCTGGTGCTCGATGCCTTCGACGGCTCCATGCCCCTGGCCGCAGCCGCCTACAACGCCGGCCCCAGCCGCTCCAAGGCCTGGCGCGGCCAGACCGGCGACCCGGTGCTCGAAGCCGCCATCTGGACCGAGAACATCCCCTTCGGCGAGACGCGCGACTACGTCAAGAAAGTGCTGTCGAACACCGTCAACTACGCCGCCGTATTAAGCGGTGAGCCCCAGTCGCTCAAGGCCCGCCTGGGTTTTGTCGGCCCGCTGGGCATGGACAAACCCGAACCCGGCGAAGAACTGCCATGAACGCGCACGGCCGCTCCGAAGCGTTCATTCCGCAGCGCACGGCGCGGAGGATCCACATGAACGCGCACGGCCGCTCCGAAGCGTTCATTCCGCAGCGCACGGCGCGGAGGGCTCCCCAGTGAAGCGTGTGCTGCTGCTGGGCGGTACGGGTTTCGTCGGCCGCCACATCTGCGAACGGCTGGCCCGCCTGGGCTGGGCCATGACGGTGCCCACGCGCCGCGCGTCCAACGCCAGCCATGTGCAGCATCTGCCCGGGCTCACGGTGCTGGAGGCCGACGTCCATGACGAAGCCACGCTGCGCCGCCTGCTCGCCGGGCATGACGCCGTCATCAACCTGGTGGCCATCCTGCACGGTGATGAAGCCGCCTTCCAGCGCACCCACGTCGAACTGCCCGAGAAGCTGGCCCGCGCCTGCCTGGGCACCGGCGTGAAACGCCTGGTGCACATCGGCGCCCTGGGCGCCGAGCCGGCCACCGCAGCTAGCGCCCCCTCGCTTTACCTGCGCAGCAAGTCACGCGGCGAAGCGGCCCTGCAGGCCGCGGCCGCCCAGGGCCTGCAGCTCACGGTGCTGCGCCCCAGCGTGATCTTCGGCGCCGACGATCGTTTCCTGAATCTCTTCGCCGCGCTGCAACGCCTGTTCCCGGTGATGCCGCTGGCCGGCGCCCATGCCCGCTTCCAGCCGGTCTGGGTGGAAGACGTAGCCCAGGCCGTGGCGCAGAGCCTGCAGGACACGCGCACCATCGGGCAGACTTTTGAGCTCTGCGGCCCGGTCGTCCACACGCTCAAGGAACTGGTGCAACTGGCCGGCCGCGCCGCCGGTGTGCCACGCCCCGTGATCCCCCTGCCCATGGCCATCGGGCGCCTGCAGGCCCTGATGATGGAGCTGGCCCCGGGCCAGCCCCTGATGAGCCGCGACAACCTCGATTCGATGAAGATCGACAACGTGGCCACGGGCCGTGTGCCCGGTTTCACCGCGCTGGGCATCACGCCCGCCGGTCCGGCCACCGTGGCGCCGGGCTACCTCGGCGACGGCGACCCGCTGCTGCGTCTGCGCAGCCGCTTCCGCCGCCGCTGACCGGTCTGCGGCGCTACCATGGGAGCCCCCTCTGGAGGCTCCCATGCGCAAGCTCTACATCGGCAACAAGAACTATTCGTCCTGGTCCATGCGGCCCTGGGTGCTGCTGCGCCAGACCGGCATCCCGTTCGACGAGGTGCTGGTGCGCTTCGATGCCTTCGATCCCGGCTCGCAATTCAAGCAGACCCTGGCCGGCCTCAATCCCGCGGGCAAGGTGCCGGTGCTGGCCGACGGTGCGCTGGTGATCTGGGACACGCTGGCGATTGCCGAGTACCTGGCCGAGCAATTCCCCGAGAAGCGGCTGTGGCCCCAGGACAAGGCGGCACGCGCCCGCGCGCGCAGCGTCTGCGCCGAGATGCACGCCGGTTTCAGCGCCCTGCGCAGCCACTGCCCGCAGAACATCGAAGCCTCGCTGCCCGAGGTGGGCGCGCTGATCTGGCGCGACCAGCCGGCCGTGCGCGCCGACGTGGAGCGCCTGGTGGCCATGTGGGGTGAGCTGCTGGCACAGCACGGCGGGCCCCTGCTCTTCGGCGGCTTCACCATAGCCGACGCCTACTTTGCGCCGGTCTGCATGCGCCTGAAGACCTACGGCCTGCCCGTGCCGCCGGGGATTGCCGCCTACATGGAGCGTGTGGCTGCCCTGCCCGGTGTGGCGGCCTGGATCGAGCAGGCCCGCCAGGAGCAGGATTTCCTCGCCTTCGAAGAGCCCTACCGTCTGAAACGCTGAGTTCCGTTCGCCCTGAGTTGAAATCCGTTCGCCCTGAGCCTGTCGAAGGGCTTCTGACCCCGACACAGCGCCGGCTTCGACAAGCTCAGCCCGAACGGCATGATGGTGTGGGAACGAAACGCTAAACTGCCCGCCATGCAGATCTACATGGTGGGTGGCGCGGTGCGCGACGCCCTGCTCGGCTTGGCCGTGAAGGACCACGACTGGGTGGTGGTGGGAACCACGCCCGAGGAGATGGCCGCCCAGGGTTTCGTGCCCGTGGGCAAGGACTTCCCGGTCTTCCTGCATCCCCAGAGCAAAGAGGAATACGCGCTGGCGCGCACCGAGCGCAAGACCGCGCGCGGCTACAAGGGTTTTGCCGTGCACGCCTCGCCCGAGGTCACGCTGGAAGAAGACCTGGCGCGGCGCGACCTGACCGTCAACGCGATCGCCGTGCACAGCAGTCTGTGCCGGCCCGACGGCTCTTTCGATGCCGCGCAGCTGACCGATCCTTACCACGGGCAGCGCGACATCGAACGCAAGGTGTTCCGCCACGTCACGCCGGCCTTCCGCGAGGACCCGGTGCGCATCCTGCGCGTGGCGCGGCTCTCGGCGCGCTTCACCGACTTCACGGTGGCCCCCGAAACCATGGAGCTGATGCGGCAGATGGTGGAGGACGGCGAGGTCGACCACCTGGTGGCCGAACGCGTCTGGCAGGAACTCGGCCGCGGCCTGATGGAAGAAAAACCCTCGCGTTTGTTCGAGGTGCTGCGTGCCTGCGGCGCGCTGAAACGTCTGCTGCCCGAAGTGGACCGCCTCTGGGGTGTGCCGCAACCCGAGCAGCACCACCCCGAGATCGACACCGGCGTGCACCTGATGATGGTGCTGGACATGGCGGCGCAGTTGAACGCGCCGCTGACCGTGCGTTTCGCCTGCCTGGGCCACGACCTGGGCAAGGGCACCACGCCCGCCGATGTGCTGCCGCGCCATATCGGTCACGAGGAGCGCAGCGCGCGGCACCTCTTGGGCCTGTGTGAGCGCCTGCGCGTGCCCGTCGATTGCCGCGAGCTGGCCGACGTGGTGGCGCGCGAGCACGGCAACATCCACCGCAGCGGCAGCCTGGGCGCTACGGCGCTGGTGCGCCTGCTGGAGCGCTGCGATGCCATACGCAAGCCGCAGCGCTTCGCCGAAGTGCTGCTGGCCTGCGAATGCGATGCGCGCGGCCGCCAGGGCCTGGAGCAGGAACCCTATCCGCAGGCGACACGCCTGCAGGGTGTGCTGGAGACCGTGCTGGCCCTGCCCACGCAGGAGATTGCCGAACATGCCCTGGCCCAGGGTCACAGCGGCAAGAAGGTGGGGGAAATCATCCACGCGGCACGGGCCCGGGCCGTGGCCCGCCACCTGCAGCTCGACGACGAAGCCAGCGATTAGTGTGAGCAGGCCCTAGGCCAGCTGGGCCCGCACCCAGCGCTGGATGTCCGCGGCCGAGCGCAGGGCACCGGCCTGGCGCGCAACCTCGCGCCCACCGACGAACAGCGCCAGCGTGGGGATGCTGCGGATGTTGAAGCGCGCAGCCAGCTGCTGCTCATCCTCGGTGTTGACCTTGGCCAGGCGAACCTGCGGCTCCAACTGGGCTGCGGCCTGCTCGAAAGCCGGCGCCATCATGCGGCAGGGGCCGCACCAGGACGCCCAGAAGTCCACCAGCACCGGCACTTCACTGCGACCGATGTGGCGCTCGAAGGCGGCCGCGTCCAGCGCGACCGGCTGGCCAGTGAACAGGGCTTGATGGCATTGCCCGCAATCGGGCGCGCTGCCCAGGTCGTCGACCTTGACGCGGTTGGTGGTGTGGCAATGCGGACAGACGATATGGCGCGTTGTGCTCATGGGGAGCCCCTTTCCTCCTGTCCATATAGGGCCGGGGGTACCCGATTCAAGCCCGGCTCAGATGAGTTTGGCCAGGCCCACGGCCACCAGGCTGAGGATGATGGTGGTGGTGAAAGGCAGGTTGAACTCACGACCGAAAAGTGTGAAGTTCAGGTCACCCGGCAGACGGCCGAAACCGAGCTTCTTGAACCAGGGCGTCACGGCGTTGACCAGCAGCAGGATGATGAAGATGGCGAGCAGCCAGCGGAACATGCCTTGATTCCTACAAAGTGTGGGTGCGGTCACCCGCCGAATAGCCTAAAGCGAACCAGGGCTCACCGACGCACAGGCCGAGGACCTTGAACAGCTCGCCCATCTCGTGCTCCATCACCAGCTTGTGCGCCTGCGCGCGCACCGGCAGCTCGGCCCGCTCCATGAGCTGCGGCAGGCCGCAATTGAGCAGGAAACGACCCTGCGTGGCGTAGCCCAGCACGCCCAGGCCGGACTCCTGCGCGGCCAGCGCGATGCCCGTGAAGTTGATGTGGGCCGTGATGTCCTTGAGGCCCACGTCGCCCAGCGGGTCGGTGTCGGCCTCGTGGGCGCGGTGGCACATGACCGTGCCCATGTGGCGCTGCGGGTGGTAGTACTCGGCCTCGGGGAAACCGTAGTCGATGAAAAAAGCCGCGCCGCGCTGCAGGCGCTCGGCCAGGGTGCGCACAAAGGCCTCGGCCTGCAGATGGATCTCGCTCAGGTAATCGTGCCCGCCCTCGATCGCCACGGGCGGGCGCAGTTGGGTGGGGCGGTCCTGCCAGAGCAGGCGCTGCGATTCCGGCTCCAGGGCCACGCCGCGCTCGTGCCAGACACCGCCGATGCGCGCCAGCAGCTGCACCGGCATGGCGTCCAGCACCTCGTTGCCCACCACCACGCCCTGCATGGCCGCCGGCAGTTCGCTGACCCAGCGCACCCGCCCGCCGAACCTCTCCAGCGTCTGCTGCTGGCGCGCGCGCAGCGCGCCCGAAAGGTCGACGATGGTGTAGCGTCGCACGCGCTCGCCCAGGGCCTCCAGCAGCTGCAGGGCCAGCGCCCCGGAACCGGCGCCGAACTCCCAGACCTCCTCGGTCTGCGTATGCTCCAGCGCCTGCCCGACCTGCACCGCCAGGGCACGGCCGAACAGGGGGGACAACTCGGGCGCGGTCACGAAATCGCTGCCCGAACCGGGCATGAGCCCCAGTTTGCGCAGGTCGTTGGCGTAATAACCCAGGCCGGGTGTGTACAGGGCCCGGGCCATGAAGTCGTCAAAAGCCATCCAGCCGCCGGCTTCCCCGATGGCATCAACGATAATTTGGCTCAGTTGAGCCGAGGCATTCGAGGTGGAAAAACGAGACATATGTATGAGCGATGAATCACTCAAGACTTCTAACGACCTGATCCGCTGGTTGAAGATGTTGGCGCTCCCCGCCTGGGCCAAGGTTGCGCTTGCCTTGATTATGGTAGCGGTTCTGCTCAGCGCAATGGGCCTCTTGGGCTGGGGGATCTGGATCCGGGACAAGGATGCCATGTCCTCCGCCGTCGCGATGCTGACGGTCGGCATACCCGTAGGCCTGATTGTCGTCGCAATGGTCTTCGGTGACGGCGGAGCACGCAAACTCAAGACACTGACCGAGCACATTCTTCGCCAGGAAATCCCCGCCGCCCTACAGGAAAATCTCGCCCCCACGATCAGCGGGGGGCGTTACACGCACGCGCGCATCACCCCGAAGATCAGAGGCTGCATCGCCGACTACATCCTTGTCGTGTCAGACTCGCATCGACATCCGGGACAACACATCGAACGCCAGCTGGAATTCAAGCTCGAGCTGAATGTCAAGAAGGTGAATTTTGTCGTCTGGCTCCCCAAGGCCGACAGCGGCCGGGAGGCACTGCCCGAACTTCGAACTCGCTACAAATCATGCTTTTTCGGCGCCGAGAAGGAGGGCTACACCCAGAATCACGAACCGCTGATGGGAGAAAAGAAGGATCACGTCGGCATCGTCTTCATCAAGCTGCTCGGGGAGGACTTTCTTCTGAACCCAGCCGATCGCCTGTATTTTGCGCAGGATCTCGCATTTTTTGTCCGCGGCCTGTTGGATGTGGAGCATGGTAATGCCTAGACACGTGCTGATCACTGGCGGCGCCCAGCGCCTGGGTGCGACGATAGCCCGGCAATTCACCCAGAGTGGCTGGAACGTCTGGTGCCACTACCAGACGTCCGAGGACCAGGCCGAGTCGCTGTGCCGCTCGCTGCGGGAGCAAGGCGGCTGGGCGCGCGCCATCCGAGCCGACCTGGCGGACGAAAGCCAGCGTCAGCACATGATGCGAACCATCTTGGACGAGAGCGGCCCTCTGCATTGTCTGGTCAACAACGCCTCCAGCTTCAAGCCGGATCATGCGCAGGATCTGAAGCTGGAGACTGTCCGCCATCTGCTGGAAGTGAACCTGCTTGCCCCGCTGGAGCTCAGCAGCCTGATGGCCCGGAGCCTGGCCGCTGAAGAATATGACGGCCAGCGCAGCGTTTTGCATGTGCTGGACCAGAAGGTCTTCAACCTCAATCCCGACTACTTCTCCTATACCGTGGGCAAGCTGGCGCTGGAGCGCACCGTTGCCTTGCAGGCCCAGGCACTGGCGCCGACACTGCGCGTCTGCGGCGTTGCACCCGGCCTGATGTACCTCAGCGGTCCCCAGACGCAGTCCAATTTCGATGAGGCCAGCCGGGTCAACCTGATGCGCCGCGCCACCGACCCCGAGCAAGTCGCTGCCACCTGCGTTTTCCTGGCGAATAATCCGTGCATCACCGGCGTCACCGTCACCGTGGACAATGGGCAACACCTGGTCCCGTTACCGCGAGATGTGATGTTCGTCGTCGAAGACATGCTGAAAGACATCAAGCCATGAATCCAACCCTGGAACAGCTGGCCCTGCAATGTCGCCGCATCTTTCTGCGCGACTACGTGCTCCCCGCGCAGATCGGCGTTCATTCGTTCGAAAAAGTGCAGGCGCAGCGTGTGGTCTTCAATGTGGATCTGTATGTGTCTTATGAACACTCCACGACCGTCAACGACCGCCTGCACGAAGTCGTGGACTACGATTTTGTTCGCGAAGTGATCGCAAGTCGGGTGCGTGAGGGCCATGTAGAACTGCAGGAAACCCTGTGCGACGACCTGGCCGCGCGGCTGCTGGCCCATCCGCAAGTGCAGGCGGTCCGCCTCTCCAGCTGCAAGCCTGACGTCTATCCGGACTGCGCGGGTGTGGGCGTCGAAGTCTTCAGGATCAAGTCGGAGGCCCCGTGAAGCAAGGCATCAGCACCCAAATCCTCACGCTCACCGGCCTGCGCTTCGACGCCAACCTGGGCATCCTCGACCATGAGAAGACCGCCCCGCAGCCCATCCTGGTCGATGCCGAGCTCAACCTCGGTCCGCAACCCCTGCGGCCGCACGACGACGACATCAACCACGTGCTGGACTACCGCAAGGTGCGTCAGATCATCATCGACGAATGCCAGTCCGAGCACATGAACCTGCTCGAAAGCATGATCGGCAAACTGGCCGACCGCCTGCTGCAGCTGCCCGGCGTGATCGGCGTGCGCGTGAAGATCGTCAAGCTGGAAATTTTCGACGACTGCGAAGTCGCCATCCGGGCCGAAACCGGCCTGTGGTGAGGTCAACAACCTTTGCCCGTCTGGACTGAGCTTGTCGAAGTCCTGGCGCGGCGTGAACATGAAATTGAGCCCTTCGACAGGCCTGTCCTGATCAGAATCGGAGGGCTCGGGGCGAACGGAGCAAGAAAATGAGTGCAGTCTGGGTAGAGAACGAACCGGCCGTCAGCAATGACAAGGCCCTGAAGATCGAGCGCGAGACGCACAAGCTCGAGAAACGCCTGTGCCGCAACGTCGGCCAGGCCATCATGGACTACAACATGATCGAGGAGGGCGACCGCGTCATGGTCTGCATGTCGGGCGGCAAGGACAGCTACGGCATGCTCGACATCCTGCTCAAGATGCAGCAGCGCGCGCCCATCCGCTTCGAGCTCGTGGCCGTCAACCTGGACCAGAAGCAGCCCGGTTTCCCCGACCACATCCTGCCCGAGTACCTGAAAAACCTCGGCGTGGAGTACCACATCGAGACGCAGGACACCTACTCCATCGTCAAGCGCAACATCCCCGAGGGCAAGACCATGTGCAGCCTGTGCAGCCGGCTGCGCCGCGGCATCCTGTACAGCGTGGCGCGCCAGCTCAGGTGCAACAAGCTTGCCCTGGGTCACCACCGCGACGACATGCTGCAGACCTTCTTCCTCAACATGTTTTTCGGCGGCAAGCTCAAGGGCATGCCGCCCAAGCTCAGCAGCGACAGCGGCGAGTTCGTCGTGATCCGCCCCATGGCCTATGTGGTGGAGAAGGACCTGGTGCGCTGGGCCGAGCACAAACAGTTCCCCATCATCCCCTGCACCCTGTGCGGCAGCCAGGAGAACCTGCAGCGCAAGCAGATCGGCAACCTGCTGCGCGAATGGGACAAGAAGTTTCCCGGCCGGCTGGAGACCATGTTCACGTCCCTGCAGAACGTGGTGCCCTCGCACCTGATGGACCCCAGGCTGCACGACTTCAAGAACCTGAAAGCCACCGGCGTGCCCGACGAGAACGGCGACCTGGCCTTTGACGAAGAGGAACTCCCCGCCGCGCCTGCCCTGCCCGGTGGCGTGCAGGTGGTGACGCTCTAAATGAAACGCCTGCTGACCCTGCTGTCCCTCACGCTGCTGCTGGCCGGCTGCTCGGGTTTGCGCCTGGTCGAATCCCAGGTGAGCACCGCCGCGCCGGCCGGGGCCGCCACCATCGAGCCCGGCGCGCGTTACCGTTTCGAGCGCCTGCCCTCGCAGACCAACCCGGTGGAGACCGACTCGGTCGAGGCCATCGCCGAGAGCGAACTCAACGAAGTCGGCATGGTGCATGACGAAGCCGGCGCACGCTACAGCGCGCAGATCACGACGCGCATGGAAAGCTACCAGGTCGATGACTGGGGCCGCCCCTACCGCGGCGGCGGTTCCATCTACATCGGCGGCGGCACCATGGGCATAGGCGTGGGCAGCGTGATAGGCATGCGCTTTCCGCCGCCCAGCCAGTACCGTCACGAAGTCACGCTGCTGCTGCGCGACCTGAGCAACAACCAGGTGGTCTACGAAACCCGCGCCACGCACGAAGGCCCCTGGAACGACCGCTACAACATCCTGCGCGCGACGCTGGCCGCCGCGCTCAAGGATTTTCCCAAGGCGCCGGCCGGCTCGCGCCGCGTCAAGGTCGAGATTCCGCGCTAAGGGCCTGCCGACACCCATGGACCAGACGACCCGCATCCTCGCGATCCGCCATGGCGAAACCGCCTGGAATGTGGACATGCGCATCCAGGGCCATCTGGACATCCCGCTCAACGACACCGGCCGCTGGCAGGCGCAGCGCCTGGCACGGGCCCTGGCCGCACGCGACGACATCCACGCCATCTACAGCAGCGACCTGCAACGCGCCCACGACACGGCGAGCGCCATCGCCACGGCCACCGGCGCGTCGCTGGCCACGCACACCGGCCTGCGCGAGCGCGGCTTCGGCATCTTCGAAGGCAAGACCTACGTCGAGATCGAACAGACCTGGCCCGAGGAATCCACCCACTGGCGCAAACGCACCCCGCACTGGGCGCCGGCCGGCGGCGAATCGCTGTTGCAGGTGCGTGAACGCATCACCCACACCCTGCACGAACTGGCCGCGCGCCACCCGGGCCAGCAGATCGTGCTGGTGGCCCACGGCGGCGTGCTGGACCAGCTCTACCGCCTCGCCACCGGCCAGGACCTGCAGGCCCCGCGCACCTGGCAACTCGGCAACACCGCCGTCAACCGCCTGCTGTGGACCCCCGAGGGCCTGTCCCTGGTGGGCTGGGCCGACACCTCGCATCTGGAAAACAATTCACTCGATGAGCTCAGCACCTGACACCGCCCCGCCCCATCTGGCCGCTTTGCTGGGCCAGAGCGCGGCCCTCATCGACAGCCCCGCCCTGGTGGTGGACCTCGACGCCATGGACCGCAATCTGCAGCGCATGGCGGATTACGCCAAGGCGCATGGTGTCCGACTCCGCCCCCACGCCAAGATGCACAAAAGCGCAGCCCTGGGCCTGCGCCAGATGCAGGCCGGCGCCGTGGGCCTGTGCGTGCAAAAGACCTCGGAAGCCGAGGCCCTGGCGGCCGGCGGCGTGAACGACATCTACATCAGCAACGAAGTCATCGCGCTGCCGAAGCTGCAGCGTGTGGCCGCACTGGCGCGCAGGCTGAAATCACGCGGCGGGCGCCTGGCCATCGCGGTGGACCATCTGCAAGGCGTGGCAGCGCTGGCCCAGGCCCTGGGCGGCGGCGAGAACCTGATCGACGTTTTTGTCGAACTCGACGTGGGCCAGAAACGCTGCGGCGTGGCCGAGCCGGCCGACGTGCTGCCGCTGGCGCAGGCCATAAGCCGCCAGGCCTCTCTGCGCCTGGCCGGCCTGCAGGCCTACAACGGCCGTGCCCAGCACCTGCGCACGGTAGCCGAACGCCGCGCCGCGCTGGACGAGGTCATCGCCCGCGTGCGCGAGACGCGCCACATCGTCGGGGCCGCGGGTCTCAAACTCCCCCTGGTCACCGGCGCGGGCAGCGGCACCTTCGGCCTGGAAGCCAGCAGCGGCGTCTTCGGCGAGCTGCAGGCCGGCTCCTACCTTTTCATGGACGCCGACTACGCGCGCAACGAGGCCGACCCGGCCCAGCCCGCCTTCGAACACGCGCTCTTCGTCAGGACCCAGGTCATGAGCGTGAGCAAGAGCCATGTGGTGGTGGACGCCGGCCACAAGAGCCACGCCATCGAATCGGGCCTGCCGCGCGTGCACGGCGAGGCGCTGGAAGCCACGGGCTGCAGCGACGAACACACCACCCTGCGCGCCACGGGTTCCGCCCCGCTGCCCGCGCTGGGCAGCACACTCTGGCTCATCCCCGGCCACTGCGACCCCACGGTCAATCTGCACGACTGGCTCATCGGTGTACGCGGCGGCCTGTTGGCCGGCAGCGTGACCGAGCTCATCCGGGTGGACGCGCGCGGCTGTCTGGAGTGATCTCGACGAAGGATCAATGAATGTCAGATGTAAGGCCTGGCCCCAATTTCCTCGCCATGATGCTCCCCTAAACCTCCCTCTTCTTGTTATTGATTCCCTGTTTTCTTTTGGCGACATTAAACTCTTGCAAGTACATGAGCCATGCGATTCCATATGACATGGCAGCAAAAACCGCAGCTGAGTAAAGGGAAATCTCGACCCCGACAACAAATCGGAAAAGTAAATCTGCAGCGGCTCCGTACGCTGGCGGCAATAGATGCCAGATTCTTCGTGTATGCCAGTTCAGTGCGGAAACAACTGCTACCAGAACCCCGACGCCAAAGACGGCAACTACTACAAGTGTCGTATACATGTTTAGAACATTGACTTGACTACACCGAATGCTGGATCCATCCCATTCACTGCACCCGCATTTGACCCACCCGCACCCGTCTTGGCAATAGGCCGCATATCAGGGTAGACACGCAATTACCTGGGAGCAACTTGACCGTAGCATCGGCACCATGAGCCCCAGCCAGATCATCGTCCTCGCCACCCCCGTTTTCCTGCTGCTGATCGCCGTTGAATACGCCTGGGGCGTCGCGAAAGGCCGCAACACCTACCGCCTCAACGACGCCGTCAACAGCATCGGCCTGGGCATGCTGAGCCAGATCAGCGCCGTGCTCACGCGCCTGCTGCGTGTGGGCATCTACACCGCGGTCTACAGCTGGGTCGCGCTTTGGCACAACGAGCCCTTCTGGATGAGCTGGCATGGCTGGGTCATCGCCCTGGTGTTCTACGACTTCTGCTATTACTGGCTGCACCGCGCCGGCCACGAGGTGGCCCTGTTCTGGGCCGCGCACGTGGTGCACCACCAGAGCCAGGACTACAACCTCTCCACCGCGCTGCGCCAAACCTCCAGCGGCGCCTTCCTCGGCTGGCTCTTTTACCTGCCCATGGCCCTGGCCGGCGTGCCGCCCCTGGTCTTCGGCGTGGTGGCGCTGATCGACCTGCTCTACCAGTTCTGGGTGCACACCGAACACGTGGGCAAACTGGGCTGGTTCGACCGCTGGTTCTGCAGCCCTTCCAACCACCGCGTGCACCACGCCGTGAACGACCGGTATGTGGACCGCAACTACGGTGGCATCCTCATCGTCTGGGACCGGCTCTTCGGCAGCTTCAAGGAAGAAGACGAGCGCTGCGTCTACGGCACACGCAGCCCGCTGGACAGCTGGGACCCGCTCTGGGCCAATGCCGAGGTCTACTGGGGCCTGCTCAAGGACAGCTGGCACGCGCGCCGCTGGAGCGACAAGCTGCGTGTCTGGTTCAAGCCGCCGGGCTGGCGTCCGGCCGATGTGGCCGAACGTTTTCCCAAACCGGTCTTCCAGATCGAAGGCCTGCAGCGTTACGACCCGCCGGCCTCCCGCGCCGTGCTGTGGTTCGGCGGCCTGCACTTCCTGGCCCTGCTGGGCGGTGTGGTGCTTTTCCTCTGGCATGCCGACCGCCTGGCGCTGACACACTCAGTGGTCTGGCTGGCCGCCTTGAGCACCGTGCTCTGGTGCACGGGCGCCGTGCTGCAAGGGCGCCTCACCATGGGCGAGGTGCTGTTCATCGAAGCGGCGGCCCTGTCCACGGCCTGCGCGGCCAACGGCCTGCTGGAGCTGCACCGCCTGTTCAAACCCTTGACGATGTTGATTGCTATTGTTTTGGTAGCAAACGCGATGCGCCGTTCATCTACGGGCCTGCGCGGCGCCGGCCTCTTGCTGCCGGCCCTAGCCGGCTCGCTGGCGGGTGATGTCTTTCTGATGTTCCCGGGCTATTTCATCCCCGGCCTGGTGAGTTTCCTCTGCGCCCATCTGGCCTATATCGCCCTCTTCAAACGCGGGCAGTCCTGGTTCCCGAGCCGGCCGGCCCTGCTCATCCCCCTGGGCTTCGGTGCGCTCATGTACGCCGTGCTGTGGAACGGCGGCCTGCCGGCGGGCCTGCGCGGCCCGGTGGCGGCTTATGTGCTGGTGATCGCGCTGATGGCGGCGCAGGCCATCGGCCGCGCGACGGTGCTGAAGAAGCAGGGCGCCCTGTGGGTGGCCATCGGCGCGGGGGTTTTCATGCTCAGCGACACGCTGCTGGCGCTCAACAAGTTCGTGTCGCCGCTGCCGCTCTCGCAACTCTGGGTGCTGTCCACCTACTACGTGGCCCAGGTGCTGATCGTGCGCGGCATGCTCAGTCGTCGCTGACCTCGACCAGCTTCTCCGATTTCGAGAGGACCCAGGCCACGATGAAACCGGCCGAGAAAGCCTGCTGCCGGGTCACCAGCGAGCTGTCGGCGAACACCGCGCCGCTCAGATCGTCCCATTTCACGAAGGCCCCCAGCCGCATGTCCCCCAGGCGCCGGCCCAGCGAGACGATGAACTGCTTGCCTGCCGCGCCGCCCGAGGCGCTGTAGGCCGGACGTGTGGAGGTGGCGTATTGCGGCGCCACGTCGTAGAAATAGGCGTGGTAGGCCCGGTCGCCATAAAGCCAGCCCGCCGACAGGCCCAGGCTCCAGCCGCTTTGCGCCACGTTCTTGAGGTCCAGGCTGAGCTTGGGATGGAACAACCAGCCCACCTGCTCGAAGCGGCCGAAGTTCACGGCGAAGACCGAGCGCACAGGCAGTTCCAGATCCAGGTTGGTGTGGCGTTTCCCGTCGTAATACATATGCCACTTGAGCGCGGGCCCCACCTCCACCGTCGGGTCCAGGTCGGGCATGTCGCGCCGCGCCTCGCTGTCCTTGCTGCTCACGGGGGTGGAGCCGTTGACACTGATGTCCAGCTCGACACGCTCACCCCGGTAGAGCAGGCCGCGCATGCGGTCGCGGTCCACCTGCAGCACCTCGCCACGGTACTGCACATAGGGCGTGGGCAGCAGGTAGGTGCGCCGCTCGGTCGCGCCGCGGTACAACGGCAAGTCGACGCCGGCCAAGCCGGCACCCAGTTCCCACTCGGGCTTGAGTTCAGCCTGCGCGAGACCGCAGCCCAGCAGCAGGGCGAGCACAGCGCCCCGGATCCGGTGTCTTGTTTTCATTCGGTGAACAGACTGCCGTCGGTCTTGGGCGGCGCCACACCCAGGTGCCGGTAGGCCGCCAACGTGGCGATGCGCCCGCGCGGCGTGCGCTGCAGAAAACCCTGCTGGATCAGGTAGGGCTCGATCACGTCCTCGATGGTGCCGGCTTCCTCGCCGATGCTGGCGGCGATGTTGTCCAGGCCCACGGGGCCGCCGTCGAAGCGGTGGATCACGGCTTCCAGCAATTTCCTGTCCATGAGGTCGAAACCCTGCGGGTCCACGTCCAGCATGGCCAGGGCCTTCTCCGCGATGTCCTGGGTGATGCGGCCCGTGCCCTTGACATCCGCGTAATCGCGCACGCGGCGCAGCAGGCGGTTGGCGATGCGCGGCGTGCCGCGCGAACGCCGGGCGATCTCGAAGCCGCCCTCGGCGTCCATCGGAGCATTGAGCAGACCGGCGCTGCGCGTGACGATGCGGCCCAATTCCTCGGCGGAGTAGAACTCCAGCCGCGCCACGATGCCGAAGCGGTCGCGCAGCGGGTTGGTCAGCATGCCGGCGCGCGTGGTGGCCCCCACCAGGGTGAAGGGCTGCAGGTCCAGCTTGATGCTGCGCGCGGCCGGGCCCTCGCCGATCATGATGTCGATCTGGTAGTCCTCCAGCGCGGGGTAGAGGATTTCCTCGACCACGGGCGAGAGGCGGTGGATCTCGTCGATGAAGAGCACGTCGTTCTTCTCGAGGTTGGTCAGCAGCGCGGCCAGGTCCTTGGGCTTCTCCAACACGGGGCCGCTGGTCTGGCGCAGGTTGACGCCGAGTTCGTGCGCGATGATGTGGGAGAGCGTGGTCTTGCCCAGGCCGGGCGGGCCGAACAGCAGCACGTGGTCCAGCGCCTCCTCGCGCTTGCGCGCCGCGCCGATGAAGATCTCCAGCTGCTCGCGCACCTTGGCCTGGCCCACGTACTCGTCCAGCAGCTTGGGCCGTAGCGCGCGCTCGATGGCCTCTTCGCCGGGCGAAACGGGCGCGGCCGAGACCACGCGCGGGCCGGAGGGCATTTCAAAATCGTCGGTCTGGATGCTCACGGCCGGTCGGGAAAGAGGGGGGATCAGAGGGCTGTTCCGACTATAGCCGACCTCAAGTGATGGGCCCGAACTGCCGATAGGATGGAGAGACGAAACCCATGAGACTGCCCATGAAACCCATCGCCCGCTCCCTGCCCCCGGTCCGCATCACCTTGCTGGCCCTGTTGCTGGCCGGCGGCATGGCCGCCGTGCGCGCAGCCGACCCCGCTCCGGCGGCCCCGGCGCGCATGGAAGGCAACCGTATCGACATCGAGTCCCAGCTGCGCGACGCCATGAAAAGCGGCGACCCGACCAAAAAGCGCCTGAACCTCCTCATCGACGGCAAGAGCGGCAACGCCGGCCTGGCCCCCGGCGCGCCGCGCCCCATCAATGCCGTGGACCACCAGGCGCCTGCCGCCCCGGCTGTGGCGGGCCCGCGCCCGCGCGAACCCGGCCTGGTGATCCGCCAGCAGCGTCCGTCAGCAGCGGCCACGCCGGCGGCACCGCACAAGGAGATCCACTGGGGCTACGAGGGCGAGGCTGCCCCGGCGAACTGGGGCAAGCTCAAAGCCGACTACGCTACCTGCGCCAGCGGCCAGCGCCAGTCACCCATCCACATCGAGGACAACGACACCCTCAAGGGCCCGGCCGAGGCCATCCAGTTCAGCTACGCGCCCAGCAAGGGCACGGTGCTGAACAACGGCCACACCATCGAAGTCAAGGTCTACGGCGAGAACAGCCTGACCGTGCGCGGCAACACCTACCAGCTGGTGCAATTCCACTTCCACCACCCCTCGGAAGAGCGCATCAACGGCCAGAGTTACCCCATGGTGGGACACTTCGTGCACCGCAACGAGCTGGGCCAATTGGCCGTGCTGGCCGTGCTGCTGGAGCCCGGCGAGCCCAACGCCCTGATCCAGAAGGTCTGGACGCACATGCCGCTGGACGTGAACGACAGCGTACGCATGCCGCCGGATCTGATCCAGGTGGGTGAAATCCTGCCGAAAGACCAGCGTTATTACCAGTACATCGGCTCGCTGACCACACCGCCCTGCACCGAGGGCGTGCTCTGGCTGATCCTCAAGCAGCCGGTGAGCATCAGCCGCGAACAGCTGCGCCTCTTCGGCCAGCTCTATGCCAACAACGCGCGCCCGGTGCAGCCCACCCACGGCCGGCCGGTGCGTGACGCGGTGCTGCTCACCCCCGGCGGGCGGCCCTGATCCGGCGCTGGCCCGCACAGTCTGCGCGGGAAGGGTTGAGCCGGAACAGTAACCAAGTTACATTACAGTATTCTTAAAAGATTCCCGCCCAGGCCTGCTGCCGAGGTTTGGAAGGGACGGGGACGCCGAGCGCTCGTGATCCGCGCAACACACCCGCCCGACCTGTGCCCGGCTGCGCGCCGCATCATCCTGAAACACGCATGAACGCAGACGCGACACCCCAAGCACTGGACATCGTCATCTTCGGCGGCACGGGGGACCTGGCGTTCCGCAAGCTCCTGCCCGCGCTGTACATGGCGCATCTGCACGACCGGCTGCCCGCGAGCACCCGCATTGTCGGTATCGGCCGCCAGGCCTGGGGCCGCGACGCCTACCTGCGGTTCATCGAGGAGAAATCGGTCGAGTTCATCGAGTCCGAAGCCTGGTCACAAGCGGACTGGCAGCGCTTCATGGCACGGCTGGACTATGTGGACCTGGACGTCACGCAGGCCGCGGCCTATGGCAAGCTGCAGCAGGCCTTGAGCCCGGACGCCCTGCGCGTGTTCTATTTGGCCACCGCCCCGAACCTGTTCGCGCAGATCTGCGCCCAGCTGCACGTCATCGGGCTGGTGGACGATCACGCCCGTGTGGTGGTGGAAAAACCCCTGGGGACCGACCTGGCCTCGGCCCGGGCCATCAATGCCGAGATCGCCCGCTACTTCCGCGAAGACCAGATCTACCGCATCGACCACTACCTGGGCAAGGAGACGGTGCAGAACCTCATGGTGCTGCGCTTCGGCAATGCCATCTTCGAGCCGCTGTGGCGCGCGCCCTCCATCCGCGGTGTCCAGATCACCGTGGCCGAAGCTGTGGGTGTGGGCTCGCGCGCGGGCTTTTACGACGGGGCCGGCGCGCTGCGCGATATGGTGCAGAACCACCTGCTGCAGCTGCTGTGCATCGTGGCCATGGAGCCCCCCATCTCGCTCAACCCCGACGATGTGCGCGACGAGAAACTCAAGGTCCTGCGCTCCCTGCGCACGATGGACCTGGCCGACATCAAGCGCGACACCGTGCGCGGGCAGTACAGCGCCGGCGTGAGCGAAGGCGCCGCCGTGCCGGGTTATCTGCAGGAAGCCGACGTGCCCGCCCACAGCCTGACCGAGACCTTCGTGGCGCTGCGCGCGCACATCGACAACGCGCGCTGGGCCAATGTGCCTTTTTTCCTGCGCACCGGGAAACGCCTGCAGAAGCGCCAGTCGGAAATCATCATCGAGTTCACCGAGCAGCCCTTCTCCATCTTCGGCAAGAGTCCCAGCCTGCAGCCGAACCGCCTCATCATCAGCCTGCAGCCCGAGGAATCCATCCAGCTGGCCATGATGGTCAAGGAACCCGGTTCGGGCATGAACCTGCACCCGGTGCGCCTGAGCCTGGACCTGCAGGAGACCTCGAGCAAGCGCCGCGCGGACGCCTACGAGCGCCTGCTGATGGACGTGATCAAGGGGCGCCTGACCCACTTCATGCGCCGCGACGAACTCGAAGCCGCCTGGCGCTGGATCGATCCCATCCTGGCCGGCTGGCAGACCCTGGACGAAAAGCCGCGCCACTATGCGGCCGGAAGCTGGGGGCCCGCCGCCTCGTCGGCCCTGATGGCCCGCGAGAACCTCACCTGGTTCGAGGAGTCCTGATGGGCGCGGTCGAGCCGCTGCAAAACCTGCTGGCGCGACACCGCCATCTGCAAGTCCACCGGGTCGCCGCCGCGCAGCTGGCCACCGAACTGGCCCGCGACATTGCCGGGCGTTTGCAGCAAGCCATCCACGCGCGTGGCGTCGCCGTGCTCAGCGTCTCGGGCGGCAAGTCACCGATCGCGCTGTTCGAAGCCCTGCGGCAACAGCCCCTCGACTGGTCCAAGCTGCACATCACCCTGGCCGACGAACGCTACGTCCCCGCCACACACGAAGCCAGCAACACCCTGCTGGTGCGCACCCATCTGCTGCAAGGTCCCGCGGCCCGGGCCCGGCTGCACGCCATGGTGCCCCAGACCAGCCCGCCGCTGCCACCGCTGGCCAGCCTGGTGCAGGACGCCGACACAGAACTGCGCGCCCTCGGCCCCGCCGATGTCATGGTGCTGGGCATGGGGGCCGACGGGCACACCGCCTCGCTCTTCCCCGCGGCACCCTGGCTGGCTGCCGCGCTGGATCCCCGCTCGCCCCAGGCCTGTGTGGGCATGGCACTCGATCCGCCCCCCGCCGCCGCGCCCCATGCGCGCCTGACGCAGACCCTGGCCCAGATCCTGCGCTCGCGCCATCTGATACTGCCCGTCACAGGCGATGACAAACTCGCCACCCTGCAGCAGGCCCTGCGCGAGCCCACGGACCGTCTGCCCGTCTCGCACCTGCTGCACCAGCAGCACACACCCCTGGCACTCTGGCTCACGGCATAAGCTCCACCATGTTTGAATCCCTGGCCCCCACCGTCTCCCCTGCCGCCTACCCGCGCTGGCTCGGTGACATCGGCGGCACCAATGCGCGTTTCGGCTGGCAGGCAGGCGCGGCCGCACCCATCAGCCATGTGCAGGTGCTGCCCTGCGCCGAGCACGCCTCCCTGGTCGCCGCCGGGCAGGCTTATCTGCAGGCCCAGGGCCTGCCCACGCCGGCCTGCGCCGCCTTCGGCATCGCCAACCCGGTCACGGGCGATCAGGTGGCGATGACCAACCACCACTGGAAATTTTCCATCAGCGCCACGCGCGAGGCCCTGGGCCTGCAACGCCTGCTGCTGCTCAACGACTTCACGGCCCTGGCCCTGGCCCTGCCCCAGCTGCCGCCTGAGCACCTGCGCCAGGTGGGCCCCGGCCAGGCAGCTGCGCAGGCGGCGATCGGACTCATCGGGCCGGGCACGGGCCTGGGGGTCTCAGGCCTGTTGCCGCTCGGGCATCAGGACAAATGGCTGCCCATCGCGGGCGAGGGCGGGCATGTCACGCTGAGTGCCAGCAACGCCCAGGAGTACGCCGTCATCGAACATCTAAGACTGCGTTATGGCCATGTCTCGGCCGAACGCATCATCTCCGGCCCGGGCCTGGTGGACCTTTATCACGCCCTGTGTGAACTCAAGGACGGCCAGGGCCGCGAGATCACCACCCCGGCCGAGGTGATGGAGCGCGCCGAGGCCCATCCACAATCCACTGCCGCGCAGGCCCTGGACATGTTCTGCGGTCTGCTCGGCTGCGTGGCCGGTGATCTGGCCCTGACCCTGGGCGCACGCGGCGGCATCTACATCGGCGGCGGCATCGTGCCGCGCCTGGGTCAGCGCTTCGACCGCTCACCCTTCCGCCAGCGTTTCGAAAACAAGGGGCGCTTCAAGAACTACCTCGCCGCCGTCCCGACCTGGGTCATCCAGAGCCCGGTCTCGCCCGCGCTGCAGGGGGCTTCGCAGGCCCTGAACCTCACGCAGTGGTGAGCTCGCTGCGTCAGATCACTGAGGCACAATTCTTCACATGGCGCTCATCCTCATCGTCGAAGACGACGAACTGCTGCGTGACAGCGTGTCGGACCTGCTGAAACACGCCGGCCACCGCACCCTGCCCTGCGCCGACGGCGCCAGCGCCCAACAGCAGCTCGAGACCCAGGCCGTCGACGCCGTGCTGCTGGACCTGGGCCTGCCCAGGATCGACGGCATGACGCTCCTGCGCTGGATCCGCGAGCGCTTCGAGAGCCTGCCCGTCATGATCCTGACCGCGCGCGACAGCATCGACCACCGGGTCGAAGGCCTGATGGCCGGGGCCGACGACTACCTGACCAAGCCCTTCGGCAACGCCGAGCTCTGCGCGCGGCTGCAGGCCCTGCTGCGGCGCGCGCGCCTGCCTGCCTTCGAAGCCCAGAGCGCCGGCAGCGTGGCGGCGACGTCCACGCAAGCCCTGGAGTTCGACACGGAGCAACCCCGCGTCTGGGTCCAGGGCCAGTCCATCGTGCTGACCCAACGCGAATGGGAGCTGCTGCAGGTGCTGCACGCGCAGCTCAACCAGGTCGTCAGCCGCGACAACGTGCTGCTGGTCTGGCAGACCGACGGCTCCGAGCCCATCGCCTCCAACGCGCTGGAGGTCTATGTGCACCGCCTGCGCCGCAAGCTGCAGGGCACCGGCGTGAGCATCCGCAACATCCGCGGTCTGGGTTACATGCTCGAGATGGCATGAAGTCCATCCCCTCGCTGCGCCGCCAGCTGCTGGTCTGGCTGCTGCTGCCGCAGCTGGTGCTGTGGCTGGTGGGCGGGGCGCTGGCCTACCGTATCGCGCTGATCTCCGCCGAGAAGGCCCTGGACCAGTCGCTGCTGCAATCGGTGCGCTCGCTGGCGCGGCAGGTCAAGCCCATCGGCTCGGGCCTGCTGGTGGACTTTCCCAAGGCGGCCCAGGCCATCATCGAGGAAGAACCCGAGGACCGTGTGAACTACATGGTGTCCTCGCCGCCCGGCCGCTTCCTGATCGGCAACCAGTCCTTCGCCGAGCCGCCCCTGCCGCTGCGCGCCGGCGTGCCCGCCGTCTACCGCACCGAGCAGAACGGGCGCGTCATGCGGGCCGTGGCGCTGGACCTGCCCTATGGCGACAGCGACGCCGCGCAGCTGCTGCGGGTGCAGCTGGCCAAGAGTTATGTGGCACGCGACCGCATCGCGCGCGAGCTCATCGCCGACCTGCTGGCGCCCCTGCTGGCGCTTGGCGTCATGCTCAGCGGTCTGGTCTATGCCGGCATCAAGCGCGGCATGCAGCCCCTGACCCGGCTCGAAGCGCAGTTGCAGCATCGCTCGCCCCACGAACTCACCCCGCTGGAATTGACCACGGCGCCGCGTGAAGTCCATGCCCTGCTCACGGCCATCAACCGGCTGCTGGCTTCGGTGGCGCGCAATATGGTGCAGGAGAAACGCTTCATCAACGACGCGGCCCACCAGCTGCGCACGCCGCTGGCCGGCCTGATCAGCCAGACAGACCTGGCACTCCAGGAGGAGGAGCCAGAGCTCATCAAGGCTCGCCTGCACAAGGTGCACGCCGGCGCCCTGCGCAGCGCCCACCTGCTCAACCAGCTGCTGATGCTGGCGCGCAGCGGCGCCGATGTGCCCCTGCAAGCCCTCGACCTGGCGCAGCTGGCCCAGGCCGTCGCGCGCGAGTTCAGCCCCCGGGCCGTCAGCCTGCAGGTGGACCTGGGTTATGAAGGGCTGGACCAGGCCTGGGTGCCCGGTTCCGAACTGCTGCTGCGCGAAGCCCTGGGCAATCTGATCGACAACGCCCTGCGCTATGGCCGCGGTGAGGGCGAGAACAGCGTCACGATCTCCGTGCTGGACCAGGGGCCGCAAATCGAGCTGCGCGTCGAGGACAACGGTCCAGGCCTCGACGCCGCCCTGCGTGAACAGGCGTTCGAGCGCTTCTGGCGCGGCAGCGAGTTGCCGGGCGGCTGCGGCCTGGGCCTGTCCATCGTGCAGGAGATAACGCGGCGCCACGGCGGCGAGGCGCAGATCGAAGCCGCGCCGGCGCAGGGCCTGCGGGTGCGACTTCTGTTACCGCGTCTAGAGGCGCATCCCTGAAACTGTATCGAACCAGTGCGCCTGGCCCGGGCTGATCTCCAGCCCCACGCGGTCGCCGGGGCGCACGGGAATCTGCGGCGAAGTGCGCACGGTGACCATGCCAGCGGCCGTCTGCACCATCACATAGGTGTCGGCGCCCGTGGGCTCCACCACATTGACCTCGCCACGCCAGGCCGCGCTGTCGCTGAACAGCAGGTGCTCGGGCCGCACGCCCAGGGTCAGGGCCTGTGATGCCGGCGCCGGGCAGGCCAGGGACAGCAGGGCCCCGGGCAGCACAAAACCATTGCCATCCAGCGCGGTCGTGCCCGCGATCAGGTTCATGGTCGGCGAGCCGATGAAGGTGGCCACATAGGTGTTGGCCGGCCGGTTGTAGATCTCGTCGGGTGTGCCCAGCTGCTGCACCAGGCCGTCCTTCATGACCGCGATGCGACTGCCCAGGGTCATGGCCTCGATCTGGTCGTGCGTCACGTAGACGCTGGTGATGCCGCTGATCTGGTGCAGGCGCTTGATCTCGGCCCGCATCTCGACGCGCAGCTTGGCGTCGAGGTTGGACAGCGGCTCGTCGAAGAGGAAGAGCTCGGGCTTGCGCGCCAGGGCCCGCCCCATGGCCACACGCTGACGCTGTCCGCCCGAGAGCTGCGAGGGCCGGCGGTCCAGCAGATGGCCGATCTGCAGCATGGCGGCCACCTCGGCGATGCGCTGCTCGCGCTGGGCCTTGGGCACCTTGCGGATTTCCATGGCAAAGCCGATGTTCTCGGCCACGCTCATGGTCGGGTACAGGGCATAGCTCTGGAACACCATGGCGATGTCGCGCTGGGCCGGCGGCACGCCCACCACGTCGCGCCCGCCGATGCGGATCTCGCCCTCGGTCGGGTCGTCCAGGCCCGCGATCAGGTTGAGCAGGGTGGACTTGCCGCAACCCGAGGGGCCCACCAGGATCAGGAACTCGCCCGGGCTGACGCTGATGTCGATGCGCTTGAGCACCTCCACCAGCTTGTCGCCCTTGCCAAAACATTTGCGGATGCCACGGATGTCCAGTGCAGAAGCCATATCCTCAACCCTTCACGGCGCCGGCGGTCAGCCCGCGCACGAAATAACGCCCTGCCAGCACATAGACCAGCATGGTGGGCAGGCCGGCGATCAGCGCGGCTGCCATGTCCACGTTGTAGGCCTTCACGCTGCTCGAGGTGTTGGCCAGATTGTTCAAACCCACGGTGACGGGCTTGGAGTCCGCCCCGGTGAAGGCAACGCCGAACAGGAAGTCGTTCCAGATCTGGGTGAACTGCCAGATCAGCGTCACCATCACGATGGGCGTGGACATGGGCAGGATGATGCGCAGGAAGATGGTCCAGAAGCCCGCCCCGTCGATGCGCGCCGCGCGCAGCAGCTCACCCGGAATGGCCGCGTAGTAATTGCGGAAGAACAGCGTGGTGCTCGGCAGGCCCGCGAGCAGGTGCACCAGGATCAGGCCACCGACCGAGCTGGACAAGCCCAGCCAGCCCAGCACCTGGCTCATGGGCAGCAGCACCACCTGGAAGGGCATGAACACGCCGAAGAGCAGCAGGGCGAACAGGGTGTCGCTGCCCCGGAACTTCCACAGGCTCAGCACATACCCGTTGATGGCCCCCCAGGCCGTGGACAGCAGCACGGCCGGCACAGCCATGAGCACCGAGTTCCAGAAATAGGGCTGCAGGCCCGAGCACTGCGCGCCCGTGCAGGCCGTGGACCAGGCCAGCGTCCACGACTCCCAGTTCAAGGCCGTCGGCAGGGCCAGCAGATTGCCTTCGCGGATCTGCTCCGCGTCCTTGAGCGAGGTGATCACCATCACATACAGCGGCGCGAGGAAAAGCAGTGCCCCCAGGCCCAGGCTGCCGTAGATCAGGCCACGGCTGAGCCAACGCCAAGCTTGCGGTCTAGGGCGTGTTAACACTAATTGTGTCGAGAGTCATCGAATGCGAAACTGCAGGCATGGAGATCACACCCGAGCAATTCTAACGCATCGAACACTGCTTCCCCGTGCAGCGCGGCAACGTCAGCCTGAGCAACCTGCAAGTGGT
>NZ_BAAGWN010000016.1:0-326558 GCF_054780335.1 Curvibacter fontanus
CCGGGTCTTCTTCCTCTTGCCTGCGTATTCGGCATCGGCGAAACTGATCTGGTCCATCGGCACAACTCCTTTGCCACGATCAACGATTCAAGGGGCCGTTCGGTGGACTTGTTCAGACCTTCCTTAGGTTTTTGGCCAGACGTGACATAAGCGCCGACTTGCCGCTTCCAGGGGGGCCAAGAAGTAACGATACAGAATTTCGATTAGAGGATACTTTTTGATGAATCAACTCAAGCTCTGGTCTGTCGATCCAGTGTTCCCCGTCGATAAGTTGTGGCCACTCAAGAAGGTCTCGGGAAACCATGTTAAAGACGGCTGATAGTTCATCCGTGTTGAGACCATGCGCGAAGATTTTTCCGCTAGCCAGCGTACGCCCAGCAGGATGCAACTCGGTAGGTAAATTAATTTTTTTGAGGATCCGAAGAGCTTCTTCAGTTTGCCGGCTGTCGAGCAGAGGTTGAAGTGATTCCTCTAATTTGAATTGCTGTTCAGCGATTTGAAGAAATCTCCAGACTGCATTGTGAAGATCTACCATGGGCTCGGCTGTGAATTGCTGAGCGTATGAGTGGATGATCTTTTCTGCGTTGGGCGTCCTATCGCGAGTCAGGAAACAAAGAAGTTCATCTGCTACGACAACTTTTAAGAAGTGCTCATCAAAAAATGACGCGGCAAGCTCTGGAAATTCAGATGCGAATTGCGTATAAGCTTTTTCGAGCGACTGCTTATAAGACTTGCGCTCGCTACGCTTTTTTAGAAGAGCTTTTGCCTTCTTGCCTATTAATGGCTTGACGACAGCCCCTGTAAGCCAAACGGTCGCTCCAGGAATGTGTTGCGATAGATACGACGTAACTGCTGCAATGACGGACATTTAGCGCACTCCCTTTTTTCCTCCCCCAGTTTTCTTTTGTGGAGGTCGCTAATTGTCTTTCAACTTGATCTTCTAGGGAAATCTGAAATATTTGATTGGATTTTCGCGCACATGTTCGTACAGTTATTGACACAAGTCCAAGGCTGCGCGGGCTCCTCCCTCTCCGCAACAGACCTCCGATCGTCAGCCGGTTTGCTCTTCTTGAAAACGATCTCCCAGGTGTGGCGCGCAGACTCCACTACCCAGTTCACGACGCGACTGGACATGCTGTCACTGCCCGATTCTGTATAGGTTTCAGTGGACGTGGTCTCAACACCATACGGACGGGGCGCAGGCTCGTCGCCGTACCGGCCTGGCTTTTCAGGGGTGAGCATTGCAAGTTTGATCTGCGCGTCTCTACCGCAGAAAACCCCGCCTTGCGCCTTGCAGTAGTGATCCCAGGCAACGGACGCGTTCTCCCGGCCTTCGATTACCGCTACCTTGTTGACGGCATCGTGTGCCTGGCGCAGATGGGCCGGTGCTCCAGCGGGTAGTTTCTCCACTCGGCGTAGTTCCCGCCATACCCCGATGGGAGGGCCGCCAACTTGCTGAAATTGGCGTATGCCCCACGTTGTGGCCCAGGCCTCGACGCGGGCAGCTGATTCCGTCGCAGGCTTCCCGTTGAAGTCATCTCCTACCCCGTGGCCGTCAATGTTCTTGGCGACGTATTTGGCGATGTACCCGGCGGCACTGCCTTTGCTCCAGTCAATCGATTTGAAATCGCAGCGGTGCTCCTGGGCTCCTTTTTCATCAGGGTTGTCCCTCAATGCGTATTCGCGTACCGTCTCAATTACGGCCTGCATGGCTTGTTTCGGGCAAAACACCAGGAAATGCCAATGGGGTGTTGCGTCATGCTGGGGCTCTGCAATTCGGAACCCATAAAGGCGAATGCCCTGCCGTGCAAGGGCGGATCGGATGAGTGCCCAAACATTGCAAAGGTATTTCTGCGCCGTCGCAGGCGTTTCTGCCGGATCGAAATTCGGGTTTGAGATAACGGTCTTGCCGCTATTGACGGTCCGCCACCGATGGAACCGGCTCGGGCAGGTGAGTGTCATGAAGAGTCCGGCATGGCCCATGTCTAAGGCGATGCGCTCGAATCCAGAAATCCTAGTCATGAGTTCGCAGCGGCGTACGCGCTTGTTCGCCGGGCTGGTGGCCGCCAGTTCCGCCAGGGTGAATTCTTGGCCGAATTCGTTCCGTGCAATGGTGCTGTCCAGGCTTGCTGCGTTGCGTTCGTTTTGCTGCTGACGTGCGCGGAATCGCTCGTTGCTCACATATAGATCGCGGCTCTTGTTGACGTGGCCCAGCTGGATGGCGGCGGCCTCGACAACCTGCCCTTGGTGGCGTCTCAGGCGACGTCGCCACCAGAGGGGGCAGCACATGCGCGCGATGGAGGGACGATCTGCCATTTCCCCGGGAGGCGGTTTGATGCTCTGCCGATGGCATACACGCTCCATGGCTGAGCGCAGGGGCTCTATCTTGTGGAAGATCTCAGCCCGGCTGGCGCAGAGGTTCGCCAGTGCCTTTGCGGCCTCACAGATCGTGGAATCCGAGGCGTCCAGCGGTATGCGGACCTGGAGCAGGGCTTCCGTGGTTTCGCGAAGCTGGACGTTGGCTTTGTATGGGTTGTGAGCGGCGGTTTCGGCCCAGATACTCAGGAGGTCATTGCTCCAGTGACGCGGCAGAGTATCGACGCGGCTCTGCGTCCACTCCGCGTCCGAGGGGTAGCGCGTATGCATGTTCGTCCCGGACGGCTTAGGCGATGGCCTGAACGTTCAAGAGTCGGCGTAATTCGGCCACAGGCCAGGCTAGGCGGCCATTAACGCGGATGGGCTGTAGTGGCCCGTTTTCTCGCATGGCCCACAGACGCAGGGTTTGCTGGGCGCGGTTGAGGTGGTACGCGGCTTCCGGAGTCGGCAGTGCCGAGCGGTTTTCGCGATCTAGCGGGACGAGAATTCGAGTTGTTTGTGCCACGTCGTTGCCTTACAGGCTTGTTGAACATGGCTTCTCATTATTTGCATCCGCAGATGTTTCTCAACTCCAGTTACCGTTACCGTTACAGGAGTTGACAGGAAAGTATTTTTATGCCGCCCCTTACTTTGGAGGCCGTTGGTCGGTTTTTCTATCCCAATTGGCAACGAAAAATCAGAATGCACCGCGCGGAATGGTTGGTAACGCCTATGTTGGCGAACGAGAATCGACCGGAACCGTATACGGTATTTGGTTGCTTTTAGAGTAAGCGGGGCTTTGCATTCAAGCGAGGTCGAATGCAGGGCGCTTAGCGCCAAGACGCTGGGCGGGCTAGAACCGCCTGGGGCCTCTTAGGCGAGCACTTCCAGCCCGTGCTTCTCGATGACAGAGAGGAGTTTCGCGGCGCTGCCACTGGGGCGCTTGGCCCCGGATTCCCATTGCTGGACTGCGGAGGGACTCACGTTCAGGCTGCGCGCAAAAAAGCCTTGGCTAGCATGCACGCGGCGGCGGATCTTGACGACGTCGGCCGGTGTGTACTCCGGAGGAGCCGTGCAAAGCTCTTCGTATTCGCGCATGGTTCGTTTGTTGATCAGGCCGGAGCGCTCCATATCACCTGCGAGCTCAAGAACAGCAGCCATGGCCGCACTCTTGGGCTTCCTGGTCGCGGGCCTCTGAACCGGAACCGTCTTGCGCGCGGTCGGCTTCGCGATGGCTTTTGCCTTGCTACGGATGTTGGTCGTCTTCGTCGTCATTGCAAATCTCCACGGCGCCGCCGTCTTTGGCCAGTTTTTCCAGACCGGCGATCCCTTTGGAGCCCAGGTCCTTGGACAATTTCTTAAAGGCTTCCAGTTCGTCCTGATCGATGTTTTCTTTGTCGTTCTTGGAAAAGAGGTAGGCGAAGAGCCAGAAACTTCCGGGCTTGGTCGCAACGATCGAGCGGCTCCGGTTCTCATTGAGCCGCTTTTTCCAGACGTTGCCGCCCAAGTCTTCGCCTTTGCCTTCTTCGAGCTCCCTGGCCGCCTTGCACAACTCATCGTCTTCGATGCCCGCCTTGCGTGCATCCCGCGCAAAGCTCTTCGATTTAAAAACGCGCGCCACAGGCCGCGTCTGCTTGGCCTCGGGCTTCTTTGCTGCAACGGTACTGGCCGGCTTCTTGCCTTTGCTCATAATATAACACTAGGTGTGATAGTTTTCAAGCCGCTCAGAGATGGCCTGCGGTGGCTCGCGCGGGCCAGCTTACCCGGTTTTCGAGACATCCCGGCGCCACTCCGAGACCGCGCTGGTTGAGTTAGGCCAAGTGGCGGGTGAGCAACTAGCTCAGTCATTCATCCGGTACAGATAGCTGATACGGGTACAGATACGGTAACCGTTACCGTAACGGTTACCGTTACAGGAAATGCAGAGCCTTTTGCCGCCAATTGCTGCACAGGGTCTACTTCACGGCGCGTAGTTTCTTCGTGCCGGTTTCCTCGGCCACAAATTCAACCCCGGCCTGTTCCAGAATCCATGCCTCGATTTTCTCGTGGTGCAGGCGCAGCAGGTCGAGCGGGCGCACGGTGTAGTGCTTCTCAGCGGTTGCACTGGGCTTGTGGCCCATGAGTTGCGCTACCACTCCAGCAGGGATTTCCAGCCATTCGGTCAGCGACTTGAAGGAGCGGCGCAGGCCGTGCAGGGTCAGCCCTTTGATCCCCGCCACCTGGCAGGCCCGTTCATGCAGCTTATGCGGTGTGCTCATGGCCTTGCCTGCCATCTTCTTTTCGCTGGATGGACTGGCAAAGACCCAGTCATTGACCCTGGGGACGCCTTCGAACAAGTGGGCCACGTAAGGGGTCAATGGGATGATGCGTTCGCCTTCCACCTTGTCCCGGATCGTGAGACCCTTCCATTTGCGGTCGAGATCGGCCCAGCGCAGAGCCAGGATTTCGCCGGGGCGGGCGCCGGTCAGGAGCAGGGTCTGCAAGTAGGCCGAGGCCATGGGGTTCACCAGGCCGCGCACGGCAGCAAACCATGCCTCCAGCTGTTCGCGCTGCAATGAGTCCTGCCGCACCTTGGGCTTGCCCAGCACCTCGCGCACGACCTTGGCCTTGGCCGGGTTCTGCGGGGGCAGGACCTGGGCGTACTGCGGATGCTCGGCGCACCAGCTGAGGAAGCCACGCACCAGACGCCAGGACAGGCGCGCCGAGGTCGGCCCCTTGGTGGTTTCCTTTTCAGCCCAGGTACTGAGGGCGGAGGGAGTGAGGTCGCGCAGCTTGCGGGCGAGCAGGGGATAGATGGGGCCGGCGACGGTCTCTCCGCGTCCACGTGTGCCGCGTATCGCGGGCTCTCCCCCCGCCTTGGATTTGCGGATGTGGTCTTTGTAGTGGTGCTCACCCCAGCGCGGGCGCCGGGCTTCGATGTAGGTGGTCCAGGCTTCGCCCACGGTGACGGCTTGCACGGCTGCTGTTGCTGCCTTCGATAAGCGCTCGGCTTCCTTTTGTCGCTCGACTTCGCGCGGGTCTGCGCCCTGGTCGATCTGCACGCGCAGGCGATTGGCCTCGGTGCGGGCGCCATCGATGGTCCAGGAGCGCACATCGCCGATGGTGCGGCGTATGGTCTGACGACCCAGCTTGGCTTCGAAGACATAGGCCTTGGCGCCGGAGGTGGTTACGCGCACGCGCAACGCGGGCGCCTTGCGGTCACGCAAGAAGGCTTGTGCCTTGCCCTCCGGACATTTCAGGCGCTCGATGAGCCCCACAGTGAGCTCTTGGGGCTCGCTCAAATCAACCGGTGTGCTCTTTAAAGGACGCATAATCCCTTGGTCTCCCTGGTCGTTTCATGTAGCCACCATGTAGCCACGGGGGCGCAGTTTTGACGAATCCAATTCAACAGAGGCAACACGAAGTTCGCATCTACCCTCTTGATTTCATTGGATTTGGGAGATTTTACAAACAGTCTTCAACAGACCAAAATAGCGTCCGGCGGGGACTCATAATCCCTTGGTCGCAGGTTCAAGTCCTGCACGCCCTACCATTTCATCCGGCCGGTCCTATCCTTGCTGCTTGCGCCGGATCACCGTGGCGCGTTTCTCGTCTTCCTTGTAGTAGTAGCCGCGCTCCTGATTGCGCCAGGTGCCCAGCCACAGCATGTTCAGGGAGATGGCGTCGTGGTCCTTGTCGGAGAAGGGGCGGTCATAGGTGGTGACCACACCACGGTAGATGCCGCTGGGGTTCTCCAGCGCTTTTTTCATGGCGGGGCCAGAAAAATCGCCGCGCGAGTCGAACATGGCGCGCACCAGCAGGTTGACGGCATCGTAGGTCTGCGCGGCCGACATCATGGAACCTATGGGTTGTTCCTTGCGGACCTTGCTGTAGTTGCGCAGGAAGGAGCTGTTGCGCTCCAGGAAGACGTTGGGCAGCACGGTCTGCACCATCAGGGTGCCTTCAACCTTGCCCGCCGAGGTGTTGAAAGCCGAGGCGTGTGACAGCCCCCAAGGGCCGAACTGTGGCACCTTCCAGCCTACGGCCGCACGGCTGGCCGAGATCACCCCCTGCTCGGGGCCGACGGTCCAGCCGATCAGGGCATCGGCACCGGAGTTTTTCAGAGCCTTGAGTTCCTCATCCAGTGTTTTCACGCCGACCTTGAAGCGCACCACGGCCTGAGGCTTGAGCCCGGCGCGGCCCAGGGCGGCCTCCAGATCCTTGAGGCCAGCATCACCATAACCGGTGGTGTCCACCAACAGTGCCACCTTGGTCAGGCCGCGCTTGACGATCTCGTCGATCAGGAACTGGGTCTGGTGCTGGTCCGGGGCCGAGGTCCGGAAGATGAAACTCTGCGCGGCCAGATACTTGGCCGTGATGGCCGTGCCGGTGGCGCAGGGCACGATCAGCGTGTGTTTGTTGCTCTGAAACACGTCCAGCGCCTTCATGGCCACGCCGCTGTTGCAGAAGCCGATGGTGGCCACCACTTTCTCCTTGAGTACCAGATCCTCGGCATGCTTGAGGCCGACATCATTGTCGGCCTCGTCGTCACGCACCACGAGTTCGAGCGATCGGCCCAGGTAGCCGCCGACCTGGTTGATCTCCTGCACCGCCACCTGGGCGCCGACCAGAGCGCTGTTACCCATGTCGGAGGAGCCGCCGGTGAGCGGAAAAATGAGGCCGAGGCGTATGGGGCCGCTGGTGCTGGGCTGGGCTTGCAGCGGGGCCGTGCCGAGGCTCAGGCCGATGCCTGCCAGCAGGCCAGCCAAGCGGATTGCTTGCATGGTCGTGATCTCCGTTTTATGACTTTGGCTCTAGATTAGTCGATTCCTTTGCCGCTGCGGGCAAATTTCAGCCCATCCTGGCGGGTGCGACCAGCCACCGTGGTTTGCACCCGACGCACAGCGCCTGCGCCTGCGCACGGAACGCGCTCAAAAGCCGTGCTATAATCTTTTTCTTCGCGGCTGTAGCTCAGTTGGATAGAGTACTTGGCTACGAACCAAGGGGTCGTGGGTTCAATTCCTGCCAGCCGCACCAAAACAAAAAAGCCTGCAACTGAAAAGTTGCAGGCTTTTTTCTTGGGTTGTGTTTTTGCTGGTGTGGCTTTGCCGGGATGCGCCCCCGACAAGGGCAGTCACTTTCTCTTGTGTGCTGCGAAGCAAGAAAAGGTGACTCGCCCACCGGGGCGAGACCCGCAGTGCCTTGCGAGCAACAATGCAACGCAGAAACAGAAAAGCCACCCGCAGGCGGCCTTCCAGATACCGAAGCAAAAAGAGCTTACTTCTTGCCCTTGCCCCCCAGCGACAGCAACTCCGCCCCCACTCCCGCCGACAGCAAGCCGGTTTCGGAATAGATGCCCAGCTTGGCGCGGGTATCCGTGATGTCCAGATTGCGCATGGTCAGCTGGCCGATGCGGTCCAGGGGACTGAAGGGCGCGTCTTCCACCTTCTCCATGCTCAGGCGCTCAGGCGCGTAGGTGAGGTTGGGGCTCGTGGTGTTGAGGATGGCATAGTCGTTGCCGCGGCGCAGCTCCAGCGTGACCTCGCCGGTGATGGCGCGGGCCACCCAGCGTTGGGCTGTTTCGCGCAGCATGATGGCCTGGGGGTCGAACCAGCGGCCCTGGTAGAGCAGGCGGCCCAGCTTGCGGCCGTTGTCTCGGTACTGCTCGATGGTGTCTTCGTTGTGGATACCGGTCACCAGGCGCTCGTAGGCGATATGCAGCAGGGCCAGGCCCGGGGCCTCGTAGATGCCGCGGCTCTTGGCCTCGATGATGCGGTTCTCGATCTGGTCGCTCATGCCCAGGCCGTGACGGCCGCCGATGCGGTTGGCTTCCAGGATCAGTTCCACCGGGTCGCTGAACTGCACGCCGTTCAGGGCGACCGGCTGACCTTCCTCGAAGCGCACGGTCACTTCCTCGCGCTTGACGGCCACTTCGTCTTTCCAGAAAGCGACACCCATGATGGGGTTCACGATTTTCATGCCGCTGTTGAGGTGTTCCAGGTCCTTGGCCTCGTGCGTGGCGCCCAGCATGTTGGAGTCGGTGCTATAGGCCTTCTCGGCGCTCATCTTGTAGCCGAAGCCGTGCTGCGTCATGAAGGCGCTCATCTCGGCGCGGCCGCCCAGCTCGTCGATGAAGAGCTGGTCCAGCCAGGGTTTGTAGATCTTGAGCGAGGGGTTGGTCAGCAGGCCGTAGCGGTAGAAACGCTCGATGTCGTTGCCCTTGAAGGTCGAGCCGTCGCCCCAGATGTTGACCTCGTCCTCCTTCATGGCGGCCACCAGCATGGTGCCGGTGACGGCGCGGCCCAGCGGCGTGGTGTTGAAGTAGGTCACGCCGGCGGTGGAGATGTGGAAGGCGCCGGACTGCAGCGCGGCGATGCCTTCGTGCGCCAGCTGGCGGCGGCAGTCGATCAGGCGTGCCAGCCTGGCGCCGTATTCCATGGCCTTGCGCGGGATGGCGTCGTAATCGGGTTCGTCGGGTTGGCCCAGGTTGGCGGTGTAGGCATAGGGCTCGGCACCCTTGAGTTTCATCCACAGCAGGGCGGCGCTGGTGTCCAGGCCGCCCGAGAAGGCGATGCCGACCTTCTGGCCGATGGGGAGGTTTTGCAGGATGGTGGCCATGGGGTCAACCGAAGTGGCAGATGTAGTGGTAGGGCTCGGTCACACGGATCTCGAACGAGGAGTTGCCGGGCACGCTGAACTTCTGGCCCGCGACAGACTTGACCCAGGCGTCGGTGCCCTTGAGCTTGTACTCGCAACTGCCGGCCACGCATTCCATGATCTCGGGCGCGCCGGTGTTGAAGGTCAGGGTGGCGGGAAGGACCACGCCGACCGACTTCTTGGTGCCGTCGGCCAGGGTGATGCTGTGGCTGACGCACTTGCCGTCGAAATAGACGTTGGCCTGGGTGGCGACGGTCACGCCGTTGTATTGCTGGGTCATGGTGTGGTGCTCTGTTTTCAGGGGCGAATCCGCGATTTTAAGGCAGCGGCTTACTTGAGGCGGCTCAACCAGTTGGCGGCATCGAAACCCACGCTCACGTCCCTTGCGTTCCATTCAACGACGGGGCGTTTGATCACGCTGGCCTGGGCCAGCATCAGGGCGCGGGCGCTGCGGGCATCGGTGACAGCGGCCTGGGTGGCCGCGTCCAGCTTGCGCCAGGTCGTGCCCTGGCGGTTCAGCAGCTTTTCCCAGCCGGCCGTGGCCAGCCAGTGGTCCAGACTGGCCTCGGGCACACCCTGCTTCTTGAAATCGTGGAACTGCACCTCCACCTGCTGTTCGGCCAGCCAGGCGCGCGCCTTCTTGACGGTGTCGCAGTTGGGGATGCCGTAGAGCGTGATGGAGCGGGTCATTTCAGTGGCGTCGAGAATCGAATGGTTGCTGGATGGAGGATGTTCTAAGCGGGAAACGCCGTGGAACCGGCTTTGCCGGGCCACTGGCGTTGCCCCCTTGAGGGGGAGGCGGCTGCGCCGCCTCAGGGGTGTTTCCTATTTCCGGGACAATTGTCGGATATGTCGAGCTTGAACACACTTTCCGACTGGCTGGCCCATTGCGAGCGCCTGCATCCCAAGACCATCGACATGGGCCTGGACCGCGTCAAGGCCGTGGCCCAGCGCATGGGCCTGCATTTTGACTGCCCCATCATCACCGTGGCCGGTACCAATGGCAAGGGCTCGACCTGCGCCATGCTGGAGTCCATCCTGGGCCAGGCCGGCTACCGCACCGGCGTCTACACCTCGCCGCATCTGGTGCATTTCGAGGAGCGCCTGCGCCTGCGGGGGGGTGTGGTGAAGGCCGACGAATTGCTGCCGTGCTTCGCGCGCGTCGAGCAGGCCCGCACGGCTGGCGGCGGCGAGATCTCGCTGAGTTATTTTGAATTCACCACCCTGGCCATCCTGGACTGCATCGCGCAGGCGGGCGTGGACGTGGCCATCCTCGAAGTGGGCCTGGGTGGGCGGCTCGATGCCGTCAACATCCTGGACGCCGACTGCGCCGTCATCACCAGCATCGACCTGGACCACATGGAGCTGCTGGGCCCCGACCGCGAAAGCATCGGCCGCGAGAAGGCCGGCATCATGCGCACCGGCCGACCCGTGGTGGTGAGCGACCCCATCCCGCCGCAGAGCGTGCTGGACCATGCGGCCGCCATCGATGCCGACCTTTGGCGTGCCGGCCGCGACTTCAATTGCTCGGGCGACAAGCAGCAGTGGAACTGGGCCGGCCGGGGCCGCCGTTACAGCGGCCTGGCCTATCCGGCGCTGCGGGGCGCCAACCAGCTGGTCAACGCCTCGGGCGTGCTGGCCGCGCTGAGCGCCTTGCGCGAGCAACTGCCGGTGACGGCCCAGGCCGTGCGCAACGGCCTGGCCTTCGTGGAGCTGCCGGGGCGTTTCCAGATCATCCCGGGCCAGCCCACCCTGGTGCTGGACGTGGCGCACAACCCGCACTCGGTGGCCGCGCTCACCGCCAACCTGGACGCCATGGGCTATTTTCCGACCACGCATGCCGTCTTCGGCGCCATGGCCGACAAGGATCTGGCCCCCATGCTGGCGCGCATCATGCCCCTGGTGGACCGCTGGTATTTCAGTGATTTACCCACGCCCCGCGCGGCCAGTGCGGCCGATCTGCAGGCCAAGTGCCAGGCGCTGAATGCGCGTGTGGCCGGGACCTCCGCGCTCTTTGCCGACCCCCTCTTGGCCCTGGGCGCGGCTCTTCGCCAAGCGGACCCCGCTGATAGAATCGTGGTCTTCGGATCGTTCTACACGGTCGGTGGCGTTCTGAAGGAAGGCGTGCCGAGCCTTCAAGCCCAGCATCTCCAAACCTGAGTCCCGACTTCATGGCCTTTTTCAAGTTCCGCAAGGGTGGTGACGATCAGACCGCTCCCGCCGCGCAGCCCGAGAGCGTGGAGGTGTTGCGCCGTCGAGCCAAGAATCGGCTGATCGGTTCCGCCATCCTGGTGCTGATCGGGGTCATCGGTTTCCCCCTGCTGGTGGACAAGCAGCCCCGCCCCGTCGCCGTGGACCTGCCCATCGAGATTCCCGACAAGAACAAGGTGTTGCCGCTGAGCCTGCCCGCAGCCCCTGCGCCGGCCCTCGCGGCGTCCGAAACCGTACCGACCGCCTCCGCTTCAGGCCCGGTCACCGAGGCCACACCGGCGCCTGTCAAACCGGCGCCGGTCGCCAAGGCCGAGAGCAAGCCCGAGCCCAAGGCCGCCAAGCCCGAAGCGAAGGCAGAGCCGAAAAAAACCGAAACCAGACCGGCTGCCGAAACCCGGTACGTGGTACAGGTCGGCTCCTTTGCCGACGAAAACCGCGCGCGTGACGCGCGCAGCAAGATCGAGCGTGCCGGTTTCAAGAACTACACCCAGGCCGTGGAAACCAAGGACGGCAAACGCATCCGCGTGCGGGCCGGTCCTTTTGCCAGCAAGGCCGAGGCCGAGCGTGTTGCGGAGAAGCTCAAGAAACTCGACCTGCCGGGCACCGTGCTGAGCCTCTAGGAATGGGCATGAGCGCACTGGACTGGATTTTCATCGCGGCCCTGCTGGCCTCGATCGCCCTGGGCGTGTGGCGTGGTTTTGTCTACGAGGTGCTGTCGGTGCTGAACTGGCTGCTGGCCTTCGTGCTGGCCCAATGGCTGGGCGCCGACGTCGGCCGCCAGCTGCCGATCGGCGGCAACTCGGAGGCGCTGAGCCACATCGCCGGTTTTGTGCTGGTCTTTGTGGCGGCGGTGTTTCTCGGTGGCCTGCTGGTCTGGGGACTGCCCAAATTGATCGAGCAGGCCGGCCTGCGCCCGGTGGACCGGGTGCTGGGTGGCGTTTTCGGCCTGCTGCGCGGGCTCATCCTGCTGCTGGCGCTGACCGTGCTGGTGCTGATGTCGCCCTTGAAGAGCCAGGTCTGGTGGCGTGAGGCCGAGGCGGCGCGTATATCGGTGGAGGCGCTCAAGCTGCTCAAGCCGGTGCTGCCGCGGAGTGTGGGAAAGTATTTGCCCTGATTGATCGGGTGACGCACGGACAGGCCGTGCGCTCCCGACTGGAAGTGAAACCATGTGTGGAATCGTCGGCGTTGTCAGCAACGCACCCGTCAACCAGCTGATCTATGACTCGCTGCTGCTCTTGCAGCACCGCGGGCAGGATGCGGCCGGCATTGTCACCCAGCAGGAACGCAAGTTCTTCATGCACAAGGCCAAGGGCATGGTGAAGGACGTGTTCCGTACCCGCAATATGCGCGCGCTGCCGGGCAACTGCGGCCTGGGCCAGGCACGCTACCCGACGGCAGGCAATGCCTACAGCGAGGAAGAGGCCCAACCCTTCTACGTGAACGCACCTTTCGGCATCGTGCTGGTGCACAACGGCAACCTGACCAATGCGCAGGCGCTCAAGGCCGAGCTGTTCAACACCGACCATCGCCATCTCAACACCGAGAGCGACTCCGAGGTGCTGCTCAACGTGCTGGCCGACGAGATGGACAAGGCCACGCGCGGCAAGCCGCTGCGCGTGGGCGATGTGTTCGTTGCCGTGCGTCAGATGCACAGACGCCTGCGTGGTTCCTATTCCGTCATCGCACTGATCGCCGGCCACGGCGTGCTGGCCTTCCGCGATCCCTATGGCATCCGCCCGCTGTGCATGGGCCGCAGTCCGGATGGCACCGTCATGCTGGCCAGCGAATCCGTCGTGCTCGAGGGCACGGGCCATGTGTTCGAGCGCGACATCGCCCCGGGCGAGGCCGTGTTCGTGGACCTGGACGGCCACGTCAGCGCCCTGCAATGCGCCGACCTGCCGCAGTTGCACCCCTGCATCTTCGAATACGTCTACCTGGCCCGTCCCGACTCGGTCATGGACGGCATCTCGGTCTACCAGGCGCGCCTGAACCTGGGCGAGACCCTGGCCAAGCGCGTGATCTCCACGGTGCCGCCCAGCGAGATCGACGTGGTCATTCCCATCCCCGAATCGAGCCGTCCCAGCGCCATGCAGCTGGCCCAGTTGCTGGGCCTGCCCTACCGCGAGGGCTTCGTGAAGAACCGCTATGTGGGCCGCACCTTCATCATGCCGGGCCAGGCCGTGCGCAAGAAGAGCGTACGGCAGAAGCTCAACGTGATCGGCAGCGAGTTCAAGGGCCGCAACGTGCTGCTGGTGGACGACTCCATCGTGCGCGGCACGACCAGCCGCGAGATCGTGCAGATGGCGCGCGAGGCGGGCGCCAACAAGGTCTACATGGCCAGCGCCGCGCCGCCGGTGCGCTTTCCCAACGTTTACGGCATCGACATGCCCACGGTGGAAGAGCTGGTGGCGCATGGCCGCAGCGTGGAAGAGGTGCGCCAGATCATCGGCGCCGATGCCCTGATCTACCAGGACGTCGATGCGATGAAACATGCCATCGGCAAGCTCAACACCAGGATCAACGGCTTCGATGCCTCCTGCTTCGACGGTGTCTACGTCACCGGCGACATCCAGGCGGCGGACATCGAACGCATGAACTCGGCACGCGTGAAGGGCGGTGAGGACGATGCCGACACCTCGCGCCTGGCCCTGCCCAACCACCAGGTGGAATGAGCATGAGCGCTAAATCCCGACCCGAAGGCCTGCGCCTGCAGACGCTGGCGGTGCGCGCGGCCGTCGAGCGCAGCCAGTACGGCGAAAACTCCGAGGCCCTTTATCTGACCAGTGGGTATGTGCAGCCCAGCGCGGAAGCCTCCGCGCGCCGCTTTGCCGGCGAGGAAGAGGGCTACACCTACGGCCGCTCGGGCAATCCGACGGTGAGCAGCATGGAGCAGCGGCTCGCGGCTCTCGAAGGCACCGAGGCCTGCATGGCCACGTCCTCGGGCATGTCGGCGATCATGCTGATGTGCTTCAGTCTGCTCAAGACGGGCGACCACGTGGTCTTTTCCCAGTCCATGTTCGGTTCGACGATCAAGCTCATCGGCTCGGAATTCGCGCGCTTCGGCGTCGAGTCCACGGTCGTGCCGCAGACCGATCTCGCGGCATGGAAGGCGGCGATCCGCCCCAACACGCGCCTGTTGTTTGCCGAGACACCCACCAATCCGCTGACCGAGGTCTGCGATATTGCGGCGCTGGCCGAGATGGCGCACAACGCGGGCGCGCTGTTCGCGGTCGACAACTGTTTCGCCACGCCGGCGCTGCAGCGCCCGGTCGAACTGGGCGCGGACATCGTCATGCATTCGGGCACCAAATACCTCGATGGTCAGGGCCGTGTCATGGCCGGCGCCCTGTGCGCGAGCGAGAGGCTCGTGCGTGAGAAGTTCCTGCCCGTGCAGAAAAACAGCGGCATGCTGCTCTCGCCCTTCAACGCCTGGGTCGTGCTCAAGGGCCTGGAGACGCTGGACCTGCGCATGCGGGCGCAGAGTGCGCTCGCGCACGAGCTCGCCGAGTGGCTGCAGTCGCATCCGTCCGTGGCCCGCGTCTACTACCCGGGCCTGGCCTCGCATCCCCAGCACGCCCTGTCCATGAAGCAGATGTCTGGCGGTGGTGCCGTGCTGTCTTTCGATGTGAAGTCCGCCAACCCGGAGCAGGCGCGCGCGCGCGCCTTCCACGTGCTGGACGCGCTGCAGACCCTGTCGCTGTGCACCAACCTCGGCGACACCAAGACCCTGCTCACCCACCCGGCCAGCACTTCGCACGGCAAGCTGTCCGAGGCGCAACGCCAGGCGGCCGGCATAGGCCAGGGCCTGATCCGCGTGGCCGTGGGCCTGGAACACCCGCAGGACGTGCAGGACGATCTGCTGCGCGGCCTCGACACCCTTTGAACTGATGGCACCCGTGACACAACGCGTTCGTACCCGCTTCGCCCCTTCGCCCACGGGCTTCATCCATCTCGGCAACATCCGCTCGGCGCTTTACCCCTGGGCCTTTGCACGGGCCCAGGGCGGTGACTTCATCCTGCGCATCGAGGACACGGACCTGGACCGCTCCACCCAGGCCGCCGTGGACGTCATCATCGAAGGCATGGCCTGGCTGGGCCTGAGCTACGACGAAGGCCCGTTCTATCAGATGCAGCGCATGGCGCGCTACAAGGCCGTGCTGGCCGAATTGCAGGCCGCCGGGCATGTCTATCCCTGTTACATGAGCGTGGAAGATCTCGATGCCCTGCGCGAGCGCCAGATGGCCGCCAAGCTCAAGCCGCGTTATGACGGCACCTGGCGCCCCGAATCCGGCAAGGCCCTGCCGCCGGTGCCCGTCGGCGTGAAACCCGTGCTGCGCTTCAAGAACCCGCAGGGTGGCGCCGTGGTCTGGGAGGACAAGGTCAAGGGCCGCATCGAGATCAGCAACGAGGAACTTGACGACCTGGTGATCGCGCGTCCCGACGGCACGCCCACCTACAACTTCTGCGTGGTGGTGGACGACATCGACATGGCCATCACGCACGTGATCCGCGGCGACGACCACGTGAACAACACGCCGCGCCAGATCAACATCTTCAAGGCGCTGGGCAAGGAACCGCCCGTCTACGCCCACCTGCCCACCGTGCTCAACGAGCAGGGCGAGAAGATGAGCAAGCGCAGCGGCGCGAAGCCCGTCACGCAGTACCGTGACGAAGGCTATCTGCCCGATGCCATGGTGAACTACCTGGCGCGTCTGGGCTGGAGCCACGGCGACGACGAAATCTTCAGCCGCGCGCAGTTCCTGGAATGGTTCGACCTGGATCACCTGGGCCGCAGCGCCGCGCAGTTCGACGAAGCCAAGCTGCGCTGGGTCAACGCCCAGCACCTCAAGGCCCTGGCCGACGAGGCCCTGGCCCCGCTGGTGGCGGCGCAACTGCAGAAGCGCGGCATTGCCGCCGACGAGCGTCTGCCGCGCATCTGCGGTCTGTTCAAGGACCGCTGCGACACCATCGTGGCCCTGGCCGACTGGGCCCAGGCTTTCTACGGCGACGTGAGCCCGAAAGCCGAGGACCTGGCCCAGCACGTGACGGAGACCGTCAGGCCCGTGCTGGCCCAGCTCAAGGACAAGCTGGCCGCCTGTGCCTGGGACAAGACCAGCATTGCTGCCGCCATCAAGGAAGTGCTGGCCGCAGCCGGCCTCAAAATGCCGCAGCTGGCCATGCCGGTGCGTGTGCTGGTGCTGGGCACGCCCCAGACCCCCTCGCTGGACGCTGTGCTGGAGCTGCTGCCCCGCGAAAAAGTTCTGGCCCGTTTGCAAAGAGGCTGAATTTCAGCTTATAATTTGAGGCTCGACGCGATGGTCTTGAAAAAGATTGTCGAAACGAATTGGGGGTATAGCTCAGCTGGGAGAGCGCTTGCATGGCATGCAAGAGGTCATCGGTTCGATCCCGTTTACCTCCACCAATCTTTCGTCGAGATGGAAATCAGTCCAGGTTTTGACCCTATCGTCTAGAGGCCTAGGACATCACCCTTTCACGGTGAGTACCGGGGTTCGAATCCCCGTAGGGTCGCCAAGTTTTGCAGCACTTGGTCCGGTTTCGCAAGAAGCCGGGCAAACGTTGCGCCACGTGGAGTGGTAGTTCAGTTGGTTAGAATACCGGCCTGTCACGCCGGGGGTCGCGGGTTCGAGTCCCGTCCACTCCGCCAGAACCAACCCCGTAGATCATTGATCTACGGGGTTTTTTCTCGCCTGAACGCTTCTAAGTCATTGATTCCAAAGGAAATAGAAAATCTCAGCTTGTCTCACCTTGCCTCAGGCGATCTCTTGTAATAGCATGATCGATGTTGGGTTTTATGTGGGGTAGGATGTAAATGCCAAAAAAGGCGGATGAACTCGCGGCGCTGGCCGTTGGCCGGATCAAGAAGCCAGGACTGACCATGGTGGGTGGTGTCGCCGGTCTGGGCCTACAGGTCAGCCCTGGGGGCGCTCGCAGCTGGATTCTGCGCGCCAAGGTTGGATCCCTGAGGCGGGATATCGGTCTGGGTGGTTTTCCAGACGTCTCGCTTGCGCAGGCCAGGGAGTCGGCCAGGATCGCAAGGCAGCAGATTGTCGAGGGAGTCGATCCGGTCGCCGAGAAGCGACGCAAGCGCGCAGAGCTCATTGCCACCCAGGCAACGACCATCACTTTTGCAGAAGCCTCGGAAAAGTACATCTCGGCACACGAGTCCGAGTGGAAGAACGCCAAGCACCGCGCGCAGTGGATTTCGACTTTGGAGACCTATGCCCATCCGGTGATTGGCAAGATGGATGTGCGCGACATTTTGCAAGGGCACGTCCTCGCCATCCTGGAGCCGATCTGGACGAGCAAGACGGAGACCGCCGTTCGGCTCAGAAGCCGAATTGAATTGGTGCTGGATTGGGCGACTGCGCGCAAGTATCGATCTGGCGAAAATCCGGCGCGTTGGCGTGGACACCTGGACCACCTCCTGGCCAAACCTAGCAAAACCAAGAAGGTCGTTCATCACGCAGCACTTCCCTTCAAGGAGGTGACCTCGTTCATGAAGTCCCTGAGGGAGGTTGGCGGTGTCGCCGCGCGCGCCTTGGAGTTCACCATCCTGACTGCGGCGCGCTCAGGGGAGGTGCGAGGTGCCACCTGGGACGAGGTGGATCTGGAGGAGAAGTTCTGGACCGTACCCGCGGCTCGCATGAAGGCGGGCAGGGAACATCGTGTGCCGCTTTCGGATGCGGCGCTGGTACTGCTGCTATCGACTTCCAAGGATCATCGTGCGGGTTTGCTGTTTCCAGGTACAAAGGGACAACCGCTCTCGGACATGTCGTTGACCGCTGTCCTGAAGCGTATGAACCGCAAAGACATCACGGTGCACGGCTTCAGGTCCACCTTCAGGGACTGGGCTTCGGAGACGACGAGTTACCCGAACGAGGTTGTGGAGATGGCGCTGGCGCATGCCATAGGCAATGCGGTCGAGGCAGCCTACCGGCGAGGGGATCTGTTCAAGAAGCGCCAGGGCCTGATGGCCGACTGGGCGAAGGCGGGCACATCACGCTAGACGGCGTAGCCGGTCGGAAGGTCCTGCCATCTAGGCGGCAAGGGAGTGCTGGTCCTCAGCCGACTGACTGATGGACACGACTCTGTATAGCTCGACATCTTTCGAGAAGTTCAGAAAACTCTGGCTGCTCCACCGCGAGCAGACCATCTTCCAGCATCGCTGCGTAATCATTTGCCAGTGCCTTGAGTGATTCGCCTTCGGGGATAAGCTGGAGCGCACCAGACACAGCCGCGACGTAGTCGACCCAATTGCCGGTGGCGTCTCTCTCCGGAAAATACATCGACTTGTGCTCGGCGACCTGATGGGCAAGTGCGTGATCCGCAATAGCCTTGTCGAGGTGTCCGGTCTTGGCTATGGCAGCCAGGTCGTACCAATGCCGGGAGTAGCGCTCGCCTCGCAGTCGGCCCTGAAGACAGTAAACATGGGCGGCCGTAGCCTTTTCCCAGAACGTCCGCTCAGCGGCCATCACCAGGGGGCGCGCAGTCGGAAACTCAAGACCCTCGATCAAAGGCGCCATGTCGCATGACACTGGGTGAACTTGATTGGGCTCACCAGTTGCGCGTGCTCCGAACTCTAGCTGAATGGTGGGTGCGGCATAGCCTGTGCCCGTCCGGACGGCTGGGTAGGCCAGGATCAGTTTGTCCTGGTTGTCCCCGGCCTGTGTCAACGTGGCTTTCAAGCCAGCGGCAGCCAGGGTGCTCTCGAGGATCGGCTGAACCGTGCCCTTGATCCAGTCGGGTAGACGCGTGCGCACCGCGCCGCTGATTTTCTTCTCCTGGCTTGACGATGCCGGGATGGGATTGCCGTCACGCAGTCGGTCCCCCACCAATTCACGAATGTCGTAGGTGAGATCGATGTCTTCTGAGAACCGGTCAATGATCTTGTAAACCTTGGACAGTGAGGTTCCGCCCTTGAACGTCAGTTTTTCGGCCAACGCTGAGCCATAGATCGCTGACAAGGTCCAGACGACCCATATGTCCTTTTCAAGCAGGTGGGCCGGGCGGCCGCTTCGACCTGCCGCCACTTCCAGGGCTTCAGCTTGGTCCTGCCGGCTAAGGCTGAACCAGGATTCAGCCATGCATGCTCACTTCGCTGACGGCACGTGCCATCCAGCTAGGAAGGGTGGCACGTGCAGCATGTAGGGCGGCCCATTCCTCAGTCGACAGCTTGCTTCGCAAGGTCTGCAGCGCTGTTGAGGTTCGCTCAGGCCCAAGCCAGGACAAGGCGCGGATGGCCATGCCGGCCGGGCGCTTACCCAGCAGGAGTTGCCAGCGGCTGGCATGTTTGAGCTCGACGCTGCGGTTGCCCAGACGCAGTTTGCGCGATGGTCCGGAGGTGAGAAAAACCTCTCGCGTTGGCACTTGCGTTGTCAGTCCCAAGGCATTGGCCTCGGCCGCGCCGTTGGCTACTACCAGTTCGCCACTGACCGACTCGATGGCTTGCACCACGGTCTGTGTGGAGGGGGGGCGGGTGCCGAAGCGGCTTTGTACGGGGAGGGCATAAGTCCCACGACCTACACGCAGCAGCTTTCCCTCACGCGTCAGACGCGTGAGGGTTTGATCTACCGCTGCTCGGGAGCCTAGATGCAAGAACTCCTTGGGCGAGAGCAGACCTCCCTCGGGCAAGGCCTGGGCGGCTGAAAGAATAGCTTGGGCTAGGGAGCTCATGGTGGGATCCGTTTGTCAGAAGTATATATTAGTTTCTGACATTCTGCAAGATGACTGCTCTGCTAACGACCCCCAAGGCTCCGGGAGCGAGGTTGTTGTTTCCAGGGACAAAGGTACAGCTGCTCTTAGATACGTTGCTGTCCACAGTGCATGGTTCCAGATCAACCTTCGGGGGATTGGGATTCGGAGACGACGCGATGCCCGAACAAGGTCTTGGAGATGACGCATAGGCGCATGCCATCGGCAGTGCGGTCGAGGCGGCGTATAGACGAGGGGACTTTCTCAAGAAGCGTCAGAAGCTTAGGTGGGGGTCCAAAGAGCCGGCAGCAGCCCAAAGCAGGCTGAGGGCGGCCTGCCGGAGGACCCGGCGGCGTATGTGAAGCGGGTGAACGCCCTGCTGGTCTGAGTCAGATCGGCACACCCAACAAAGAAGCCGCCTTCGGGCGGCTTCTTTGTTGGTCACCGCCCTCAATCCAGATCACGGCCCAGCTGGCCCGCCAGATCGAAGAATGCGGCGATCAGCGGCGACTGCCTGCGCTCGCTACGGCAGATGATGTAAACCCGGGTCGCCATGACGCTGTCGCGCAGCTGCAGCTTGACCAGCCGCGGATCGGGGATGTAGGCGGTTTCCGCGACGATGCCCAGCCCCAGCCCCTGTGCCACCGCTTCGCGGACCGCCTCACGGCTGCCCATTTCCAGCGCCGCCTGGATGCGGACCCCCCGGTCCGCGAGCTCCTGCTCGAACACCCGGCGTGTGGTCGAGCCTTCCTCCCGCATGACAAATCGTTGTCCCTGCAGATCCTGCAGCGCGATCGCACCGCGCTGCGCCAGCGGATGGTCGGCGTGGGCAAAGACCACCAGTCGCTGCGTCCTGTAGGGCATGCCATGCAGCTCGGGAACCTCCGCATGGTTGAGCACCACGCCCACGTCGCCCTGGTAATCAGCGATCTTCGCCGTGATGGTCCTCGAATCACCCACCCCCACCACCACACTGACCTGGGGATAGGCTTGGGCATAGGCCTTGACGATGGGCACGACGTTATACGGCCCGATGGCGTGGACCACCAGGCGCCCGGCATAGCGGCTGCGCGCTGCAGCCAGCAGGGCGTGGGCGTCTTCCTCGGCGCTGAAGGCGCGCCGCGTGTGGTCCAGCAGCGCGCGGCCGAAGGCCGTGAGCTCTAGCCGGCGTCCCCGGCGGTACAGCAGTTCAACGCCATATTCCTGTTCGAGCCGCTGAATGTGCGCCGACACCGTGGGCTGCTGCAGCTCCAGAAAGCGGGCGGCCGCAGTCATGCTGCCCCAGCGTGCGGTGGCATCAAAAGCCTTGAGGGCGGCGAGAAGACTGAGTCCTGACATAGATGCGGTCTATGGATGCCCTGATTCTGAGACCGGCAAGTTTCATTTGGATGACACCTTGCACCGGCAGACTGGCGCTGCATCCCCAAGGAAGCAAACGCGTCCCGGCCGGTCTTGCACCTGAAGACCCGCCGGACATCGGGAAACCGCCCCACCGAGACACCACCCATGACCTTGTCCGCCCCAGCCCCCCTGCTTACGCTGCGGAACGTTTCCGTGGCCTATCCGGACGGCCACCAGGCCCTGCACAGCACCAGCCTGCAGGTGGAGCAGGGTGAGTTCCTCGTCCTGCTGGGCGCCTCCGGCGCCGGCAAGTCCACCCTGCTGCGCAGCATCAATGGCCTGGTGCGGCCCTCGGGGGGTGAAGTCCTGGCCTCGGACCTGCCCGCGGCTGCGCTGTCCAGCCGCAACCTGCGCGAGCACCGCCGCCGCTGCGGCATGGTGTTCCAGCAGCACCATCTCATCGGACGCCTGTCGGTGCTTGCCAATGTGCTCATCGGCCGCCTGGCAAGCCGCGGCCTCCTGGGTTCGCTGCTGCCCTGGAGCCGGGAGGACAAGCTGGCGGCCCTGGCCGTCATCGAGCGCGTGGGCCTGCTCGACAAGGCGCTAGCCCGCGCCGACACGCTCTCCGGCGGGCAACAGCAACGCGTGGGCATCGCCCGCGCCTTGGTCCAGCGCCCCCGCCTACTGCTGGCCGACGAACCGGTGGCCAGTCTCGACCCCACCACCGCCGGCGCCGTGCTTTCCCTGCTGCACGAGATCTGCAAGAAAGACGGTCTCACGGCCATCGTGAGCCTGCACCAGGTGGATCTGGCCCGCCGCTACGCCGACCGCATCATCGGCCTGCGCCAGGGCCGCATCGTCTTCGACGGCGCGCCCGCCGCCCTCACCGCCAGCACCGAAGCGCAGCTCTACGCCCACGCCCCGTCCACGCCGCCGGACCCCGTCGCCGTGGACCTGGCAAGACCCATCCCCTCACCCACCACCCAACCCAAGGAACTGCAACCATGCTGAACCGCCGCCTAGCCACCCGACTCATCGCCGCCGCGCCGCTGGCCGCCTGGCTGCCGCTGCACGCGCAGGGCAAAGACCCCGCCCGGCTGCGCGTCGCCCTGCTGCCCGACGAGAACGCCGCCAGCATCATCCAGAACGCCCAGCCGCTCAAACGCCATCTCGAGCAGGCGCTGCGCAAGGACATCGAGATCACCGTCACCACCGACTATTCGTCGATGATCGAGGCCATGCGCTTCGGCCGCATCGAGGTGGCGTACTTCGGCCCCTTCTCCTACGTGCTGGCCAAGTCCAAGGCGCCGGCCATCGAGCCCTTTGCCGTCGGCGTCGAACGCGGCTCGCCGACCTACCAGTCGGTGCTGATCGCCACCGCGGGCGGGCCCGTCAAGACCCTGGCGGACGTCCGCGGCAAGCCCTTCGGCTTCGGCGACCAGGCCTCCACCTCCAGCCATCTGGCGCCGCGCGCGCACCTGCTCAAGAAGTACCAGCTTGACGGCGAGAAAGACTACCGCCCCGTCCACCTGGGCACCCATGATGCGGTGGCACGCGCCGTGCAGACGGGCCAGGTCCCGGCCGGCGCCCTGTCCAAGCCCATCCTGGACAGCCTCATCACTCGCGGCATCGTCGACGGCAACAAGCTCGTGCAGCTCGACCTGTCGGCTCCGATCCCGAACTACCCCATCGTCATGCAGTCGGACCTCAACCCGGCCCTCAAGCAGGCCATCCGCACCGCCTTCCTCGACATGAAAGACAAGGACATCCTCAAATCCTTCCGGGTGGAAGCCTTCGCCCCGACGGACGACCAGGCCTATGACGTGCTGCGCGACACGGCGTCCATCCTCAGGCTGGACCTGGGACGCATGAAATGAGCGCACTGACTTTCGAGTCCGTCGTGGCGGCCGACCGGCAGCGCCTGCTGCAGCGGCTCGGATTTGCCGCCATCGTGCTGGCCATCTGCGCCGTGGCGCTGCACATCACGGGCTTCTTCGACTTGCAGCGTTTTGTGGAAGGGGCGCCCGCCATCCGGCAGCTGGGCTCCGAGATGGTGCCGCCGAACTTCAGCCGATGGGAGCACTGGCTCACGCCGTTGCGCGACACCCTGGCGATGTCGATCGCCGGCACCGCCTTGACCGTCGTCCTGTCGCTGCCGCTGGCGCTGCTTGCCGCACCCAACACCACGCCGCACCCGCTGCTGGGCCGCCTGATGCGGGCCCTGCTTGCCGCCTTCCGCTCGGTGCCTGAGATCATCCTGGGCATCATCTTCGTCGCCGCGGTGGGCTTCGGCGCGCTGCCCGGCGTGCTCGCGCTGGCCCTGCACTCCAGCGGCATGGTCGGCAAGTTCTATGCGGAAGCGATCGAGCATGTGGACCCCAAGCCGCTGGAGGCCGCGCTGGCCGCCGGCGCCAGCCGCTTCCAGGTCATCGTGCACGCGGTGATGCCCCAGGTCCTGCCGCAGCTGGCCGACATCACCATCTACCGCTGGGAATACCACTTCCGGGCCTCGGCCGTGCTGGGCATCGTCGGCGCTGGCGGCATCGGCTTCGAGCTGATGGCCGCGCTGCGCCTGGTGAAGTATGACGAGGTCTCGGCCATCCTTCTGTCCGTGCTGGCCTGCGTGCTGGTCGTCGACAGCATCGGCGCCGCCCTGAGGAAACGCCTGAAATGATGATCACACCGCCCCTGCCCAAGATAGTCGTCACCCAGCCTGTGCACGCCGAGGTATTGACCAGGCTCCAGGCCCACGGCCGCGTGGTGATGAACCCCGGCCCCCACCCCTGGACGGACGACGAGCTCATGCACCACCTCGCCGACGCCGAAGGCATGCTGGCCTTCATGCCCGACCGCGTCGACCGGCGCCTCCTGCAGCACGCCCCGCGGCTGCGGGGCGTGGCCTGCGCGCTCAAGGGCCATGACAACTTCGACCTGCGCGCCTGTGCCGAGGCCGGCGTCAGCGTGAGCTTTGTACGCGACCTGCTGACCGAGCCCACCGCCGAACTCGCCATCGGCCTGGCCATTGCCGCGGCGCGCCACATCCTGCCCGGCGACCGCGCGGTGCGCCAGGGTTATGGCGGCTGGCGTCCCGTGTTCTACGGCACCGGCCTGCACCGTTCCGTCGTGGCCGTTGCCGGGCTGGGCGCCGTGGGGGGCGCCATCGTGGACCGGCTCATGGGCTTCGGCTGCGCCGAACTGCTCGGCGTGGACCCCCAGGCACGGGACGCACGGGTGGAACACGTCGACCTGCACACCGCCCTGCGCCGGGCCGACTACCTCATCCTCGCCGTGCCCCTGGTGGCGCAGACGCGCCACCTCCTCGACGCACGGGCCTTGTCGCACGCCAAGCCGGGCCAGATCATCGTCAACATCGGGCGCGGCTCGGTGGTCGACGAAGCGGCCGTGGCCCAGGCGCTGCAAGACGGGCGCCTCGGCGCCTACGCCGCGGATGTCTATGAGATGGAGGACTGGCTGCTGCCCGACCGCCCGGCCGAGGTCCATCCCGGCCTGTTGAACAGCCCAGGCACCGTGCTCACGCCCCATATCGGCTCCGCCGTCAGGCGCGTACGCCTGGCCATCGAGCACCGCGCTGCCGACAACCTGCTGCAGGCCCTGCGCGGCGAATGCTTCAGCGATCTGGTCACGGAGGCCGATCTGGTGAACTGACGCCGCGCCGGATGCGCCTCTGAGTATGGGTAGCGGATCAGCGCATCGCTGGTTAGGACGACTTCCGAATCAAAAACCGCCTTCGGGCGGTTTTTGCAGTTTCAGTTGGCTCTTTTCGACCCAAAGCGGACGGTCACCGACCAGGAAAGGGGACTCTCAACGTCCGAATTAGGCAACCCGCTCAGTTGAAGGGGGCTGTGCACTCATCTTTGGTTTTGACGGAGGGGCACGCCGGTAATGTGAATCCTATTCTCGGGATTCTCAAAGCCCCGTGCCTTGAGCTGGCTCGCCAAAGAAGCTGCTATGACCTCAGGGTGCTCGCAAGGGCCAATCAGAATCTTGTCCAAGAATTCTGGCATCGACAACCCATACAACCCTTCATCGGGGACATCTTCGAGCTTGAGCTTCAGAAGTAGTTGCGGAACCCCACCGATAAGCTCAGGTATCGGCTTGAGCCTTTCGCTCTCGTGGAGTATCTGTGTAGAGACAACTCGCCACTCACGCTCCTCTTGGAATGCAGGGTGCTTGGTACAGATCGCCGCGAAGCGAAACGCCTCAAACATTCCGTGCTTTAACCATTCTCTGCCTTGTTGTTGGACGTGTGCGACATGCCGGCGCAGTCCGGCCGTAATCTTTCTCATTTCTGCAGCAACACCGTCCGGCTCGAGATAGGCAACAGGGCTGCTGTAGGCCTTCAACGCATTAGATGGCCGGAACATGGGACCGCCGTTGAAGATGAACGCGACGCCCGCACTCCCGCCATACGCACGCCACATCGACAGCCTTCCGTGGAGATCTTCATGCTTCGCGTGCTCCGAAACGGAAAGTATGTAGGTGTTGCGCTTGATGATTGGGGTCCAACTTTCGAACAAGGAGCTCCACTCAGACGAGATGTCCGGAAAGCACGCGTTCATCGCGGCCTGTAATTCTGCACCTGCAGAAGACCGGTACGCATCGATCAAGCATTGCAGGCCATGCGCTACCTCCGTGACCGGTCCGGAAAAACTACTCGAGCTCCTCCCCTTTATCTTCGCCGTACCATGCATCAACAAGGCCGCTTGCCTTGACCTCGTCGATCTCCGCACGAGATCGGAGCCACTTCAACACGGTCTCTCGTTGCGATTCCGAGACCGAGCCACGCTTGAAACCCACGATGAATCCGCCACTTGCCCAACCTCCGAATCCGAGCCCCTCCGGTTCAATGACCTCCGAGAGCAGGGAGTCGATAAGTGCCTCGGATTGCTCCGGGGTCAAAAGCGATTTGAATTTAGCCTCCCAGGAGAAACCGAGTTCCTGAAACTCGCCGACACGCAACTTTTTGCGAAGCCTTCGACTGCGCTTCTTTGTCATGATGGTTACTCTAACGAATTAGGCCGCAGTTTAGGCCAAGGCGCCCCAAACTTTCCAGACTACCGGACTTCAAAGAAGCCGCCGTCAATCGGTTGCCGCTCCTCCGCCGATGGTTGTTCAACCACTTCTGGACGACTGACCGGTTCGGGTGTAACAGCAGGAGCAGCGGCCGGTCCAACCGACGCCACACGGCCCGATACTGTTGCCAGCATCCCCCCTTGGGACAGCCGCTCAAACGCCAGGCCGAGCCGCATGAGGTGCAGCGCTTCAAAGCTGCGACGCTTGGGCGCCGAACTGCGAAGGCGCTCATAGACATCGGCCATCTCCGCCGGCACCGAGAACCTTAGGCCGACCTCGCTATTCTTGACATCCATTGCCATGGTCGCCGCGTCTCCTACGTGAGCTTCGGACGCGACAGGATCTCGCCGGCGAGCTGGAAGCCTTTGACGTTCGAGTACACCGGTTCCTCGTCAATGTGCATGATGTGGATAAGGTGCGGAAAGCGGTTACGGAAGTACTCATAGAACAGCGCACCGCCACCGCCGGTGAACAGAATGGTATCCAGCCCGTCGAACGATACGACCTTCGCCTGCATACGATCCACCGACTCCTTGAGGATAGCGGTGATGTCAGACTCATAGTCCGTCAGGCGGTACGACCTTCCCGAAACAGTAAATGACTCGCGCTTTTCACAGATTGCGCGGTCGATGCGCTCGATGACGTCGAAGTTGTCGCGCCAGCCGCGGTCGATCTTGTCGGCAACGGCGTAGGAGCAAGCCAACATGCTCTTGTTATAGGCACCCGAGCGTTGCCAGTTCGGGCTGCGACCGCGGGTTACGAACCAGTCGAGTGTGCCGCCGCCGGCGTCGACCACCATAGAAAAATGGTCCTCGTAGATGCGACGGTTCAGATTCCCGTAATTCACCAGAGCGCCTTGAGGCTGCACGATGACGCTGCAGTTTTCAACCGTGATCCGACGGTACGAGTCGGCTTGGGTGGCGTCTGGCAAAAGGTGTTCGCCGATAACACGAGACTGAAGCCTTTCCCGGTGCTCCTGGTATGTCGTAAGTGGCAGGCCCAGCACGAGATGCTTGATGACCAGTTCGCTGGGGCCACCGGCGTCGAGCCACATGTAGTGCATGGCGCCGCGGACCAGCGCCAGATATTTGGAAGACAAGCAATAGTCCGGCAGGACATCTCGGGGCTCCTGGCCCGAGCTGAAGAGGTTTACGTCACGTCCGACGAAATACTCGACACCGTCGACTTCGACCAACGACCCATTCGGACGACCATTCAGAACGGACTGAGGTGACATTCCTTGCGAGAGGCGCGGAGCCAAACTTGGGAAATGATTCACAGCGATCGACGGAATGCCGCTAAGGACCTTCCGACCGAAGGTCAGCTTGACGGAAAAGTAGCCGACATCGACAGCACGTACATCGACGACTACAGAAGTTTCAGGTTTCATAAACGCTCCAAAAAAGACAACACATGTGTGCTGTATGGAATCCTCTCAGAGCTTTTCAGTTTGTCAAACGATCAAGACCAGTGCCGGCAATCATTGCCACTTTGCAACCATAGAGAACCTTCCGCAGCTTGGCGCGGTGGAGATCATTGCCACTTTGACGCCAGCAAGGGTACACAGCTGCTGGTGCTGTGGCAATGATTGCCGGTTTGAAGCCAGAAAATATCCAGGTGGGTTGGATGGCTGGCAATCATTTCCGCTTTCCAAAAAATCGACGATAGCCGCCCAATTTCTAAGAGAGAAAGCCAGACTGGCCCCAGGAATCTCAACTCATTTCGGGACATGAGTGCTCTGCTGGAGGATCGCTTTCGTCAGGACCAGCCCCGAAGAATGAGCCGCCAACCGGTGTCTTCTGCGAGCGAGTCCTTCTTCAATCAAGGGACCGTAGACGGCAAATGCTGAGCGCTCACGACGACATATCAACAGGACGCGAGGGCGAGATCCCAGCAACGGTTTCGAGAAGTGATTCAAAGGAGAGAGATCACCCGGCCTTACTGCCACAAGGTCTTGACGGAAGCGGTGAAAGAGACAAAGCACGAGCGACAGAATATTTGAATTTGTGGATAACACGATCGGATAGAGAAGTTGGTCACAATCGTTTGACCCCAGGAATAAGTCCCGCTACAGTACAAACCGTGAAGCCCATTGGGCACCACGCGGAACCAGTTTCCGCATACAACACCTTGGGATCGCAGCGCGGTCCTTGGGGCCCGGCGAAAGCCGGAACATGCAGAAGGCTCCGCGCCTTTTGAGCCGCAGAGCGAACGCGACAACTGATCCGACATCCCACCTGGCTCGCCACGGCGAATCCCCGAACGATGCTCAGCTACTGCTGACCTCAAGTACGGCAATAGGTGCAGTTCCTCAACCCACCCCCGCGGGAACGCCAATGGCGATGGCTATGACGCTCCAACGGGAATGAAAATGGGTCGACGACAGTAGGAAAAGTAAGTTGTCGTCAGACGTGAACGGGATGAGTCCCGTGAGCTAAGACCAACTGGTTGCCTTGGAAGCAGTGACCTCGAATGAGGCCCGTTCGCAAGAAAACTGTTTTATGACCCTTGGATGGGTCGCCACTCATGGCTCTTCTGGTGAAGGGCGTAGAGCTGGGGCTGGGCAAGCAGCAATGCGAATACACATTCACGTTCCAACCAACGTCTCGATGGAGTTGCGCTGAGGCCTACAGGCCGATGCCGCCGACTCGCTAAGAGATCCACAAAGCCGCCTAGCGTTTGAGCTGGGAGCCCCATCGGGGCCTACAAGGGCTTTGCAGGATGAACCGCTGGATCCGGGCTCTGCATATGTCAGTGCAGGGCAAGTGAATGAACATGTCCACCCTCATGAGGGTGTGAACAGGTTGGTCACCGTCGACGACCCTGGACTAGGAATCCAGCCCCCTTGAGCCGCCACGAAAGCGTGACTCAAGTGACACCGATAGGTGTTGCCTCTCGCTCGCAACGACGTGGCAGGACAGTTTGTTTACGAATGTTGCGAACCGTACTGACAGAAAGCCCACCCGGGCTCGCAAAATAAAAGGGGATACGTCACCAGCGCCGCAATGGGCGATACCAAAGAAAGCATGGCGGGTCAATCCGCCAGGCGCCGGAAAGTCACTTTTTGGCGTGAGTGGCAGGAACCCGTATACCCGCGGTGGGCGAGTGCCATCCATTTGCATCGTCATGTTCGGATGCGGTCGGATGAGAAATGCGCCCTGCGGGGTGTGTATGAGCGGTAAGTTTTAGACACAGGAGCGGGATGTCGGTGACAGAAAGAGACGGGTGCTGCGGAATGCGTGAGTACCTGTCGTGACGACGGTCCGAGAAACACCACAAAGGATCGGCCAATAAATGAAAGAAGAGAAAAAACGTGACAGAGTGAGGCACTCTGCTGCCAAGGCGGGGACCGAACCAAGTGCTCGGGGTGCTGGCGCAGGCATCGATGCCATGATGCGCGCCCAGCGCAAGTACCCGAACAACCCGCACAAGCAAGTTGCGGCGTTCCTAGGAGAATTCACCATCAAATCGGGAACCGGGCGTAAGCGTCCAGTATCCGAAGCCACATCCGACGCCTACGGCGACACACTACAGCTGATCATTGCCGAGCTGAGAGAAGATGGCGCGGCCGTGCGCAACCTGAGCGAGCTCGGCAAAGCACACCTGCTCAGACTCATCAAACGCTGGAACGCTCGCCAGCTCAGCACTAGCACCATCCAAAACCGACTTTCACGCTTGCGGCGATTTTTCAACTTTATTGGTAAGGGGCACATACTGCCCACCGCGGCCAGGCTCAACGCCTTGTTGCTTGACAACGGTATCAGCCCGATACCGCCGCGCTCAATAGTCGCAAGGGAATCCAAGGCCTGGAAAGAGAAGGCCGTCGACTTTGACGTCGTCCTGGAGAAAGTACGCGCGAACTGCCCAACCACAGCACTGCAACTGGAATTTCAAGCAGCTTTTGGACTGCGCGTTAAAGAGTCCATCATGATCAAGCCACACGAATGCGACATGGGCGACCACCTGCGTATCAAGTACGGAACAAAAGGGGGATTGGAGCGCAGTGTGCGATTTGACAACGAAGAAAAAGCGGCGGCCTGGCAGCGTGAGATTTTGGAATGTGCCAAGCTCGTCGCAGACCATCACCCCAAGCGCATCTTGGCACTTCGCGGGCGCACTCTAGAGCAATCCCTGCGCCACTTCTACTACCAGATGCGAAAAATTGGCGTTACCCGGGCAACGCTGGGCGTCACGGCCCACGGCCTACGCCACGAGTTCGCGGCACGCCGCTACTGCCAGGTCGCCGGATTTGAACCACCGGTCTCGGCTGGCAGCCCGACCGTCGTCAACGCCATGGTCAAGGAAGCCGACCTCGAGGCCCGCAAGCAAGTCAGCCTCGACATGGGCCATTTCCGTCTCGACATCGCTGGTGCCTACATCGGCACGATCCCCATGGCCGAGAAAGAAAAGACTCAGCGCCTCAAGGCCACATGGCGGCTTACCGAAAACAATCCGCGCTTCGTTAAAGCCATGGCCGATGCCGGCGTCTCCCGCGTCTGGCTCGGCGAGAACTTCGCGGCCGGTCTGCCTGTGGCGCCCAACCAAAAGATGCGCCTGTTCATCGCCACCCCCGGCCTCAAGCTCCTGGATAGCAGTATCCTGTTCCGGCTCAAGCAAGAACTCATGGATATCCTCGGCCGCGGTGTCGACCTCACCGAACACCACCGCACCACGGACCCCGACGATTCCAGTGAACTTCAGCTTCCTGAAGTGCGTGATCCGCAATAGCCATGTCGCTGTGCTAGGTCTTGGCTAAGGCCATAGCGGCCAGGTTGTACCACTGCCGCGAGTGGCGCTCGACCCACAGCCGGTCTTGACGAAAGTAGACATGGGCGGCCGTGGCCTTTTCCAAGATTGTCCGCTAAGTGGTCATGATTAGGGGCGCGCAGTCGGAGAATCTAGGCCCTCGATCAGAAGCGCCATGTCGCATGACATCGGATGAACTTGATTGGGTTCGCCAGTTGCGCGTGCCCCGAACTCCAACTGAATGGTAGGTGCGGCAAAGCCTGCGCCGGTCCGGACAGCTGGATAGGCCAGAATCAGCCTTTCGTGGTCTCCTCGGCCTGTTTCAGTGCTGTTTTCAAGCCAGCGGTAGCTAGGGCATTCTCGAGAATCGACTGAACCGTACCTTTGATACAGACAGGCGATCCGTCTGCGACTCATATGCAACGCGATTGAATGTATCTAAGTGCCCTGCACGCGGGGGCTCAATGCTTTGGCACGGCAGGTGATCGAAAGCAGCGACATGCGTCACTGGTCCTGATCGTTTGACACCCTGTAGGTGCACCATAGAATAAGTTCAGCTGTCAAATCGGCAGCCTTATCCAGGACGGTATAGATCTGCTGAAGATCTGAGCCCCCCCAAGCTGATACCAGGCTCAGCTACCTCGGGGAAATGCGCACCTCAAACCTAGAAGTACAGGATATGTGTGTGACAGGTTGGCTACCTACCAATAGCCAGGCGAACCTCGTCAGCCTCCGAAGGATGAAGGAACGACGTAATCACCACGGAAAAGAAGGCCGAGGACTGGTGACTGCGTTGCGCTGGGTTGTCCACGCCCAATGAAAGACTCTGCAATTCAAAAACGTTCAAGTACGCTACTTCGCGCCCCGCAAGTGCTTGAAAGACTGAATATCAGTCGCGCTACGCTTTATAGGGGAATAAGAGCTGGCTATTACCCAAAGCCTGTTCTGATTGGCGAGCGTGCAGTTCGCTGGCGCAGCGCCGACATCGAAATTTTGATCGATCGTGGTATCCAATGAGTGCGCGGATTTGCGAAATTTTTGAATGAAATGGCGCAAGCTTGGATGACGACGAGTTTCAACCTTAGTAGGATAGAACTCGCCACATTGACATGACTAGTTTTTGTCGTAGTCTAGTTATATGAGCGAACAAAAAACGCCCGATCTAGGCATCGCGATCTACTATTTGTCTACCGGACTATGCGTTGGTGGAGTCAAACCGCAAGGCTCGGTTGAAGGATTCGACAATCTCGATACGGTACTTGAAGCCATGACGATCTCAGACCTGGGGAAGATCGTAGATTGCGAGATTCCGGCCCGCTGCCTCAAGCGTCGTGGCCCCGTCATTGGTACGTTCATGAGTGAGCCCATCCCCCAGCACCTGTGGATGGAAAGCGGCGAACGCTACGAGTTCGATGGAACATTCCCTCATCCCTTGGATCTGACTAAGCTGCAGCCAGGCCGCCTCATGCTGCTCCCCGGACTGATCTACTCGCTAGAGCACTCAGCAATCTGAGGTGTCTGTCGAATTTCGCCTTCCAGCGGGCAGAACTCATGCCGACTTCGATTACTGACACGCATGCTTGTAGATCCAGTCCTCAAGGAGCCGAACAGGCGAGCCGTAGCCCAACGCAGAGTGACGGCGACTCCAGTTATAGAACACCTCGATGAAATAGAACAGATGGGCCTGCGCACCGGCTCGCATCGCGCAGTTCGTGCCATGCCCTCGCATTTTCTTCAGGCGGATGAAGAAAATCTCGGTGTGCAGGTTGTCCCAGCAGTTGCCCATGCGGCTCATCAAAGCAGTCATGTCGTACAGGGCTTGCGTGGCCGTCATGGCCGACTTTCGGACTAGATGCCGAGGTCGCTGTGGAAGATGATTCTAGTGTTGGGCCTTATAGCCAGGGCATCGGCAACGATGTCGAACGTCATCCTCGGCTTGATTGATTAGCCCATCTTCGGGCCACGTTTCGGTCTGCATCGTTTGACGCTTCCAAGGATTCCTTTGATCATCAGGTCCAGCACGCGCTTGTGTTGCCTTTTTTCTAGGAATGCCAGAAATGAAATCAAATACCCCCGTCGTTGTTGATGTCCGTGCCGCGGATGTCGGATATTTTTCAGTGAAAGTCAGCCTCGGTCGACACTATGAACCAACCGGTGTGACTGTCTCCACCCAAATATTTCCCAGCCTTGCTCCCCGGCTCCTGGCCGGTATGTCTCCGCGCAGCGCAATGAACAACGAACCAGATGGCGCAGTGGTGAAAGTCGATGGCGTGAACTACTTTGTCGGTCGCGATGCGGTACTTTATAGTTCTGGCCGCGAGCCTCGGCCTGTGTTTGATGACTACTGCTTGAGCAATAAGTACATGGCGCTACTGCGCGGTGCGCTTTACTACATGTCCAAGGACGTCGGCCACCCGGCTGAGATGGTCATCAAGCACCTGGTCGTCGGTTTGCCCCTGAAAAACTTCACTCGCTATCAGGGGGAGCTCCAAACCCGTTTAGTCGGGGAGCATCTGCTGCCTGATCCAACCGAACCTAAAGAGGTTAGCCGCGTCTCGGTCCAGCGTGTCTCGGTCATCGTGCAGCCTCAGGGGGCGCTCATCAACCACAGCCTGGAAAGCGGCCGTGACTTGAACGACTCCTCCTCGTTGCTGGTTGTCGATGCCGGTGGCGGCAACCTTGGTTGGTTCATGTCTTGTGGCCGCCAGCCCAACTGGCCGCTTTCCGGCGCGTACTCCAAGTCCATGCTGGCCTGCGCCTGCGCCGTTGCCGACGGCATCGACAGCAACTGGCGTGACAATTTCGAGATCATTGATCGCATTGATACCGCGATCCGTACTTGCGCCGATTCGTTCATAACGGGCGGCGAAACGTACCCAATGGCTGAGCATGCCTGTGCAATCGAGGCAGTTTTGACTGAATCGGTGGATCAGTTGATCTTCAAAACTGAGAAACTGGAGAACTTGGACGCCATCCTCTTCACTGGTGGAGGGGCTACTGTTTTCTACGACTACATGAAGCGGAAATTCCCGGAGCACGCATCGATCATGCACATGGACGCGGACCCAGTCTTCGCCAACGTCAAGGGCTTCCAGATGGCTGGGGAATACCTGACTGCGGCGTCGAGGTAAGGCGGAAGGTGGGCTGATAAACGATTCGTCTGAAGCTCTCCAGTCCGATTGGTACTGAATTCACGATTCGACTGAACATTGATTCTGACCTTGAAAACCTCTTGCAGCATCTCAAGGAGAGGAGTCGGCGAAGTCGAGAAGCGGTGCACCTGATGCGCTTGTGACCGATGTACCTCATGGAACTTTCCCTGCAGAAGCGGGCCTGGCTGGTGGAGGTGAGGCGCTCTGGCTAGCAAGGCGCATGCCTCAAAGACAACGCCTCGAATGCGCAAGCACACCGAACCGTCGCAAGCACCAAGGAAGTGAAAGCAAGCGAAGGACTGTAGTAACTGTTCTCTCTGCCTGACAACGTCTTCTTTGGCGCAAAGGGTTGATGCAGGATGATTTACCAACACCCGGGCCGAATGCCCGGGTTTCTTTTTTTGGGGGTTGACAGGGAGGCGTTCTGTGAGAACTTGAATGACGGCGCCGATATTCGAAGCGAAATGGAGCGATGACGTGTCACAAAACAACAAACTTTCCACTAGGTCGATGTTTCGCCAGAACGCGCAAATCCAAGATGCTGAGGGGGTGCGAAAAATACGTCACTGGTTGATGGATAGCGCGGCGGGGCGTGAACTTCTGAAAACAGCCGCAGCTCGCTGCAGCCCGGGGTCCCGCCTGCCGGTTTTCAGCAACCCACCGTCCATCGACGAAGAAATAGAGCCCTACATCGACAAGCTTGGACTGCGACAACTAGAAGAGCCGACAAATCCCATGCAAAAAGAGCTGACAGAGATCTACCTGATCTGGAGATCGCTAAAGGCCGCGCTTTTCGGTCGATAGAAACCAAAAAAGCTAGGAGCGCTGTAGTGCATGACTATTGACAAAGATTCGAGTCATGTCATTTTTTCTCATGAAAGAATAAAAATGCTCGGTGAAATATTTCGGTTCACTTTGTATCTGCCGTTAAAGCTGGCGAGCCTGTTTGTGACGGCTGCTATTGCATTCGTAATGCTAACGGCTTTGCTATGGAGAACGGAGGTGCCGCGCTTCTCGTATCCACTTTTGCGCGAAGGGCAGGTGGGTGGCCTCGACAGCCATACCTTGAGCGGGTTTCTGGCCTATGCAATAGGGTTGACAATCCTCTCTCACGTTGTGCGTCTCATCTATCTCGTGGTAGCACTGATCCTCAAGCAACGCTTTGGATTTACCGTTGATGAAGGTGATGAGCAGCATATTTATGCGAACGCACTTAGCTTGATCCTTGGCCTAGGTGTCGTTGCGTTCTGGTTTGCCATTTGGGGCCGTAAGCAGGGCCTTATAGATCTGGCGCTTCCCGCAACCTATGTGGCAGTGGTCGGGCTGACGTGGCTCGACTTCCACTTCGACTGGTACTACGGCATCCCTGTGCTTCGTCGTCTCGCGCGCAATCGCGTTCATACCCAGACCGGCGGCCGAGACCGAGACGATGGCGAGCAGATCGCTCGGATCGAGAGGGCATTGATTTCCTTCAAGGATATCTACGGCAATACAGAGCTTAAGAGTCGCCTCCTGCACACGGGACAGGCCATCGTAGGCCGTAGAGAAAACAGCGTTGCCCCGCGCAACGGAATCCTGCTGTCCGGGGAGCCTGGCAACGGCAAGACTGTGTTCGCTGAAGCCCTTGCCGGAGAGCTGAAGCTGCCATTGCTCAAGTTGACCCATGCTGATGTGGCCAGCCAGTGGGTTGGCGAGCGTACTACCCGCATTAAGCGTGCCTTTGACCAAGCCATCCGTCGTCAGCCCTGCGCACTGTTCATCGATGAGATCGACAGCTTCATACCTGAGCGTTCTTCCGGTCATTCCAGCGTCAAGGAAGACACCGATGTGGTCAATGCTCTGCTGACTCTGCTGGTCGACATCCGCAAGCACAAAGTACTGGTGATCGCTGCCACGAACCACATGGACCGACTGGATAGTGCTGCGGTTCGCGAGGGTCGCTTTGACTTCAAAGTTGAAGTCACCCCACCCGACATGGAAGCCCGCATCGGTCTGCTGACCAAGGGCTTTGCTGACAACCTCAAGGGCTACAGCGCTGACGAAGCCACGATCAATAACGTCGCGGCGCGTTGGAACGGCTTCTCCGTTAAACGCATCCTGGCTGTGACCGAAGAGCTTCCGTCCTACCTGCATGGCCGCGATAGTGGGCGTCAAGTCACTTTCGATGACTTCATGGCCGCGCTGCGCCGGGTTCAAGGCCGCCGCGGTTCCACGCCCGAATCTGCTATCCCGTTGGATCAATTGATCCTGTCGGCCCAATCCAGGGAGTCTCTTGACATGCTGGCCAATCGCCTACGCGACCCGCTGCGCATAGAGCGCCTGGGTGGCTCGCTGCCCACTGGCGTGCTCTTTTACGGTCCGCCCGGTACCGGCAAGACCACGGTGTGCAAGTCCCTGGCCAAGGAAGTTGGCTGGGCGTTCCTGCCGACTTCGGGTGCTGAACTGTCTCGCAACCCCAATGGCCTGCAAAAAATCTATGACAAGGCGAAGGAACTGCGCCCGGCAATCCTCTTTATCGACGAGGCCGACGACCTGCTGCGTAACCGAGAGTATTCGAACTGCACCGAAGCCACCAATAAGCTGCTGACCATAATGGATGGTGCTGGCGACCGTGTACGTGACGTACTCATTGTCGCAGCCACAAACAACCCGGACCAGATCGACGGAGCGCTGCTACGTGGCGGACGCTTCACCGAGAAGGTTGAATTCGAACTGCCGCAAGAAGATCAGATCGCATCACACGTGGCTAACTGGATCGTTAAACGTAATCTACGACTGGGCAAGGGCCTGACTGCCGACAGAATTGCATCCGATTTGGGCCAGCAAAGTATCGCCAACGTCGAGGCCGTGCTGCAGCACGCCGCCAATCGCGCCATCTCGCGCGCCACTAGCGACGAAATCATGCTATCCCAAGCCGATATCGAGGCTGGCATGTCGACTGTTCTCGGGAATCTTTGATCCGTGCTGATCAGGGCATTCAGGTCAAAAGCGCGCTCGTAAGCCACAGGCGCGGCGCAAGGCGGTTGATTAGCGCTCGGCCTAGGGAGACGCGGTAGACCAGTTGCTGCCCCGGATTGACGAGGTCTGTACTCGATGCTGCTTATTTATTTATATGACCACTTTGAATACTGCAATGCGCGCTGAGCGCTCTGATGAGCCCATACCCCTTGTCGATCTGATTTGTCAGTTCTATATGGATCGGCTTAAGTTACTGGGATCGGCAGAACAGGCAAATCGCGACGTGACGGGTTCTTTACCCGGCTGGTTGAGAACGGCGATAAGAAAAGAAAACATGCTGAGGGAGAAATCCGATCCGATCTCGGAATTGCCCGAATGCGCCGAACTGATCCAACTGTTTCCCTATGCGCCATCAATGGATGCACGGGCTGCCCAGGACGTGATCCGCTTAATGGATGCTTTGAGTGACGAGCCATCCGTTTGTATCGGATCCATGGGAAGGATGCATCTTAAATTCATGGGTCTCCCGTCTGCGCAGCGTGAAAGTTGGGAAGATGTTGCCCGAGAGCATTTCCAGGAGGTCAACCGCCAGTGGCCGTATTGGTTGCATTTCCTGGAGCCGACCTTCAAAAACTACACATATCTGACTTCCCTGCTATGTGAGCCTCTGGCGCGCAGACAGGCTAATGGGAAAATTCTGGTGTTACTCAACCGGGAGGATTTCTACGCAGAAATTATCCGGCTTGTGATGGCGAGCCTCACGCTACAGGAAATCTGGCAGATCCCTATAGATAGGCGACGGGCGCACAGTCTCCGGGTACTGGAAGTACTACGCGAATGTTTGGTTCCTGCCTGAACCTGGCATCGTGGTGGTGAACGGTCAATATGCAGCGATTGCTTCCGGTGACCATTGGCGGGTGTGTTAACGCTTCCTGTCGGCAAACAGTTTTGCGGCGGCGCCGCTTGTGAAGGCCCGGTCGGAAGCTAAGCGAGATGCTTGAGTGACTGGGCAGGACTTAATCTGGCTGAGTCAGTCGGGGAACCTCTTCCCACCCACCTGAACTCGTTTCCCGACCCAAAGCGATCCGCCTGATGGAGAAACTCATCTTCATGGACGATGGCGACGTGCTCAGCATGCCCAGCGTGGTACGCACCATTTACGACCCACAGCCGGTATCAACGGGATACGTAGCGTGGCGGGCGAGTTCCTGGTCGATCACAACCCGCAGGCAAGGCTGACGGTCTTTGGCTAGGAGCTCAACCCCGAGTCCCACGTCATTTGCAAGGCTGACATGCTGATCAAGGGTCAGGACGCGACCAATATCACCTTTGGCAACACGTTCAGCGAAGACGGCCACACCCACAAAAAAGTTCGGCTACATGCTGTTCAACCCGCCGATTAGGACAACGCTCAAGCCCGTTGCCCCCCCCTTTTCCGCCTCACTTTTCATCGCGCGTCTCACTGGCGTGGTGCAATTTCCCCCTGACGTCTTATCGGCAATAATGGCCTTTGAGGGCGCCTAGACGTCCGCAAAAGACAAAGGGGAGGGCAGTCCGGCCCTCCGGTTGTTCAACGGGGAGTAAGAATGACGAACGCTACGGCGGTACAGCCGGCCGCGCCAGCTTTAGGTGGTCATCCAGCTAGCGGCTGGGTGCGCTTTCTGCGGTCCTATGGGCCAACTCCGTCGAACACGACACTTTTCGACGAATACACCGTCGACGCCCTTCGCCGTGCCAACGTCAGCCCGATCCAGCTCACGAGCCCCCTGCTCGGGCAAATCATGGCGCGTGTGGACTCTGGTCTTCCTGGATCCATCCTAATTGCCGGAACAGCCGGAGACGGTAAGACGTATCACGCCAGAACCCTCTGGGGCCACATGGGGGGAACCGCGGCCGACTGGACGGACAAGAAGAAGCCCGTCAAGGAGATTTCCCTGTCGGATGGACGGGTGGCCATCTTCGTCAAGGATTTGACTGAGCTGTCCGACTCGGAGAGCGACGATGCGTTGAGCCTCTTCGAGCAATCGGTGTTGGCCGCCGAAGACAAGCGCTTCGTTGTCTTGGTGGCCAACCACGGGCAAATCTTGGAGAGGTTGCGGGAATGCGGCCGTCGCCAAGGCCGCGCGCATCCGCTTCGAGTGCCCATTCAAGAGGCGTTCCTTCAACGCGCGGCGGCTCCCGACCGGCTTGCGCTGTTCGATCTGAGCCGCCAAGCTCGCGCAGAGGCTGTCGAAGACGTGCTTCGAGCCGTCTCCGAGCACCCTGAATGGACGAAGTGCGGCTCATGTTCGTGGCACGGTAACGGCCGGGTATGTCCGATCATAGAAAACAGGAATCGGATGTTGGGGGCCGAAGACCAAGGTCGCCTTAGAAAGCGCCTGTCCGCCCTTGCCGAAATTTCCCGGGCCAACGGGACCCACCTACCGATCCGCGACTTGCTCGCGCTCGCGTCGAACATGATCCTGGGTCACCTCGAAGCAAAGGAAGGGCTGATGTCCTGCTCGGACGTGCCCAAGATCCAGGAGCGCGGGACGGTTGAGATGGCGAGCATCTACGACAACGTGTTCGGGGCCAATTTGAAGCGGCGCGCTTCGAACAAGCCGATCTTTCGGGCTCTCGCAGCGTTCGGCCTCGGCTCGGAGACCACCAACGGGGCGGACGGGCTCATGGTGTATGGGGCGGACGACCCGAAGTTAAAGGACTCTTTTGCCAGTCACCTGGCCTCGGACCCCGTCTACGGCGCCACGCCCAGCTACTTGGCGGGGCTTCACCGCTACTTGGAAGGCGAAGAGGCTGCTCGCGTGGACGACGGCGCCGCGGCCTTCCTGGCGCGCCTGGCGTCGCAGAGGCGCCGGCTCTACTTCGTCTTGCCCAAGGATGACCCGGACTACCGCTTCTGGTCGATGACCGCGTTCCGATTCGCGGGCGACTACTTGGACATGATGTCCGGATTGGCGGCTAAGCGAAACATCAGCGATGCCCTGCGCTCCCGGCTCGTTCGCGGGCTCAACCGAGTCATGACGGGCTTGTTGATCGAGAATCCGGACAAGCTCTTCGTCGCGAGCTCGGGCGGCTTCACCCAGTCGCGGATCAGCGTGTTGTGCGACACGGAGTCGCCGGCTCGCAGAACCCAGGGTGTAGGCATGAAGGTGGCGCTCGACGGCGTCTCCGGCAGCGGCGTCCTCGAAGTAGCCATCGCCGAAGGCGCTTGGTTCTCCGCGAGCCTGCAGCTCACCCCTGTCAGGTTCGAGTTTCTCTGCCGAGTGGCTGAAGGCGCTTTGCCTGGCAGTTTCTCAAATGAGTGCCTCGAAGACATGCTCGCTTTCAAGGCGCGATTGCTCCGAAAAGCCGAACTCGCCAAGAAGGACAGGTCGGCCGACGACGAGGATTCGGACGACGGCGCGAACGCGCTCACCCTGCGATTCATCGAGATCGAAATGAGTGGCCACGGCTACTCGAAACCTGTTACCGTCAGGACGCCGCAATGAGGCCAAGAATCGACAGCGTCGACTTCGCCGTCGACGAGCACGTCTGGGGCCATCGTCTCTACGACGAGCAGCTTCCGCACTTGGCGGTATTGGAATTTTTGACCGTTCTGGGATCCAACACCGACGCGCCATTGCGACCCGCCGGGGATGCGGCGCCTCGATACAAGCCACAGCGGCAGCTGAGGCTCCGAGCCCTTCTGTTCAACAACCCCTTCGTCGAGACCATCCGCGCGCGCCCTCTCTCCGAGCCCGAAAAATGGAACGCCTGGAGCGAACGATTCAAAAAAGACGCTGAGGGCCTCGCCGAGGCGGACTTCGCCTACCTGCGCGAAGCGTTCGGCGACTTTGAGGATTTCGCTCGCGCCGTGGAGCTGCTGCGCTCCTCGTCGTTCGAGGCGCGCAGCAACAAGCGCTGGAGCTCCAAGTTCGTGTTCCCGTTCGGGCCCGACGCGCTCTACGAGGACCTGCGCGTCGATGCGAAGGGCGCCGCCTCCAACGACCGGCGCTTCTTCGCCCGAACGGGCGAGCTCATCTATCTTATGCTCTCGCGCGCCCAGCGCGGGCCTGAGCTCGGCGAGAAGCTCGTCGCGCGCCTGTACGATCAATCGCTTCCGATGAACCGACTCGTGCGCGCGTTGCAAGGGCCGCCCCAGACCGCTCCCGACGACCGGCCCGTGGGATATCTGCCCTATGCGTCCTTGCCGCGCTTTGATCGCCTCTGCGAGGACTGGCTCGCGATCCTGTCACGAGACATGCCGGTATACGACGCACTCGAACACCTCATCTCGATCACCGGCCTGAACCTCATGTTGTATTTCCTCGAGCGCGGTAAGGCGCAAGCGGGCCAGGCGGAGCCCGTCGAAATCGTCTGCGAGATGGTTTCGCGCGAGCGCACCAAGGTCCGGGCTCTTTCGGCCGAGTCCTATCTGGCGAATCAAGGCTACTCGGCGGCTGCCATCCGGTTCTCGATCGAATCGACGAAGTTGTCGCCAGAGTGGGGCTCGGCCTTGGCGTCGTCCGATCCCAAGGCCGCCTGCGCCGCGGTGCTGCGATCGCGCTTCCAGTGGCCGCCGGAAGACGGTGGCGACGATGCTGACGCGCTGAACAAGGATGGGGACCAACTGGTCGAGCAGCTCGTCGAGAAAGCGCTTTCTCGCCACGAGCAGCACGTCGACAAAATCCATCCTGCATGGTCTCGCGCGATCGGGCTGAGCTCGCGGCGGCTGTCTCGCAGGACGCGCTACGCTCCAAACGATCGACTGCTCAAATCGCTTGTGGTGGCCATCGTCGAAAACCGCATGCAATTCGACGAGTTCTTGGCCGAGGCGAAGTCCCGCTACGGTCTCGTCGTCGGCGACGTCGAAGGCGCTCGGCTGATAAACGAGAAGCTGGTTGACCAGGAGGCGCTCAGCGACAACCGTGCCAACTTGGAAGCGCGCCTGGCCGGGCTCGGGCTTGTCCGACGCCTCTCGGATTCCTGCTCCTTCGTGGAAAACCCATTCGCCTCAGGAGGGCAAGTCTGATGCTCTCCAACAAAATCATCGGGCGCGTCGCGGCGACCATCCTTGCCCAGCGCCTTGGCGACGCCCGGCCCGAGGAGGGCGTCTCGCAATCGACTGCCATGTTCCGGCTCGACAAGCTTTCGCCAGAGCAGATCGCCGCGGTGGTCTGGGAAGTGGTCGGTAACCAGCAGCTTGCGGAGTTGGTCGACGTCAAAATCCCTGAGTCCTTGGTTATTGGCCAAGGACTGCCGCCTGAGGCGCTGACCGATCGCAACGCGGGCTTCGTCCGCAACGCGGGCACCAGCAAGCTGGCGCTCCTTACCGCCAACGGGACTGAGCAGAACCAGGCGGACACGCTGCAGCACGTTACGGGGCTGGGGGCCAAGGAATTGCGGGCCCATGAAGCGGCCTGGGTCGAGGCGACGTGCCACGTCGCGTCCATGGCGCCGACTCCCGAGGATCGGCAGGTCTTCGCCTCCGCGCTTCGCGGCCTGCTAGCCGTGGTCGACTTGTCTTTGATCCAACTCGGCGAGTTCTGCTCGAAGATCGCTGAAGCCTCGCAGCCCTCGCACGGTCGTGCGATCCGCGACGCGATCGGCTGGGCGCTCCCGTGCGTCGGACTCCCGCGCGACACCTCCTTCTTTTCGAATCCAAAGACCTATGGGGTGGCGATAACGCCGTGGCGTAAGGCGTTTGAGAAGCTTTACGCTAACCGCGCGCCTCTGCTGCGTCGCCTGCGTCCCACCGGCCAGCCGATCGACGCGGAGGAGATGCGCCAACGCCTCGACGAGAACGCCGCGCAGATCGAAGCGACGGTGATGCCAACCATCGTGGCGTTCATCGAGGCATCGGCTTCGGACGAGCAAGCGGTCGCCGCTCTTGCGGAACTGGAATGGGAAGGCGACGGCGTCCACCACATTTTCGAGAAGCCGCGCGAAAAGCAGCTCGACCTGGCCGAGGCGACGATCTACTTCTTCGACCATGACTGCGCAGAGCCCATGGCGCTCTCAGAGAAGTGGCGCAAGCATCTGGAAGACCTCAAGGCGCGACAGCGGCGCTCGGACTGGAACGAGGAGGACGAGGAGTTCTACGATCTCCACCGCCGCCATATGGAGCGCGACGACGCCAAGCTCAACGCGCGTTGGGAAAAGGTAATTTTCGGCAAACCGACGGAATGTACGGATTTCCTGCGCGGCGTTATCGAGGTGGCCCACACGCTGGTAGCCGGCGCCAAGGAGTCCGGCGCCGAGCGCTTCCTCCGATTCACCGTGAGCAAGGGCCGCAAGGAGTGGCGCGAGCGCTTCAACCACGATGTGGGCTCCTACTTCGGTGCCATGTATCGGGGCTTGAAGGAGCTCCTGGGGGCGAAGGCGGAGTGGAAGGTTGAGCGCATGGGGACAGCCGACCTCCCCGACCCGCTGTTTCGCTACCCCGAGTTCTTCGACTGGGAGCAGAAGAACCGCAAGGACAAGCCCAAGCCGGTGACGTCGGTCGCCCGGAATTCCTTGCAGATCAAATTCGAGGTCGCGCTCGTCGAGCGCCGCGCGGGCGGCGAAGAGATCATCGACAAGACGCAGCTCGTCTGGTCCTACAAGCCCGACGCCATCGGCATGTCTCTCGTGGACGACATGGAGCGCCTGCGCGAGAAGGGCGGGGTTGCCTGTACCGAGGTCCCCCGCCGCATGGTGAGTAAGAAGGGCGGCGTGCAAAGCGTTTCGCTCTCGGACACCAGCACGCTCGAGGCGACTTTCCAGCGCGACGCGGGATCTCTGGTGCCGCAGGCGGGCAAGCTGCGAAGCCTGCGCGCGGAGATCAAGAAGAGGATCGAGGACCTCCACGAGCGCGGGAAGCTGACGAACGAACAACGCGACGCCGTCAGAGCCGCCTGGAAGGCATTCGAAGAGGACTACGCGAAGGCACTGGAGGACTTCGTGGCGGTGGGGCTACACGGCGAAGCCGTGATGGGGCAGGCGGACTCGTTCGCCGCGCTGCTGCGGACGCTCTCGACGCACGCCCGCGGCGACGTCTGCCGATCGGAGCTGGTCTCCGAGATTCTCTCCATCGGAACCGTGAAGGTCGTCGGCGAGCAACCCTGCCTGATCGTTCCTCCTTGGCATCCGGAGCGCATGAAGGCGCTCGCGGTGAAGAGCCGGCGCGCTGCTGGCCTGGTGAGCCACATCCTCGGTGGGAAGGACGTGCTCTTCGGGGACCGGCACATCTTTTTCCGGGAGTTCTTCGACGAGCTCGCCCACCCGTTCTATCCGGAGATCGCGACGATCTCGCGAGGCGGCGAGCCCATGCTGGTCGCGGAGAGCAGCACGGTCAACGGCTACAGCCTCTTGGAGGCGCCGGTCCGGGGCGAGGATGACACGCTCACCGACGTGGACCCGACGAGCGCGGCCAAACAGGTGCGCGAGTTGCTTTCGCGCTACGTGGGGCTGCAGCCGCACGAGGCCGACAACCTCAATGTCGTCCTCTACAACGCGGACGCCGCGGAGCTGCCTCTGGCCGTCGTCCGCGAGTTGTCGGGGGATCAGTCCCACGAGGACTTCAAATGCGGGGTTTCCGTACGCCATCGCGATCCCGCCAAGCTGCGGCGCGTCTATGCGGAGTTGGTTAGCAAGGCGGGCGACGACCCCGACATGCCGGTGGTTAGCGAGACCTCCGACACGTTCATGTCCAAGCTTCGAATTGCCGTCGTTCCAGCATCGGCTACGCCCGTGCGAGAAGCCGGGGCGTTTCGGCCTTACGACGTGGCATTCTTGCACGATGTGGTGTCGCGCACGGCCTCGGTCGACTGGGCGAAGTTCGGCTGGATCAATGAGCGCCCAAGCCTCGAGCATGCCCCTTCGCGCTGGTCTTATCGCAGTGTCTCCGGTGAGAACGAGCTCAAATCAACTACGTTCCTGACCTGTCCGATGCAGACCGCAACCGGCTGGACCTACGTCTCGGCGGTCGCGTCCCTGGTCAGGCAGGAGGACCCCGTGGACGGCCAGCTCCTGCTGCCCGTACGCCGCATCTCGCTGCAAAACGAAGCTCTCAAAGCCACGCTTGACGACGCCCACGGGCTGGCCGAGTGGGTCGCGACCTACGATGAGCTCTTGGACAAGCGCCAGCTCCAGGCCAACGGCATCACGGTGGTCCGATACCGTCGCGCGAGCACCAACGGCCGCAATATGATCGTGAGCTCGACCTCCGAGTTGCGCTTGCTGCGAGTGCTGGCGCGGCGCAGGCTCTCCGAGCTGGGCCTCTCGATCCCTCCCGACGCCCTCGACGAACTGGCCACGCGGATGGAGAAGGACGCCCTGTCGGTCTCGGGCGACATTGTGCTGAGGGCCGCCAAGCGCGGCGTATCGGCCGGAGAGATGCTGGGCCTGGTCATGAGCCGGCACTTGGTGGCCCACGAGCTCCTGGCGCTGTCGGGCTCGGGCTCGCGCCCCGCCTTCACCGTCTTCTTCCTCCTCGACGACTACGCGACCTGGCTCGCGCAGAAGGAGAGTCGAATCGCCGACTTGCTTGGCCTGTGCGTCGAGGAGCGCGATGGAGTCGTCCACTTGCATATCGCGATTTGCGAAGCCAAATACGTGGGTGCGCCGGGCGCCGCCGAGGCGCGCCGATCATCCAAGGCGCAGTTGATGGCCACCTTGTCCACGTTCCGCTCCGCCCTGTTCGGCGACCCGGGACGATTGGATCGCGACGTGTGGCTCGCTAGGCTAGCCGACTTGCTCCTCGACGCCGACGTACCGCCCGCGTGCTCGGATCTGCTGCAGCGCGCGCGCTCCGGTCTGCGGGACGGTGATGCGCTAATTTCGCTGCGCGGCTACTCGCACGTCTTCGTGCACACGGCCGACGCGGCCAACAGCTTCAACTCCGATCAAATCAAATTGGAGGAAGCCGATGGCGTGGAGGCGTGGCAAGAGGTCTTCGAGCGCCCGGATCTGCGCGCACTGGTCGAGGGCTACGCGAGCGAATCCGACCCTGCCGCGGTGCGTTCCCGCCTCGGCCCGATGACGCCATGGCTCGATTGCAACCCTATGCCTCCCGCTGGGCGCGTGTCGTGGACTTCCATGATCGAAAGGCTCTCGCCACTCGGCGGTGGAGCTGGCGATGCGGGACCTGTCGTCGGAGGAGGCACTTCTCCCGCGCTTGGGCTGGCGTCCGGATCTTCAAACGGCGGCGAGGCGAAGACGGTTGAGACTCCGGCCGCCCCTCCGGCCGGGCAAGAAGCTGCGCCAGTTACTCCGACGCCCTCGACGGCCTCCACGAGCCCCGCGAGCGCCGGATCTCAAGCCGCCATCGGCTCCTCTGGCGCCGGGTGGTGCGGCGCCGAGCTTGCCGGCCTCATCGAAGCGAAGGCCGCGGGATCCTCTGAGCGGCTTGACGAGCGTGGGCAGTGGGCCGAGGAGACGACTCGCAAGTTGAAGACGGCCCTGAACAGCTACGGACTTCAGGCGGGCATCCTGGGCACCAGGCTCACTCCCAACGGATGCCTTGTGAGGCTGGCGGGGTCAGACAAGTTGAGGGTGGAGGACATCGAGGCCAAGCGCACTCAGCTCCTGACCACCCACGCGATCAACCTTGTGACTGTGCAGCCCAAGCCCGGAGCGATCGTCGTGACGGTGGCCGGCGAGAAGCGCCAGTCGGTGTCGCTGTGGGAGCTTTGGTCGCGCCGCGCGGTGAACCGCAACGCCGCCGGCATCAACACTTCCTTCGTCCTGGGCCTCCAGGAAATCAACGGCTCGATCCTTTACTTGAACCTGGGCTCGGAGTTTGGAGGCCTCTCCTCGCATGAGCCGCATTCCCTCGTGGCGGGCGCGACGGGCAGCGGCAAGTCGGTGTTGATCCAGGCGCTCTTGCTGGACATCGCCGCCACCAACTCTCCTGCGCTCGCTAAGATCGCCCTGATCGATCCGAAAATGGGCGTTGACTATTCGGCACTCGAAGCGCTGCCCCACATGCGGGAGCCCATCGTGACCAGTCGTGAGCGCGCGACGCAGCTCCTCGACGAGCTGGTGGAGGAGATGGAGAGCCGCTATCGCCGATTCGCCTCCGCACGCGCTCGCGATCTGTCCACCTACAACGCCAAGTCCGGGGCCGAGGAGAGGCTTCCCATGCTCTTCGTCGTTCACGACGAGTTCGCAGATTGGATGCTGGAGGACGGCTACAAGCAGGCGGTGGGATCGGCCGTACAGCGGCTCGGCGTTAAAGCGCGGGCTGCCGGTATTCACTTGATCTTCGCTGCACAGCGTCCCGATAAAGACGTTATGCCGATGCAGCTCCGCGAAAACTTGGGGAACCGGCTGATCTTGAAGGTGGCCAGCGAAGCGACCTCAAAAATCGCACTTGACCGGCCAGGCGCGGAGTTGCTTCTTGGGAGGGGCCATTTGGCCGCGAAGCTCAACGGAGAACAGGGCCTTGTCTACGCCCAAGCTCCGTTTTTGAGCGACGAGGACATGAGCCTCGCGGTCGCCGCCATCGCGGAGGGCGTCTGATGCAAAGATTCTCTGGAGACTCATCCAATGGCTAATTCGTTTCGTGTGGCCGCGCGCGCGCTTCGGCAGATGGGCGCGGAGCTGATTACCTCCGACGATGTCGCGCTCAATGAACTGATCAAGAACGCGTTCGACGCTGGTTCCCCGCGAGTGGAGGTGCTGCTGCATGCTCCCGCAGACGCCGCGACTCTGTCGCTGCTGCGAGAACGCCTATTGGCTACACCGCCAAAGATCGGCAAAGAGGCGGCGCGGGAGGCGTTTCAAGGCGCCCTGGCGTCCGAGCTCGCTTCGCGTGAACGCGCGGCCATGCTCCATGAGTTCGACCAGGCCGCGATAAACGGGCTGCAGGCGGTGGCGACGTTTGTCGAAGGTTTTCTTGCGACGAAGTTCAAAATTGTTGTGCAGGACACAGGCTCCGGCATGAGCGCGGACGACCTCGACAGTCGGTTCCTAGTTATTGGAACGCCTGGCAAGCTGCTGGCGAAGAAAGCCGCCAAGTCTGGCGATCCAATAATTCTGGGCGAGAAAGGTATAGGACGCCTCTCCATGATGCGTCTTGGACAAGTTGCCGTAGTCAAATCCAAGATGGCTGGCCAACGTCTATGGCACCAGGTGCGGTTCAACTGGGAGGACTTCAACGACCCTTCTCTTTTCCTTCATCAAATTGAAGTTAAAGTGGAGCCCGCCGAACCAGCTGCCGCCGACGTGTCGGGAACCGTGATTGAGGTCGCCGACCTGAATTCGTTTTGGACTCAGGAGAAGATCGCCTCGTTCGTCCAGAAGTATCTCCGCCGCCTCCAAGACCCTTTCGCCAAGCGGCGCAAGCGGTTTCCTGTGGATGTTCTGCTGAATGGAAAGCGGCAACCGATCGCCACTCTCCCCGATTGGCTTGCGGAATGCTCGCAGTTTCGCGCGCACATTGTCTTCGATCCCGGAGGAGTGGATTCGGAGGGGAGCGTCATGCGACGGTCCCTTTTATGGAGAGGCAGCGATGCACCTGACGAACGAGCCTGGAAGTCGGCGGAGCTCTCGGACCGGCTCTCCGTCCCGCAGAGCCTCTTCGAAAGCCTTGGTCCGTTCGAGGCGACGTGCCTCTGGTTCAATCGCCAGTCGCTCAATGCTCAGGCGGTTGATCGCAGTCGCACCGATATTTCCAACGAGTTGAACGTGTGGTGCGGTGGCTTCGCTATTTACCGCGACGGATTCAGGGTTGGGCAAACCGGCGGAATGGACGACGACTGGCTGGAGTGGGACAGCCGCGCGCTAAGAACGAAGGGCTACGCCCTCAACCGATACCAGACGGTCGGCAGCGTGGCGATTTCATCGGAGCGCAATCCTCGGCTGATCGATGCATCTAATCGGGAGAGATTGGTCTCGTGCCCCGAGCAGCAGTTGCTCAAGACATTGCTGGGCGTGGAGATCGTCGCGGATCTACGGGGACAAATTAGCGCCACTCAAGAGGCGCAAGTCAAGATCGCAATCGCCGAAGAGTCGACAGAGGAGTCGCTTCGGCAAAGCGAGAACAATCTCGCGCGGACCCTTAAGGCATTCAATCAAATCGCGAAGGAGGTTCCTGCCGAGCACAAGGACAAGGTGCTTCAAGTTCGGGAGGCGATTAGCGATCAGATTGAATATGTGAGGACGATCAAGCGGGCGCTCGACATGGCTCAGGAAACGCGCGTCGAATTGCTCGAGCTCGCCAACATCGGTCTAGTTGTCGAAGTCGTGGTCCACGAGCTTGCGCGCCTTACGGAGCGCACTGGCGAGCTTCTTGCTCAACTAGAAGACGGAACGCGCCGAGTTGATGTGGTCGAGGTAATCGACAACTTGCGCAGGCAGATCGTCGCAACCAATAAAAGGATACGAACCGTGGATGCGATGAGCCCCTCTGGGCGCAACCGCAAAGAGACCTACGATGTCGTAGCGCAGACCAAGACTATAGTTGATAGCTTCAAAGCTCGAATGGTCCGACACGGCGTCGAGGCGTTAGTGACTGTCGACGGCAAGCCGCCTAAGCACGAGTTCGGCGTCCACATGGTGCGCGGCTTGGTTGCACAGGCGCTCGAAAACCTTATTGTGAACTCGCTGCATTGGGTCCGACAGGCTTTGAAGGAGGGCGAAGGCACGCCGACTATCCATGTCGACATCGACACGCGAGCCAGTGCGATTACCGTCACAGACAACGGACCTGGTGTCGATCCGCGCTATGCGAAAGCCATCTTCAAGCCTTACTTCTCGACGCGAAAAAAAGGCAAGGGCCTTGGCCTCTACATAGCCTCGGAGCTCGCTTCGTATCACGGTGGCAAGCTCTATCTCGACGAGTCTCCGGATGCGGACGGAAGGCTCAGGACCTTTGTTCTAGAGCTTCCCAGGGAGGAAAAGTGATCACACACGAGATCAGAAAAGCGGCCGAGGTTGACAAGAAGCCCGACCAAGAGGATGGGGGCAAGACCGAGGCCCCGGCGGCGGAGGCGGCAGTTCAAGGCGTGCCGGACGGGGGCCAGACCAAACCGCCCCGAATTCTTGTCGTCGACGACGAATTGGTTCAGTTCGTATACGCGCAGCTTCGCGAGAGCGAGCCTGAGATCGAGGCGGTCCTTGGTGATGTCGACGGACCAGAGGTTAAGGAGCTATTGATTCTCTGTGCGGAAAAGATGGACGTGAGCGCGTTCAATGGTGATTCCAAGGCCTTCGAGCACTTCCTGACATCCGACGCGTTTGTTCAAGACTTCCTTCTCACCGATTGGTTTCGCGGGAAGGCTAGCGCGGACCTTCTTGGGAGGTTCTCGAACTTTCTTACGCGCGCTGACCGTGGCAGCGCGCTACGTCGGGAATTCGACTTGGCGTTTCCTGCGCCAGCCTATGAAATTCATTTTGTCGGCAAGCGCCCCCCGCGTGCCGAAGCCGTAGTTTTTGATTTCTTGTTCTTGGATTTGGTCCTGGTTGGGAGCGCAACGCCGGTTGACGATTTGAAAAAATATCTGGGAGAACTTTCGGCGGAGTCGGGCGACAAGCTCATGCCGCCCATCGTCGCGATGTCAACAGCCGAAGCGGAGTTGACGAAGCACCGGCAAGAGTTCAGCAAGGCATCCCAGATCAGCGCTGCCGGCCTCTGGATACTTCCAAAGTCGGATCTGGCTTCTGCGGATTTCAAGGCTCGCGGGCTGCGTGTTCTTTTCGATCAGCTAATGGCTCAGCGCGCGGCCTCCCAAAGCATGCGCGCATTCATACGCAGTTGGTCCGACGCGCTCAAGAGGGCGGCGGATGCCGCCGAGACTACGCTGTGGAACTTGGACGCGGCTGCTATCCAGCGCGTTCACCTCACCGCGAATGTTGACAACGATCCATTTGATGGACATCTCGGGGACCTCATTAGTCGCGAGTATCTTTGGCACGTGGAACGCGACAAAACTGTGGCCAAAAAAATCTGCGAGCTAGATGTTTGTTTTCGCAAGCACATGGACGGCGCCGATGGATTGAAGACTCGCTTCATGTCGCCAATTGTGAACCCCGAGGTGGCTCGGGCCTTCTTCTCGCACTACGTCTGGAGCGGTTGGCCCACAGGCGATGCGTTCTACGGACCGACAGTGGAAAAACCGGAGGAGCGATTCAACTCCACGCTCCCATTTGGTTCGGTCCTGGCTTCAAACCTCAAAGCTGGCGGCGAGTGCCTGATCCACGTGACGCAACAGTGCGACTTGAACGTCGCCACCAAGGGAGGTCAAGGTGCCAACCGATCTGCCGTCTTCGCGATCGCGGAAGTTCACGAGGCCCTTCCTCACCATCTCGCTCGCTTCGATAGCAGGGATCTTGTCGCCGTCGGCCTAAAAACCGCCGCAGGCGCGTTCGACTTGCAATATGCGCCAGGCCGAGTCCTGGCGATGCCAATTGCCGACTTTCTGAAGCGAGCTGAGGCCGAGAAGCTCGCGGTAGTTGGCAGGCTGCGTTTCGATGTCGCCGCTCAGTTCGCGCAAGCTACCGCGAATCAATTGACTCGCCCAGCGGCATTCAAGATGGCGCGCGATTCCGAAGTTGTCGTGAAGGCATTCTTGCTTGGCGAGAAAATCCCCAAGAATCCGGCGACCGCATATGTGGACGCGACAGGGAGCCACCGCTCGATGATCGCAGTTCGTGGTGGCGATCAGTCGCTCGCATTCCAAGACGACGATGGAATGCGGCTTGCGATTTGGCTGGAGCGCATGCTGATCGCCCACTATGGGTGGGCGGAACTGGATTTGGCCACGCTGTCCAATAAGTTGCGGCTTGGTGTTAAAGCCAAGCAAGACATTTTGAACAATGTGCGTCTGGAATTGCACTACGGAAAAATTACCACTCCGCAAGATACCATCGACGGCCTTGCGGCACCGAAAGGCGTGGCTGTCAAGCTGGTGCTGATCGCGGACGAGTCGACAAAGGCGCCGTGACTGGGCGGAATGGGAACCGCGCTCACAACGCAGAGGACATCACAAACGTGGCCAGGGGCTTCACGATACTCTCGCCGCGCGCAAATGTAAGAGAAGCGGCTGGTCTGGAGCCCACCGAGCTAGTCGTCCCTTGAGGTCGTCGAGCATTCCGCTAGGCACGCCCCACCGCCGCGCCAAGTAGACGAAGAGCCAGTTGTCCTTCTGGCGGGGACTGCCCCAAAAACCAACCCCCGCACATGCAGCTGCGAGCGGGGCGATATCGAGTTGCTCAGATTTTGCATTCCGGACGTTGCGTTCGAACTGCGCAACCGCTGCTTCGAGGTTGAGCAGCGCCTTCAATTCATGAACTGCATCTCCGCCCAGCTCGTCCATCCAAACGTCGTCCATGTCGTAAACCGCCTGTTCCGCCCAAGGCAGCAGTTCTGACTGCAAGCTAGACGGAAAGGCCAAAGGGCTCAATTCGTTGCTGAAGCCAATTAGAAAGGTCATTCCGAGCAGGTTGCGAAGCGCGCCGGAGCAAGCGGCCAGATCGAAGGGATGTTGGCCGAAACAACCTTCGAGCGTCCCTGCAATGTCGTCGACGCCTGCCTCGATAATTTCGATATTTGGCAAGGTTGGCCAGTCGCCGTCGAGGCCTATCTCGAGGAGCAGGTTTCCGAATTCGCCTAGCGCATTGCCCAAATAGGCGCGCATGCCTATCGTGTAAAACTGACTCGCCGCCATCGTGTAGCGGGTTGCTGCCTCACTATGGTTTCCGAGATATGCCTCGCAGTTGCCGATCTGATGGTGGAGCTGACCTTTATTGACAGCGATGGATTGGCCTCGTACCATCGCGAGTGATTTTCGATAGGCATTCGCCGCCGCTTCGTATTCGCGTTGCGCCAGCAGCGCACCGCCCAAGAGGGCATAGGCTGACGACAGGTCGTTCTCGATGCTCTCAGTGCCTTCATTTTCGTCAACCGTCTTTGACGCGGAGGCAAGCGCTTCCTCGAAGTGCTCGATGGCGGCAAGAGCTTGCGCTTGGACCACGCCCTGCTTCCGTCCAAAGCTGGCGGCCGCTGCGCGGCAGAGAGCCACGTTACCGCGGGTCTCTGCATCTCGTCCCTGGATCTCGATCTCGTCGAGTAGGGCAATGGCCGGCTTGATGTCGATACGTTCGTGACTTCGATGAGCGAGGGCGACCATTCGCGTCAGCAGGCCGCTTGCGCTCTTCATTCTCCCTTCGCGCATAGCAATCCGGGCGCCGCGCAGCATCACTTGACTGCCAACGTCACCCAATTGAATCACGAAGAAATATCGCATTAGCGCCGAGCAAACCCCGGTGGCCATCACGCCCAGCTCAGCGTCACCAAGCTCTCCCTCGGCGAGATCGAGAACTCGAAGCAAGTTCGGCAACTCCTCTTCGAACCGGCCCAGCATGTTCGGCAGACCGCTATTCTCCTCCGAGTGCATGTCGATCACCGCCGCCATCAGTGCGAATTCCTTCGCCAATTGCATGACAAGGCGCCGAGCCTCCTGAGGCCGCTCTTCCCGCAAGCGAGCAACCGCGTAGCTGGCAATGGGCGAAAGCATGTGGACCCGCTCCCGCGCTTCCCCTTGGCCCCTTACTTCGATAAGGCCCCAGCGCCGAGTGGCCGCGATTGCAGACTGGCCGTCGCTGACCCAGGTCTGGTCGTGATCGAGCATCCGGCTAAACAATCCGCCAGGCGCGTTGGCGACTACATACAAAAGCTTTTGCTCGTCCCCAGTCAGGGCATCGTAGGCGAGAGAAAGGCATGTCTTAAGGGACGTGAGCCTATTTTGCGATGACCTTTTTTGGATCTCGAGAAGATCGGCGCCGCGCAGCTGGATTTGGTTCAGCGCGACGGAGCTCGACCCAAAGTAGTTGATCAACGTTGCGGTGATGCGAAGTGTCAACGGGTGGCCGTCAGAGAATGAAATGAGTTTGCTTATGCTGTAGACGTCGGTAGGCGTGTTGGGTCTTAGGTAATGAGAGAGGAGTTTCTCGCTTGCTTCGATCTCTATTCCTTTGAGCTGCACGTGATGGTCTACTTGCGCTTGAGCTAGGTCCGCCTGCGAAGTGACAATGATTTGCGTGTCTTTAAGACTGGCTTGCAATTGCGTTATCCAGTCGTCGACAGCGTCAATGCCCGGCGCCTTGAGTTGCTCCAAGCCATCGATGACCAAACAGGCCTGCATTTTGTCCAAGAGGGAATCGAGCGGCTCGGTGCCACCTTGCTGCACGCTTCGTAGTGAGATATCCAACGCCGCTCTCAGCGCCTGCATACTGTCGTATCGTTCCGCCTCGACCCACAAAACAGGCCTTCCCGTATCGGCGACTTGAAGGGCCCTTAGGACGAGCTGTGTTTTCCCAATGCCGCCTGGTCCGTGAACGAAGATATATCGGTCAGTGCGCAGTGAGTCACAAATGTCTTCAAGTTCCTCTACTCTCCCGACAAATAGCGGGTCAGCCTTCGGCAACGGAAAGTTTGGCCCGAGGCTCAAGCGGCTTTTCAGGTTCGCTCTAAGCCGTTCGATGCCAGCTGCCTTCAGCCTCCTAAGCTCTTCTGTCGGGAGGCTGTGATGCGCGTCATGCTCGCTATGACAAGCCGAGCAAATCCGAAGTAAGTTGTGATGATGGTTGCAGCGCGAACTCGCCCACGGCTCGATGTGGGCTGTTTCAACTGAGATGCCCGATCCACACCGCATGCAAGAGCCCGCGCTTTCAGCGTGCAGATATGCGAGCACTTTTTGTGGTGGATCGCGGCGCGCTTCACCGATCTCCGCCCATGGCTCCCTCAGGTAGCTGTCAAATGCATCGAGCTCCGAAATCGAGAATCTAGTTAAGCCTTTGACGTCATGGGTAAGGAGCCGCCTCTTTTCGCCTGGGCGCTTTTGAAAGCCACGACTCGTGTAGTAGAACAAGAGCTCCGGGGTAATACCCAGATGAAGGGCCGCTTCCCATGCAGCAAGCATCGTTTCGGCGGGACGCTTGCGTTCGGCGCTGGGAGGTGGGGTAGCCACGCTGCAGGTTCCGGCTTGCGGAGTAGGACGCCCTAACCTATTTGTGGCATACGACGCATGCGCCGCCGCCTTCGTCCTCGCCGAAGAGGTCGTCGATGTCCTCGGAGCCGGCGATCGACGCTGGACGCAGTGGGTTGATCGGGCGGTTAGCCAGGTCGCGCTGCTTGCGGCGATCGTAGTCCGCCACGATCTGGATCACGCGGGCTGGCTTCTCCAACTCGTCGAGCGATTCGCCCTTCGACCACGTGAAGGGCGAGCCATGTTCCAAGGCGTTCTTCTCGTAGCTCTTTGCCTCCTCGAACGCGTCAGGATGCCGCTCCTTCAAGCGGACCCACTCGATCTTCTGCTGGAAGAAGCAGAAGGTGCAGCCGCTGCGAGAGCGCCAGTCGTAATACTTCGGCATCCCAACGCCCGAGGACTCGAGGATGTCGTGCACCCCCTTTTTGTCGACCCCCGCCTCCCGAAAGGGCAGGCTCACCGTCAGGTTGGGATGCTTTGCGCTGTAGCCTTCGCGGTAGTCCTCGTCGGATCGGATCGCTACATAGCTTGTCACCATGTCCCCCGCAGCGAGCATTGGCTTGACCCACTGCTCGAACGGCGCGAGTTTCAATTGGCGGGTGCACCAACGGGTTTGAGGCGAGGGCAGGAAGTGGTTGTATTCGCGCAGCCAGAAGTCGAAATCGCGACGCGGATTCAACCTGGCGATCGGCTTGCCCAGGAAGCCTTCGAGGCGGCCTAGGAACTCATAGACCTCCGGCAGCTCCTTGCCGGTGTCGGTGAAGAAGTAGTCCACGTCGAGCTCGGGACGATGCTGCCTAACGTAAACCGCCAGCGCCGCGCTGTCGCGCCCGCCCGAGATACCGAGCACATGTCGTTCAGCCATGGGTGGAACTCCTGTCTTTGATGTCTTTCTCGCTGAGCCGCATGCCAGTCTTCGCCAGAGCCGCGAACAGCAGTTCGGTGTCCAGGCCTTGCGCCATCAGGTCCGCGACGAGCCTGTCGACGAGCTTGTCCAACTTCGGCGCGTGCTTGTCAGAGACGGAAAACGCGCGAGAGAGCGTGCGCGTCTCGGGACCGGCTCCGAAAACCACCGCAAACGCATCAGTCTTGGGTTTGCGGCCCTTGACTGCCACGAAGGCTTCGTCGCGCCGAAATCGCAGGGCAGCCTGGGCGATGTCGAGGCTCGCTGCGTCGATATCGCGGTCGTTCCAGTCTCGCGGAGGCTTGTTCGCAGCCAAGCTCAGAATGCCTTCGATGGTCGCGCGGCCACCGTCGTGCTTGGCCAAGCGAGCGCAGAACGCCTCTTGGCGAAGATCGCCGCTCACACCCTCGAGCGTCTCGGCCCGGCGGCGCAGACTCGCCAGGTCATCGCGAGAAGCGTCAAGCTCGGCGAGCATGGCCTCTTCTATCCCGAGCAAGAGTTGGTCGTATGCGCCCACAAGCTCGGCGACCGGCGCGCGCAGCTCCTCGACGAACTGGGCCCCCACTTTCCCGTCAAGTGCGGCCGGCAGGTCGACGAACAGCACGCGGTGAGGGTCGTTCGCTTTGAGAAGGGTGTCGCGAACTGCGCGGGCCTTGGCGCTCAAGCGCATCGTGCGCTGCGACCAGGCCGGTAAGGCGAAGACGACGGCCACCAGGCCGCGCGCGGCTTCTAAGGGGTCCATGGACTCCGGCGCGGCTCCGAGCTCGGAGAGGACCTTTGCCACGCCTTCGAGAATTGCCGTCTTTTGCTCGTCGATCACGATCCAACGCAGCGAGAATCGGCTTGCGTCTTGAAGGTATTCGTCGAGGTCTGCCTCGGTCAGCTCGGGGACAAACACGCCGTCCTTGTAGAGCGCCAAGTTTCCCTTGTTGGAGAGCAGGAAGGCCGTCAGGTAGACCGGCATGATGCCGGCCCTCATGCCAATCGGAGGGGCCGCCCAACGCGCGTGAATATCAGTCGCCGAAACGCGTGCCGCGGAGTCACCCAGCAGCTTTCGAGTCTCCTCCCAGAGACCCTTGAAGCCCGCGGACTCGTCGTCGCGCGGGGCCGAGAACCTCCATTGGCCATCAGGCGCTTGCACATGCAGCTTCGGGTGGGCGAGAAGCGCAACATGCAGCCCGCGCTCCGCAGGGAATCCCTCGATGCCGAGGTTCTCCAGGCTCTCGTGTGAGAGCATCCTATGCATCAGATCGCGACGCGCCTTGACGCTGTTGCTAGACGGGCTCTCGCGATTCACGAGCTCACTCCACACCCCGGGGGCCTGGTCGTAAAGCTTGTCGGCCAGCTTGGAGGCGATGCGGGACAGCTTCAGCCCACTCTCCGCTGGCTCAGAGTCGAACTGCCAGCGCGCGTTGAGGATGCCGGCGCGCAGCTCCTCCTGGAGGCTGGAGCGGACCTCGGCAAGCCTGGCGTGGACCTCTCGCCGCGCGACGGCGTCGCCTTGGAGCTCATGCCGGGCTTGGACCTGTTGAAGCGCGACGAGCTCGGAGCCCAGGTCTTCGATCTTCGCGAAGTTCGGGGGCACACCCACCACGACGGGCCAAGGCCGCAGCCGCGCGTGCTGCGCAGCCAAGCGCGACGAACCCTTGAGATCCGCGCCTCGATCGGGCAGGGCGAGGAGGAACGTTCCGAACTCGCCTCGCGCCGGTTCAAACTTCTCGGCGAGCTTCGAGGCGTCGGCCAGCCGGCAGAGCGCCATGTTCATCCAGCGCATTGTCCCGGTCTTGTGATAGTGCCGCTTGGCGACCACGGGATGAAGGTTCGCGAGGCTCGATAGCAGGCCGAAATCGAGCGCGGGCTGAGCGGAGCGCGTCTGCGCGATGGCCGCTTCGATATCGAAGTCGCTGCCCTCGAATACTGACCAGGCCGAGATGTGCTTCTTGAACAGCAGCACCCGCATTGCGGCAAGCTCGGAGAGCGCCGCGTCGACGCGCTCTCTAGGAACATCCGAGAAGATCGCAGCGAGCACGTCGAGCTCCGCGGCCAAGCCCGAACCGTTGCGGAACAGGTCGATGACTGCCACGTTCTTCATCAAGGCGACAAGCAGCTTGTCGCCGCTCTTCGCCTCGGCCCGTTCCACGGCCTCCACGGCCTGCGCCCAGCGGTGTCCGTCGGGGGAGGCCAGAATCGCCGGCTCCAAATTAGCTCGCAGGTAGTCCCAGTAATCGTCGGGCCGATACCAGCGCCGGCTCTTTGAGGGCGTCGCCTGCAGGTAAGAACGGAACCCATGTGGCTCCACGGAGGCCAGGAAACCAAATACACTGCGCTCGTTCTGGCCAAATTGACGCTTGGAAATCGGCCCGAGAAGGGCAGCCATCGCCGGATGCAGAGGACAGCACTTGGCGAGGCTCGTGGCGAAATCGGGGCCGACGGCCGGCCTCCGCGCGCGGATCGACGAGGCAACAGCCTCGGCCGCCGGGTCACCTCGATCCTCCGGGATCTTGCTGATCACCGCACGCCCAATGAGCTCGACGACCTCGTCGCTCGCGGCGACGAGCGGGATATCGGAATAGCGGCCTTGGACCTTCGCCCACCCGTCGCGAGTCTCGATGCCCAGGCGCTTCGCGTATTGGGCGAACGCCTGATGCAAGATGCCGACGACGACGATCTTGCCTTTCAGGCGGCCAGCGCGCTCAGCCAGGTCTTGGTAGAAGTTGACATCGTCCCCGAGCTCAAGCGCGGAGGCTTCGAGGAACTTCCCCATCTCGTCGATCAGGACTAAGACGCCGTCCCAGACTCGCGACTCCGCGGCCTCGCAGAGTTGATCGATCAGAGCGGTGGGGGTAAGCCTTTTCGGCTCGCCTCGTGTTCCTCGCGCTTTGTGCAGAGCCTTGGTGAGCTCCTCGACGACGCTTGCCCGTTTGCCGACGACCGGAAGAATCAGCCAGCCGCGCCTACATGCGAACGCCTCATCGAACGACGGAATCTCCGAGGTGCGCAGCAAGTCGCGAGCCTTTTGGCGCACGGGCTTGGACTCTGAGAGGGCGCTTGCGAGCGCGACGGCCAACGATGACTTGCCTCCGCCGAAGGGGCCGGTAAGGGTGAAGGCTCGTTGATTGCTCTGCGCGAGCTGAGTGGCCATGCTCTCCAGAGCGCCGCGCGCAGTCGCGTGGCAGATGTAGCCGTCGAGGGCGTCAGTTCGCCCCAGGTCGACGTCGATTCGGATCGAGCGCTGATACAGCCGCGAAATGCTTACGAACTCCGACAGTGGCTCGTCGTCGCGTTTAGCCATGGTAGGCCTTCTTCAACATGCGATCGGGGAGCTGAGCTCCCTTGGACGGGTCGCGCATGACTTGGCGCAAGCCTGCCGAGTCCGTCCAGGTCAGCGCGTTGCGCGTAAGGTCGGCCAGTCCAAAAAGTCGCTCGGCGACCGACTCTTCGTCGAGCTTGAACACGCGGCCCGGCGAGCCTTCCCCATACACGATGGTCTCGAAGGCTAACGAGTTCTGGCTGCCGCCCTTGCTCTTCCAAAAATCCAGAAGCGCGAATGCGAACAGTCCGTCGCTCAGAGTGGACTTCGGGCCTCTCCGAAAGGCGAAATGCCCCTTCTTCTCCTCGTAGATGAGGCCGAGCTCGGCGAGCATGGGCTCCGCGTATTCCTCGGGCGACGCGCCAGACGCGCGGGGCGCATAGCCGCGGATACAAGTCTCGATATCGCGCGAGAAGGTCGCAGGCGAGAGACGCCGATTGGCGTCGATGCTCTTGGCATAGTCGGCCAAGGGCTCCTCGAGCTCATCGCGCGTGAACGTCGGGCCCACCACGTGGTTGAAAAGCCAATACCAAGTTGTCGCACGGGTTCCCCGGCCCGCAAGGCACCAATGGCAATACCAAGCCGTGGTGGGATGTTCGGCGTAAGGGTCGTAGCCGTCGTCGGAGAAGATGAGCCGCCCGTTTTCCGTCAACGGGTAATCCGCGTTGCCGTCGGGCTCTTTGATCACGTCGCACGCCAAGGCCCAATGCCTGATGGCTGCCACCATGTTCTTACCGACGCCAAATTCGGCGATGGCTGCCTCGTCAGCGAAGGCGGAGCGTTTCACCACGCCATCTTTGGCTTGGTCGAACGCTTTCTTGAGCCACATCTGCCGCAAAGGAAACGTCTCATGGCCAGCGAAATGCGCCACGGGTCTTTCAGCAGTATTTTTTCTCCTCATACCCGCATCTTACTGGATGACTTCGACCAGTGAGCAATGGCAGGGGTGAGTGCAGACGTCTGCACTCCGATGTGTATCTTAGATGCACAGGCACTCGAACTCAACAGGGGAAACGCTGCCCCATGCGCACCTATGCAACGATGAGGTGGGATGAGCGGCCAGCGGGCATGTAGCGAGTGTCGGGACCGGGATCCCGCCCTAGCCTGAATTCGTCTTGGGCGTGGCTAGATGGATTGCGTTTACTGTGGCTGGTAATTAGTGGGGTTTTTTGTGGGGTAAAAAATCATATGCCAAATTTTTACCCGTATTTATTGGTATTAAGGGGGACGTCCACTCCGCCAAAAAACAAAAAGCCGTTGCATGCGAGTGCAACGGCTTTTTCTTTGTGCGAGCGCTTGCTGCTGCGCCATGAAAAAACCCGTAGTTCTTATGGAACTACGGGTTGTCGGAATGGTGCCGGAGAAAGGAATCGAACCCTCGACCTTCTCATTACGAATGAGCTGCTCTACCAACTGAGCTACACCGGCACTGAACCCAAAATTATACCTTGCCGTGGTGATAGGAGGTGACGCGCTCCACCTCGTTCTTCGAGCCCAGGATCACGCTGACGCGCTCGTGCAGGCTGGCGGGCTGGATGTCCAGGATGCGCTGGCGGCCGTTGGTGGCGGCGCCGCCGGCCTGCTCGATCAGCCAGCTCATGGGGTTGGCTTCGTACATCAGGCGCAGCTTGCCGGGTTTGTTGGGCTCACGCTTGTCCCAGGGGTACATGAAGATGCCGCCGCGGGTCAGGATGCGGTGCACGTCGGCCACCATGCTGGCGATCCAGCGCATGTTGAAGTCCTTGGCCCTGGGACCTTCCTTGCCCTGCAGGCATTCGTCGATGTAGCGCTTCACCGGTTCGTCCCAGTGGCGCATATTGCTCATGTTGATCGCGAATTCCTTGGTGTCGGCCGGGATCTGCACGTTTTCCTGCGTGAGCACGAAGGAGCCCTGCTCGCGGTCCAGCGTGAACATGGCCACGCCGTCGCCCACGGTCAGCACCAGGGTGGTCTGCGGGCCGTAGACGCAGTAGCCGGCGGCCACCTGCTGGCTGCCTTTTTGCAGGAAGTCGGCCTCGTCCACGCTGCGGTCGTCTTCGGGCATGCGCAGCACGCTGAAGATGGTGCCGATGCTGACGTTGACGTCGATGTTGCTGGAGCCGTCCAGGGGATCGAACAGCAGCAGGTATTCGCCCTTGGGGTAGCGGTTGGGCACGGCGTAGATGCTGTCCATCTCCTCCGAGGCCATGCCGGCGAGGTGGCCGCCCCATTCATTGGCTTCGATCAGCACCTCGTTGGCGATGATGTCGAGCTTCTTCTGCACTTCGCCCTGCACGTTCTCGCTGCCGGCGCTGCCCAGCACCCCGCCCAGGGCGCCCTTGTTGACGGCCTGGCTGATGCTCTTGCAGGCGCGGGCCACCACTTCGAGCAGCAGGCGCAGCTCGGAGGGGATGTGGCCGTGGCTGCGCTGCTGTTCGACCAGGTAGCGGGTGAGGGAAATCTTGCTGCTCATGTTCTTCTCCGTAGGGATGGATGACGCGCTGCGCGCATGATCTTGCCGCTGCGCGGCTTCGATGACGAAATGACTTGAGTCATGCGGGCGTAGCCCGCGTCATCAATGCCGCGGCAGCGGCGAGATCATTTCGTCATCATTCTGCCAAGGCGCGGGTCACAACCTCGCGCACGTCGTTGCTCAGGTCGGGCTTGGCGGCCACGCGGGCGATGGCTTCGCGCGCGGCGTGGCGGTAGGGCTCGGCCAGTTTCTTCCAGCGGTCCAGCGCGCGGGCCAGTCGGGCGGCGACCTGCGGGTTGATGCCGTCCAGCTCCAGCACGCGCTCGCTCCAGTAGACATAACCGGCCGCGTCGGCACGGTGGAAGGCGCCGGGGTTGGCGCTGCAGTAGCTGAAGATCAGGCTGCGCGCGCGGTTCGGATTGCGCAGGTTGAAGTCCGGGTGGTTCATGAGCTGGCGCACGGCCGGCAGCACCTGGCCGCCGCGGTCGCAGTTGCCGGCCTGCAGGGCGAACCATTTGTCCAGCACCAGGGCCTCGTCCTTGAACAGGGCGTGGAAACGCTCCAGCGCCTGGCCGGCAAGTTCGTGCCCGCTGTTGACCAGGGCGCCCAGGGCGTTGAAGCGGTCGGTCATATTGCCGGCGTCCTTGAAACGCTGGTAGGTCTTGCCGGGCCAGATCATGTCGCCGGTCTCGCGCGCGGCCAGGCAGAGCATGGTGAGGGCCAGGCCGGTGAGGGCGCGGCGGCCGGAGGACAGGGCGTCGGGGCGGTAGGCACCCGTGTCATGGTGTTCCTCGTAGGCCCATTGCCAGTCGCTCTGCAGCTCCAGCGCCAGCTGCTGGCGCATGGACTCGCGCACGGCGTGCACACGCTGCGGGTCCACCACGTCCAACTGCTCGGACATATAGGTCTCGGCCGGCAGGGTCAGCACCAGTTCCTTGAAGGCCGCGTCCAGCCTGGGGTGGCGCAGCACCTGGCGCATGGCTTCGACGTAAGCGGCGTCCAGCACCTTGGCCTCGCCGGGCTGGGCGCTGCCGCGGATGAAGGCCAGCGCGCGCTTGACGGCCAGGCGCTGGCCGGCTTCCCAGCGGTTGAAGGGGTCGGTATCGTGGGCCAGCAGGGCCAGCAGCTGTTCGTCGCTGTAGTCGTAGGCCAGCACCACGGGGGCACTGAAGCCGCGCAGCAGCGAGGGAACGGGCTCGGCATCGACGTTGATGAAGCGCAGGGTCTGGCTGGCTTCGGTGAGCACGATGGTGCGCGAGCTGGCGCCGGCTTGGCTCTCGCCTTCGAGCTGCAGGGGGAGGGCGCTGCCGTCGGTGGTGATCAAGCCCAGGCTGACCGGGATGACAAAGGGTTCTTTCACCGCCTGGCCTGGGGTAGGGGCGCAGGACTGGCTCAGCGTCAGCGTGTAGCTGCGGGTCGCGGCGTCGTATTGCGCGGTGGCGCTCAGGCGCGGCGTGCCGGCCTGGCTGTACCAGCGCTTGAACTGGGGCAAAAGGCGGGCCAGTTCGGAGCCGGGGTTGGCGTCTGCTATGGCCTGGGCGAAGTCGTCGCAGGTCACGGCCTGGCCATCAAAGCGCTGGAAGTACAGGGCCATGCCCTTGGCGAAGCCTTCGCGCGAGGTCAGCGTCTGCTGCATGCGCACGACTTCGGCGCCTTTTTCGTAGACGGTGACGGTGTAGAAGTTGTTGATCTCGATGTAGGAGTCCGGACGCACCGGGTGGGCCATGGGGCCGGCGTCCTCGGGAAACTGGGCGGTGCGCAGCACACGCACGTCCTCGATGCGCTTGACGGCGCGCGCCGACAGGTCACCTGCCAGGTCCTGGCTGAACTCCTGGTCGCGGAAGACGGTCAGGCCTTCCTTCAGGCTGAGCTGGAACCAGTCGCGGCAGGTCACGCGGTTGCCGGTCCAGTTGTGGAAGTACTCGTGGCCCACCACGCTTTCGATGTTGGAGAAATCGGCATCGGTGGCCGTGGCCTGGTTGGCCAGAACGTACTTCGTGTTGAAGATGTTCAGGCCCTTGTTTTCCATGGCACCCATGTTGAAGTCGCTGGTGGCGACGATCATGAAGCGTTCCAGGTCCAGCGGCAGATTGAAGCGCGCCTCGTCCCAGGCCACCGAGGCCATGAGGGAGTTCATGGCGTGCTCGGTCTTGTCCAGATCGCCCGGGCGCACGAAGACCTGCAGCAGGTGGTCCTGGCCGTTGCGCGCGGTGATGCGCTGCTCACGTGCGACCAGCTGGCCGGCCACCAGCGCGAAGAGGTAGCAAGGCTTCTTGTGCGGGTCCACCCACTTGGCAAAGTGGCGGCCGTCCTCCAGCTCGCCCTGCTCGACGAGGTTGCCGTTGGACAGCAGCACCGGGTATTTCTTCTTGTCGGCGCGCAGCGTCACGCTGTAGCTGGCCATCACGTCGGGACGGTCCAGGAAATAGGTGATGCGGCGGAAACCCTCGGCCTCGCATTGCGTGAAGAAGGAATCATTGCTCACGTACAGGCCCATGAGCTTGCTGTTCTTCGCCGGGTTGCAGGTGGTGAAGATTTCCAGCTCGAAGGGGGTTTCGCCTTCCGGCAGGTTTTCCAGCAGGAGCTGGCCGCCGTCCATCTTGAAGCTCGTGCCCTGGCCGTTGACGAGCACACGCGCCAGGTTCAGCTCTTCGCCGTCCAGGCGCAGGGCCTGGGCCGCCACGGCCGGGTTGCGGCGCAGCGTCATCTTGTTGAGCACGCGGGTCTTGGCCGGGTCCAGGTCGAAGCTCAGGTCGACCGTGTCGATCCAGTAGGCCGGTGCGGCGTAGTCTTCGCGCCGGATGACGTTGGCTTGTCCTTCACGCATGGTGAACTCCGCATGAAATGTGATGGACGCAGTGATGACTGCATTCGTTCGCCCTGAGCTTGTCGAAGGGCTCTTGGGGGGATGAGGGCTTCGACAGGCTCAGCCCGAACGGGGATGGATGGTGCATGGCTTAAACGCCCTGTTTCAGGGAGGCTTCGATGAAGGGGTCGAGGTCGCCGTCCAGCACTTTCTGGGTGGCCGAGGTCTCGTAATTGGTGCGCAGGTCCTTGATGCGGCTCTGGTCCAGCACATAGCTGCGGATCTGGTGGCCCCAGCCCACGTCGGTCTTGCTGTCTTCCAGCTTCTGCTGTTCTTCCTGGCGTTTGCGCATCTCGTGGTCGTACAGGCGGCTGCGCAGGCGTTTCCACGCCACGTCGCGGTTGCTGTGCTGGCTGCGGCCGTCCTGGCACTGCACCACGATGCCGGTGGGGATGTGCGTGAGGCGCACGGCCGAGTCGGTCTTGTTGATGTGCTGGCCGCCCGCGCCGCTGGCGCGGAAGGTGTCGGTGCGCACATCTGACGGGTTGATGTCGATCTCGATGGTGTCGTCGATTTCCGGGTAGACGAAGACGCTGGCAAAGCTGGTGTGGCGACCGCCCGAGGAGTCGAAGGGCGACTTGCGCACCAGGCGGTGCACGCCGGTTTCGGTGCGCAGCAGGCCGAAGGCGTAGTCCCCCTCGATCTTGATCGATGCGCTCTTGATGCCGGCGGTGTCGCCCGGGGTTTCTTCTTCCACCGTGGCCTTGAAGCCCTTGCGCTCGGCGTACTTGAGGTACTGGCGCAGCAGCATGCTGGCCCAGTCGCAGGCCTCGGTGCCGCCGGCGCCGGCCTGGATGTCCAGGAAGGCGGGCAGGGGATCGGCCGGGTTGTTGAACATGCGGCGGAATTCCAGCTTCTCCACGATCTCGGAGAGCTTGGCTTCTTCGGCCGAGATGGTCTTGAGGCCGGCTTCGTCGCCTTCTTCCTTGCTCATGTCGTAGAGCTCGGAGTTGTCGGAGAGCTCGCTGCTGAGCTTGTCCAGCGTGACGACTACGTCGTCCAGGGCCTTCTTTTCCCTGCCCAGTTCCTGGGCACGCTTGGGGTCGTTCCAGACCGTGGGGTCTTCGAGCGAGGCGTTGACCGTCCTCAGTCGTTCAGCTTTGGCATCGTAGTCAAAGATACCTCCGGAGCTCGACCGTGCGCTGGCTCAGGTCGGCCAGTTTGGTGCCGATGGCATTGATTTGTTCTGCGTCCATGATGGGGAATCCTGTGTGCGTTCTGTGCGTGGGGGCGGGGTGCCGAAAAGCACGTTTTCCGCCTGAAGCTCGTATTTTCGCAGCTTCTGGCCCACCCCCGGCGCCAAGGGGTTCAGGCGAGGAAGTTTTCGATCAGCGCGGCCAGTTGCTCGGGCTGGTCGTGGTGCAGCATGTGGCCGGCGTCCTGGATCTGGGCTTCCCGCAGCTGGGGCACGCTTTTCAGGCGTTCGTGGAACTCGGCCAGGGTGTACTTGCCTTCCCACCACTGCTCCATCTGGTTGTCGCTGGCCTCCACGGACAGCACCGGGGCCGTGATGGCGGCAAAGGCGGCCAGCACCTCGTCCACGCGGTAGAGCTGGGCGTTGACGATCTTGTGCGCGGCGTCGCCCAGGATCTCCCACTGGTCCTGCGCGTTGGGGCGGGCCCAGTGCCGGGCCAGCCACTGGGCCTTGTCCTCGCCCAGGCGCGGGTTGGTCTTCATGAGGCGGCGTGCCACGCCGTCGGCGTTGGCGTAGCTCTTGAGCGCCAGTTCACCGCGGTGCAGGCTCTTGAGCTCGTCCATCCATTTGGCGTAACGGCGAGGGGCTTGTGCCGCTTTGGTGGCCGGCATGCCGAAGCCTTCCAGGTTGACCAGGCGGCGGATGCGCTGGGGGCGTACGCCGGCATACAGCATGACCACATTGCCGCCCATGCTGTGGCCGACCAGGTCCACAGCCTTGTCGCCAGCATAGTGGTCCAGCAGCAGGTCGAGATCGGCCAGATAGTCGGGGAACCAGTAGTTGTCGTGTCCCGGGCATTCCGTGAGGCCAAAACCGCGCCAGTCGGCCGCGATGATGGTGCGGCCCTGGAAAAAAGCCGGGCTGAAAGCGTCCACGACGAACTGGTAGGACGCGGCAACGTCCATCCAGCCGTGCATGAGCACCAGCGGGGGCAGGGCGGAATCGGTCTCGCCCCAGCGCCAGACGTGGTACTTCAGGTTGCGGACGGGGGCGAATTCGCTGTGGGCTGGGCGGCGGGCTTGGTACATTTGGTCCATCCTAGAACGCCATCATAAGGAGACACCGTATGGCGCGCAGTCAGAAGCGGGACAACTACGAGGCCTTGCACCGCCAGTTCCGCTGGCAGGTGCCCGAGACCTTCAATATCGCCGAGGTGTGTTGCCGGCGCTGGGCGCAGGCGGCGGATGCGGGGCAGCGCATCGCCATCCATGCCGACGGGGCGGGCCTGCGGGCACGCTCCCATAGTTATGCCGAATTGCAGGAACAGGCCAACCGGCTTTCGGCGGCCCTGGCCACGCTGGGCGTGAGGCGCGGCGACCGCGTGGCCATCGTGCTGCCACAGCGCTTCGAGACAGCCGTGGCCTATATGGCGGTGCTGCAGATGGGGGCGGTGGCCATGCCCCTGTCCACCCTGTTCGGGCCCGATGCGCTTGAATTTCGCCTGAACGACAGCGCGGCTTCGGTGCTGATCTGCGACGACGCTGCCCTCCTCGCCATCCAGAACCTGCGCGGCAGCTGCGAGGCGCTGCGGCACGTGATCGGTGTGGGCGACAGCGCCAGTGGGGACGCCGGTGGCGGCGCGGTAGCCCTGGCCGACCTGGACTACACGGCGCTGCTGGCAACACAGCCGCCGGCTTACGCGCCGCGGCCCACCCGTGCGGAGGATCCGGCCGTGCTGATCTACACCAGCGGCACCACGGGCAATCCCAAGGGCGCGCTGATCCCGCACCGCGCGTTGATCGGCAACCTCACGGGTTTCATCTGCAGCCAGAACTGGTTCGGCTTCGATCCGCAGGCTTCGGGGCCCTTGCCGACGCTGCCGAAGCCCAGCACGCCCAGCGTCTTCTGGAGCCCCGCAGACTGGAGCTGGACCGGCGGTTTGATGGATGCGCTCCTGCCCGCACTCTATTTCGGGCGCCCCATCGTGGCCTGGAACGGTCGTTTCAGCCCGCAGACCGCCTTCGAGCTTTTGCAGAAGTACGAGGTCACGCACACCTTCCTCTTCCCGACCGCGCTCAAGGCCATGATGAAGGCCTTTCCGCAACCGAGGCATTTTTTCAAGCTCAGGCTGCAGGCCATCATGAGCGCGGGCGAGGCCTTGGGCGACGCGGTGTTTGCCTACTGCCAGAAAGAGCTGGGGGTGACGGTCAACGAGATGTTCGGTCAGACCGAGGTCAACTATATCGTCGGCAACTGCTCCATCTTCTGGCCGGCCAAGCCGGGCAGCATGGGCAAGGGTTACCCGGGCCACCGCGTGGCGGTGATCGACGAACAGGGCAAGGAGAGCCTGGCCGGCGTGGTGGGCGAGGTGGCGATCCACCGCCTGGACGTGCACGGCCAGCCGGATCCGATCTTTTTCCTCGGCTACTGGAAGAACGAGGCTGGCACGCGCGCCAAGTACACCGGTGACTGGTGCCGCACCGGTGACCTGGCGCTGCGCGACACCGACGGCTATCTCTGGTACCAGGGCCGAGCGGACGACATGTTCAAGGCCGCGGGCTACCGCATCGGCCCCGGCGAGATCGAGAACTGCCTGGTCAAGCACCCGGCCGTGGCCAATGCGGCGGTGGTGCCCAAGCCCGATGCCGAACGCGGCGCACTCGTCAAGGCCTATGTGGTGCTGACCACCGAGGCGCGCGCCGCGCTGGGTGACGAGGCGGCGCTGGTGGCCGAGCTGCAGCAGCATGTGCGCGGCAAGCTCGCGCCCTACGAATACCCCAAGGAGGTCGAGTTCATCGACGCCCTGCCCATGACCACCACCGGCAAGGTTCAACGCCGCATATTGCGTCTGCAGGAGGAGGAACGCGCGCGGCAAGCGGGGATATTGAAGACTCCGTAAACTCCTCGTCTTTCTGTTGAGAGATAAAACAATGAAAAACGTCCGACTCGGCCAGAGCGATCTGCACGTCACCCCCATCTGCCTGGGCACCATGACCTTCGGCGAACAGGTGGACGAGGCCACCGCCCACCGCATCCTGGACCGTGCGCTGGAGCGCGGCATCAACTTCCTCGACACGGCCGAGATCTACTCCGTGCCCACTAAGCCCGAGACCTATAACGCGACCGAGAAGATCATCGGCAACTGGTACGCCAACCGCCCCGGTGCTCGCCAGAAGATGCATCTGGCGACCAAGGTGGCCGGCCCCTCACGCGGCATGGATTGGGTGCGCAAGGGCAGTCCCAACGTGACGCCGGCCGAGATGCTGGCTGCCTGCGACGACAGCTTGAAGCGCCTGAAGACCGACGTGATCGATCTTTACCAGATCCACTGGCCGCTGCGCCACGTGCCCATGTTCGGTGCGATGTACTTCGACCCGGCCAAGGACGACCCCACGGTGACGTCTATCCACGAACAGCTGGAGGCCCTGGGCAAGCTGGTGAAAGCCGGCAAGGTGCGCGCCATCGGCCTCTCGAACGAGTCACCCTATGGTGTGCACGAGTTCGTGCGCCTGGCCGAGCAGCACGGCCTGCCGCGTGTGGCCACGGTGCAGAACCCCTACTGCCTGGTGAACCGCACGGTCGAAAACGCGCTGGACGAAACCCTGCACCGCCTGGGCGTCTCGCTGCTGGCCTATTCGCCGCTGGGCTTCGGCCTGCTCACGGGCAAGTACGACGCCAGCGGTTTCCTCGGGACCGATGCGCCCAAGGACGGCCGTATCGCCAAGTTCGAGAGCGTGCGCAAGCAGCGCTGGGGCCGGACCGAGGCGCTGGACGCCGCGCGTCGTTACAACGCGCTGGCGCGCGAACATGGTCTGACGCCCACACAGATGGCCCTGGCCTTCTGCTACACCAGGTGGCAGGTGGCCAGCACCATCATCGGCGTGACCTCGGTGGCCCAACTGGACGAGGACCTCAACGCCTGGGGCACGACGCTGAGCCCGGAGCTGCTCAAGGCCGTCGACGCGATCCGCAAGGAGATGCGCGACCCGGCAGTCTGAGCAAGCGCACGCTGCAGTTCCGTTCGCCCTGAGCCTGTCGAAGCCCTTCGACAGGCTCAGGGCGAACGCGGTGGGCTGGCGGGCGATGACGGTCTACTTCAGCAGGAACTTCAGCAGCTTGTCCGTCAGTGGCCCGTAGGGCGGTGCCAGCAGCTTGGCCGTGGAGAAGCGCGCCTGGTGGAACACCGGGCGCAGCTTGGAGAAGGTCAGGAAACCCTCAAAGCCGTGGTAGTGGCCCATGCCCGATGCGCCGACACCGCCGAAAGGCAGTTCTTCCTGGCCCACGTGGAAAAGCGCATCGTTGATGGACACACCGCCCGACATCACGCGCGTGAGCAGTTGCACCTGCACGGCCTTGTCGTTGGTGAACGGGTAAAGCGCCAGCGGCCGCGGCCCGGCGTTGATGCGCTTGATCACATCGTCTTCCAGGTCTTCGTAGGCGATCACCGGCAGGATGGGGCCGAAGATCTCGCGCTGCATCAGCAGGCAGTCGGCGGGCGCGTCCAGCACGATATGCGGCGCGATCTTGCGCAGCTTGGCATCGAAGGGTTTGCCGGGGATCAGCGGGATCACCTGGGCGCCGCGCTGTTTGGCCTCGTCCAGCGCGTGCAGCAGCCGCGCGTAGGCGATCTCGTCGATGATGGCCGTGTAATCCGGCGAGTCCAGCTTCGGATAGCGCCTGGGCATGATCTCCTGGGCCAGGCGCATGAATTCCTTGATACGACGCTGGGGCACGTAGACGTGGTCCACCGTGGTGCAGATCTGGCCGGCGTTGAGGTACTTGACGTAGAGCAGACGCTCGACCGCCGTGCGCAACGGGAAATCCTCGCAGACGATGGCGGGCGACTTGCCGCCGAGTTCCAGCGTGACCGGGCAGAGGTTGGCAGCGGCCGCGGCCATCACGGCGCGGCCCGTTGTCCCTGAGCCGGTGAAGAGAAGATGGTCGAAAGGCAGGCTGGAGAAAGCGATGCCCACCCCACCGGTCTCGTCGAAGAACTGCAGCTTCTCCTCGGGGAAGTAGCCAGGCATTTCCTTGATCAGTAGCTTGGCCAGGTGGCGCGAGTTCTCGCTCATCTTGACCATGGCGCGGTTGCCGGCGGCGAAGATGGCGGTGAGCGGCAGCAGGCTGAGGTTGAGCGGGAAGTTCCAGGGCACGATGACACCCACCACGCCCAGGGGCTGCGGGATTACGCGGTTGCTGGCCAGGCCGAAGGCCAGGCGGTCGATGCCGCGGCGCTGTGGCTTCATCCAGCGCTTGAGTTGTTTGAGTGTGTGGTGGATGCCCTTGAGCACCGGCATGATTTCGGTCAAGAGGGTTTCGTGGCGCGAGCGGTTGCCGTAGTCGGCGCTGATGGCGTCGCAGATGGCGTCCTGGTGCTCTCGCACGAAGCGTTCCAGCTTGCGCAGGTCGGCGCAGCGGCTTTCATGATCGGGCACGGGGTTGGCGAGGTAGGCGGCGCGCTGACGCTTGAGTGCGGCTTCCAGCGTTGTGCGCAGCAGGGCACTGGTGGAATCATTGGCGGTGTTCATCGTCGCTCTCCTGGATGTTGTTCTTCAGGTTGCCATGTAGCGGCCGGCGCGGTGGTTGATGGCCAGCGTAAGGTTCAACACCACGACTCCAGCCACGGACAGGGCCACCTGCAGCAGCGGCGTGGTGGCCAGCGCCATCAGCAGTATGAGCGTATCCACGGCCATTTGCACGTGGCCGGCACGCCAGCCCTTGGTCTCCTGCAGCCAGAAGGCCAGGATGCCCACGCCCCCCAGGCTGGCGCGGTGGCGAAAGAGGATGAGAAAGCCCACCCCCAACAGCACGCCGCCCAGCAGCGCCGCGTACAGCGGACGCACCTGCTCGAAGCTGATGAGATGTGGCATGAGCTCGGTCTGCAGCGAGAGCAGGGCGACTGCGATCATGGTCTTGAGCAGGAAGGCCCGCTCCATACGGCGCCAGGCCAGCAGGTAGAAGGGCAGGTTGAGCAAGAAGAACACCGGCCCGAAGCCCCAGCCCGTGCCGTAGTGCAGCAGAAAGGCGATGCCGGCCGTGCCGCCGCTGAGCAACTGCGCGTGCTGGAACAACGCGACGGCCAGCGCGATCAGCGCCGTGCCCGAGAGCAGGGCCAGCGCGTCTTCGGCGCTGCTGTGGCGCAGGGGCGGAGTGTCTTGCGGGGCGTTCATGTGGCGGGATTGTGGCATCAGGCTGACGGTGTGTGATCTGGCTGACTGATGGAAAATCCCGGCATGGCCAAGAATGACCACGTATCCGAAACCCCCGCCACCCAGCTGCTCAAGGCCCACAAGGTGGACTACAGCGAGCATCCCTACGAGTACCTGGAGCATGGCGGCGCCCAGCACAGCGCCCAGGTGCTGGGCTGGGACCCGTACGCGGTGGTGAAGACCCTGATAATGCAGGATCAGAATGCCAGGCCGCTGGTGGTGCTGATGCACGGCAACCGCAAGGTCTCCACCAAGAATCTGGCGCGGCAGATCGGCGCCAAGTCGGTCGAGCCCTGCAGGCCCGAGGTGGCCAACCGTCACAGCGGTTACCTGGTGGGCGGCACTTCGCCCTTCGGCGCACGACGCGAAATGCCGGTCTACATCGAGGGCAGCATTCTGGTGCTGCCGCGCATCCTGATCAACGGCGGACGACGCGGTTACCTCGTGGGCATAGCCCCGCAGGTCTGCGTGCAGCCGCTCGGCGCCCGGCCGGTGCAGTGCGCGCTGGCGGAATAGGCGGCGTAAAGGGCGTCATATTCCCGGCACGGTATGACACAGACTCTGCGAGAATGATTTTGTCACCGGAGTCTCTTTCATGCGGTTTTCGAGTCGGACCTTCCTGTCCAGACATGCCGTGGCGTTGCTCAGCGCCTTGATCGTTCTGGTCTTGCTGCAGGTCGCGGGCGAGGTGGTGCTGCGTTCCCTGCTGCAGGATCGTGCGAGCAAGCGCCAGTTCGAGATCCTGTCCTACGCGACGGGCCTGCGTGTGCGCCTGGAGCGTGAGCTCGGCGCCTTGCTCAACCTCAACAACGGCCTGGCCGCCTACTTGGCCGTGCGCAACAGCACCATGGAGGCGCGCGAGGTCCGGGCCATCCTCGCCGAGCTCTACCGCAGCAGCCACCATGTGCGCAACTTTGGCGTCGCCGTGGGCTACCGTTTGCTGCACGTGCATCCGCTGGAGGGCAATGAACGCGCCATCGGCCTCTACTATCCTGACTTTCCCGGGCAGTGGCCCTTGATCGAAAAGGTCACCAGCAGCGGCCAGGCCGCCCTGGCAGGTCCTGTGGCGCTGGCCCAGGGCGGGCGCGGAATGATCTACCGCATGCCCATCATGATCGAAGGGCGCTACTGGGGCCTGCTGTCCACGGTGATCGACTCCGACTCGCTGTTCCGCATGGTGCAGGCCGAGGTGGCCGACGAGCATTATGATTTTGCCATTCGCGGTCGCGACGGCATGGGCCTGGAGGGCGGGCCGGTCTGGGGAGAGCTGGCCCTGTTCGATGCACCCGACATCCTGGTTCAGGAGATCGAGGTGCCCGGTGGGCGCTGGGCGATCGCGGTGCGCTCCCTGCAGGCCGACAACACGGGTCTGCTGCGCTGGTCCCTGCGCGGTGGCGCCGGCCTGGCCGGCCTGGGGGTGGCGGCCATTCTCTTCCTGCTGATCCGCAACCGCGGCCTGATGGCGCAGCGCGCCATGTACGACGATCTCACGCGTCTGCCCAATCGCCGGCTGTTCGAAGACCGCGCGCTGATGGCCTTTTCGCGCCAGCAGCGGCACACGGCCCAGCTGTGCGCCCTGCTGTTTCTGGACCTCGACGACTTCAAGGCGGTCAATGACCAGCATGGCCACAAGGCCGGCGATGCGGTGCTCGTGACCGTGGCCGCCCGCGCCCAGGCGGTCGTGCGGCAGAATGACACGGTGGCGCGCTGGGGCGGCGACGAGTTCATCGTGCTGCTGGAGAACATCTCGGCCGACAGGCTGGAAATCATCGCCCGGCGCCTGCGCATTTCCATCCAGGAACCGATCGACTACCAGGGCTGCATGCTGCAGGTGGGCGTGTCCATTGGCGTGGCCCTGTATCCCGATGCCGGCCAGAACCTGGACCAGTTGCTGCATGCGGCAGATGGCCATATGTACAACGACAAGACCGATCGCAAGGTCGCCGCCTCCCGGCCCGTGCCACTGGCAGAATAGCGGCCAATATCAAAACAGCCCCTGCCATGAGCAGGGCCGCTTGAGGAGTAGAGCCTTGGATTCCCTGTCTGCCACCTATCCCGTCCTGGCCGCTGTGGCCGCCTATCTGCTGGGCTCTCTGTCCTTTGCAGTCATTGTCAGCCGCGTCATGGGTCTGAACGATCCGCGCAGCTACGGCAGCAAGAATCCGGGGGCGACCAATGTGCTGCGTTCGGGTTCGAGGAAAGCCGCTGTCCTTACCCTGTTGCTGGACGGCGCCAAGGGCTGGTTGCCTGTGGCCCTGGTTCAGTGGTACGGCAAGCCCTACGGGCTGGAGGCCGGCACGGTGGCGTTGGTGGGTCTGGGGGCCTTCCTGGGTCATCTGTACCCGGTGTTCTTCCGTTTCGAGGGCGGCAAGGGGGTGGCGACGGCAGCCGGCGTGCTGCTGGGGGTGCATTGGGCCCTGGGTCTGGCCACCCTGGGGACCTGGGTCATCATCGCGCTCTTCTTCCGCTATTCCTCGCTGGCGGCGCTGGTGGCGGCCGTGTTCGCGCCCCTGTATTACATCTTCGGCGACGGCCTGGCCTGGTACATGGAGGGAGCGGTGCTCTTTACCGTCAGCCTGATGTCCCTGCTGCTGATCTACCGCCATGCCGAGAACATCGGCCGCCTGGCGCGTGGCGTCGAAACCCGGCTCGGGCAGAAAAAGAAGCCCTGAGAGGCCGTACGCTCAGCCCGCCTGGGCGGCGTGCGCGCCGAGCTGCAGGATCAGGTGGTGGTTCAAGCGCAGGCGCACCACCGCGGACGCGAGCGCCGCCTGGATGACCGGCCGGCCGCTGAGGGTGCGGTGCAGGCGCGGCTGCGCCAGCACCTGGCCATCGGCGCCCGAGACCACCGCCACATGCGGCAGATTGGGGCGCACGCTGCGTCGCATCACGATGGCCAGCGTGTTGTCCTCCAGGCGCACATAGGTGCCGGGTGGGCACAGGCCCACGGCGCGCACCAGCGCATGGCCGATCTCGTCGTTATAGGCATTGGCGCCGGTCATGATGGTGCGCACGGACTCGGTGGCGCTACGGCCTTCCCGTGACTTGCGCGGCGAGATCATGGCGGCGTAGCGGTCCACCACCCGCAGGATGCGGATCAGCCGTTTGTGGGTGGGCAGCAGGCGCAGCTCGATCTTTTCGGTGCAGTCGTCGTGGTGCGAAGACACCACCTCGATCCACAGCGGGTCGTTCACGCCCAGGCTGTTGGCCAGCATCAGGCCGCCCTTGGGGGCATGCAGGCGGATGGCTTCGAGCTGGGGGGGGCTGAGCTTGTCGGTCTGCAGGGCCAGTTGGTCCTGCATCTCGGTCATCGCGATGTTCATGGTCAGCGCAGCGTGGACCAGGCTGTCGCGCTCCTTGGGCTCTAGCTTGAGCTCGGTGGCGATCAGGTGGCTCAGGGTGGCGCAGACCAGGCTGTGCGAGGCGCTGTAGCCCACCGAGGAATTGGTGGCCAGCTGGAACAGCAGGTAGAGGCCGACGTCGGCATCACGCTGCAGCAGGGCCTGCATCCAGCGGTCGTACTGCCAGACGCGCTGCTCGAATTCCTGCACGCTCAGGGGGCTGCCCAGCAGGATGCCCAGGCCGGACTCCAGGTCCGACCACAGGCCCAGCAGGTCTTCGTACTCGTTTTCGTTTTGAACAATCACGGTGCGTGTTCTGGAGTTCAAGCCTAGGATACCAGCAGCGTCAATACCGGCGCTCCAGCACCATCTGGTCATTGGTTCGGGTCATCTGGAAGCGTGTCAGGTAGCTGTTGCCCAGCAGCACGTAGGGCATGGGGGCCGGGGTGACCAGGGCTTCCACATCGTAGACGTCCACACTGCCCAGGCGCACGGTGGCCAGCTTGGTCACCCAGCCCACGGTGACGCCGTTGGCGGTGCCGACCTGCACCATCTGCCCTGACTTGTAGGGCAGGCCGATGGCGTCGGCGTCGGTGACGCTGAGCGACACCACCGAGGCGCCGGTGTCGACGATGAAATTGACCGTGCGTCCGTTGATCTGCCCCGCGGTGCGGAAGTGCCCGTTGGCGCCCGCATGCAGGACAATGCGGCGTTGGTCGCCGCCTTCGGCCCGGGCATCGGCATTGAAGGGGGCCTGACCCAGGCGCAGGGTCTGGCGCGTGCCGTTCACCTCCACAATGGCCTGGTTGGCTTCGGCGGCGATCACCTTGACGCCCTGGTGGCTCTGGCCCACGGCCACGCTCTTGGGCGGCCCGCCGTTGACCACCAGCAGAGCTTTGCCGCCCAGGATGCCCGACAGTTCCACGGTCTGCGCCCGCGCTGCGCCCATCACGACGATGGTGCAAAGCAGCAGCAGGACCCGGCAGTTCATGGCGCCGGCCTCAATCGCGGAAGTTGTTGAAGCTGATGGGCACGTCGCTGACATCCTTGCGCAACAGGGCCATCACGGCCTGCAGATCGTCGCGCTTGGCGCCGGTGACGCGCAATTTGTCTTCCTGGATGGCGGCCTGCACCTTGAGCTTGCTGTCCTTGATCAGGCGCTGGATCTTCTTGGCCAGTTCGGCCTCGATGCCGTTGCGCACCTTGATGAGTTTCTTGACCTTGTCGCCGCCGATCTTCTGCAGATCGCCGATGTCCAGAAAGCGCACGTCCACGCCCTGCTTGGTCAGCTTGCTGCGCAGGATTTCCAGGATCTGCTCGATCTGGAAGTCGGCATCGCCGAGCGCAGTGATTTCCTTGTCCTTGATCTCGATGCTGGCCGAGCTTCCCTTGAAGTCGAAGCGGGTGGCGATCTCCTTGGCGGCGTTTTCCACGCCGTTTTTGACCTTGACCATATCGGCTTCGCAGACGGTGTCGAAAGAAGGCATGACGGTATTTTTCTGAGGCTGAGCCCAATGAGAGAATCAGACCGATGTTAGTCGAGAAAAACGTCCCGCTCCAGCCGTACAACACCTTCCGCATCGTCGCCCGGGCCCATACCCTGGTCCGGGTGTTGCAGGAGGCCGACGTGCGCGCCCTCCTGGCCGATCCCGACCTGGGCCCGGCGCCCAAATTCGTGCTGGGTGGAGGCAGCAATATCGTGCTGACCGGGGACGTGAAGCCGGTGGTGCTCAAGGTCGAGATCACGGGCCGGCGTCTGGTCGGGGAGACGCCCAAGGCCTGGATCGTCGAGGCCGGAGCCGGCGAGAACTGGCATGGTTTTGTGAGCTGGACGCTGGACCAGGGCTGGCCCGGGCTGGAGAACATGGCGCTGATCCCGGGCACCGTGGGTGCTGCGCCGGTGCAGAACATTGGCGCCTACGGCGTCGAGCTGCAGGACCGCTTCGACTCGCTCGATGCCATCGACCTGGAAACCGGCCGAACCTTCACGCTGGACGCCGCGCAGTGCGGTTTTGCCTACCGCGATTCGGTGTTCAAGCATGCGGCGGATGGCCGTGCCCCGGGCTTCGGGCTGGCGGGCCGCGCCCTGATCACCCGGGTGCGCCTGGCGCTGCCCAAGGCCTGGAAACCGGTGCTGGGTTATCTGGACCTGGAACGCAAGATGGCCGAGACCGGTCTGCACAGCCCGACGGCGCGCCAAATATTCGACTGGATCTGCGAGATCCGCCGCGCCAAGCTGCCTGACCCGGCCGTGATCGGCAATGCAGGCAGCTTTTTCAAGAACCCGACCGTGAGCCCCGAGCAGTGCGCCGACATCATCGCGCGCGAGCCCAAGATTGTGCATTACCTGCTGGACGACGGCACGGTGAAGCTGGCCGCTGGCTGGCTGATCGACGCCTGCGGCTGGAAGGGCAAGTCCATAGGCCAGGCCGGCGTCTACGAAAAGCAGGCCCTGGTGCTGGTCAACCGCGGCGGCGGTGAGCAGGGGGCCACGGGTGGCGAGGTCATGACCCTGGCCAAGGCCATCCAGACCAGCGTCTACGAGCGATTCGGCATCCGGCTCGAACCCGAGCCGGTGGTGGTCTGAGCCGGCCAGCCTGCCTCAGTTTCCCGTCAGATCGATCTCGCTGAGCGCCCGCTCCAGCGCCGTGCGGCTCGGGGTTTCGATGAAGACACACTGCTTGCCAGTGCGCTTGCAGTGGTCCTTCACGCGCCAGTAGGCGTTGTGGCTGATACAGCCGCTCTGGCAGATCACCAGGTCGGCGGCGGCCAGGGTGGCGTCGAGCAGATTGCTGTTGTCTTCGGCGCCGCCGTCATGGTGCAGGAAACGCGCGCCGGTGTGCTCGATGACCTGGCGGTAGATCGGCACGCTGGCCGTGCGGCCTCCCACACAGAGCACCGAGCGTTTGTCCAGGTCCGGTGCAGCGGCGGGCGTCGCTTGCTGGGGAGCGTGGTCATGCTGGGCGGTGTCCAGTCGGGCCTGCAAAGTCTCGGCGCGCTGACGCTGCTGTTGCGCTTCCAGTCGGGCCTGTTGCAGCAGACGCTTCTGGGCCTGGAGATCTTCTTCCTGCAAGCGGTTCTGTTGCGCCAGTTCCAGACGCGCCGCGAGACCGGGGGCGCTGGCCTGCAGCTGTGCCAGCGTTTCATCCTGCTGGTGCAGACGGGTCTGGGCCCGAACCAGCTCGGCGCGCAGACGCAGGGTCTCGGCCTGCTGCTGCTCCAGCCTGGCGCTGTAGTGGCTGGTCTGCTGCTGGCTGCGCTCCTGCGCGCCGGCCAGTTCGCGCGCCAGGATGGCGTTTTCCTCGTACAGGGTCTCAAGGCGGCTCAGGTCGGCGCGTGTCGCCATGCCGACCTGGTGCTGCATCATGTGGACTTCACCCAGGATGCGCTGTTCCAGTTCGGTGTCGCAGCGCGGATGGGTCAGGGCCGCCCACAGGGCGCCGGCCCAGTCGGCGCCGGCGCGGCAGTCATTCCACCAGACACCCAAGGCTTCGGTGCTCTTGAGCTGCTGCGCGGCCCGCAGCACCAGGGCGTAGCGGGTTTCGAGTTCCTTGTGCAGGGTTTCGGACAGGGGCGAGCGGCGCCGGCATTCGGTCACGACGGTGCAATGCACTTCATAGTCGCTGTACTGGCCCAGCTTGCCCAGGGCCTTTTCGGCCAGCCGGCGCAACTGGGGCAGGGGCAGGCAGACGCCGACGACCGGGCAGTAGGCGTGGCCGTCCAGTTCCCACAGGCGTCGTCGGCGCGAACCGCTGCTGGGCACAGGTACGGCCAGGGGCTGCTCAGTCGCAGTGAGACCGAGGGGGAGGACGTCCGGTGTGGCTTGGCGTTGGCACATACGTGGCTCCCGCTCAGTGCAGCAGGCCGCCTGGCAGGGCGGCCTGCGGGTCCGAGGCCAGGGTCACGAACGAGGCATCACCGGCCGATTCGGTCACGAGGACCCAGCGTTCGTGCGCACGTGCCATGACCTGGCGCAGGCCGGGGCTGGCATGGGGATGGCCCTTGAGGAAAAACAGATTGGAGACGATCTTGCGTGCCATCATCGTGCGTTGCCGGCTGCTGGGCGCGCCGGTCTCGGCCTGGGGCGTGGCCCAGCAGGTCATGAGCGCAAAGGTACCGGCCACGAGGGATTCGAGGCAGGGCGGGTTCAGCTCGTCATGGGGACAGGACATCGGGTTCCTCCAGAAGGTGGTGGCCATTCGCTGCAATGATTGTAATGAGAATAATTCTCATTACAATCATTGATCCATCTTCTTGATAGGGTCTTGTCCTGGTGGCAGAAAGCAAAAAGCCCGCACGAAGCGGGCCTTTTTTCAGGAGCCGGGCTGAATCACTTCAGCTTGGTTTCCTTGTATTCCACGTGCTTGCGAGCCTTGGGATCAAACTTCATGATCGCCATTTTCTCGGGCATGGTCTTCTTGTTCTTGCTGGTCGTGTAGAAGTGACCGGTGCCGGCCGTGGATTCCAGCTTGATTTTTTCGCGTCCGCCTTTGGTTGCCATGATTCAGCTCCTTAAGCTTGGCCACGTGCGCGCAGGTCGGCGAGCACGGAGTCGATGCCATTCTTGTCGATCAGACGCAGGGCGGCGCCGGAAACGCGCAGACGGACCCAGCGGTTTTCGGTCTCGACCCAGAAACGACGGTATTGCAGGTTCGGCAGGAACCGGCGCTTGGTTTTGTTGTTGGCGTGGGAAACATTGTTCCCGACCATCGGGCCCTTGCCCGTCACTTCACATACGCGTGCCATGAGGACACTCCGTTAAACAGCGGTCACTGACGTGAGCGCTTCACCTCGCCAGAAAGGGTGGCGGTAACCCATGCTGAACCAGAAAGCCCAGCAAAGCCTGCGATTATAGCTAAATTCCGGAGGCCAAGGTCGCGCGCAGCGCCGGCCCTGTTCCAGGGCACCCGCAGAACCGGCTTTGCCGGGCTGCTGGGTGCGCCCCTCCGCGAAGCAGGAGGGGGTGGCGTAGCGAACGTAGGGAGCGGAGCCTGGGGTGGCAGGGGGCTTACGCCTCCTGCTCCAGATACCGCTGGGCATCCAGGGCGGCCATGCAGCCGGTGCCGGCGCTGGTGATGGCCTGGCGGTAGACATGGTCCTGCACGTCGCCGGCGGCGAAGACGCCGGGCACCGAGGTCTGGGTGGCAAAACCCTTGAGGCCGCCCTGGGTGACGATGTAGCCGTTTTCCATGGCCAGCTGGCCATGGAAGATCTCGGTGTTGGGGGCGTGGCCGATGGCGATGAAGCAGCCCTTGAGCTCCAGGTCCTCGGTGCTGCCGTCGACGGTGCTCTTGAGGCGGATGCCGGTCACGCCGCTGGCATCGCCCAGTACCTCGTCCAGGGTCCGGAAGGTCTTGAGCACGATCTTGCCGGCCTTGACCTTCTCCATGACCTTGTCGACCAGGATGGGTTCGGCCTTGAACTTGTCGCGGCGATGCACCAGGTAGACCTTGCTGGCGATATTGGAGAGGTAGAGCGCTTCTTCCACGGCGGTGTTGCCGCCGCCGACCACGCAGCAGACCTGGTCTCGGTAGAAGAAGCCGTCGCAGGTGGCGCAGCCGGAAACGCCGCGGCCCATGAAGGCCGTCTCGGAGGGCAGGCCCAGGTACTTGGCTGAGGCGCCGGTGGCGATGATGAGCGAATCGCAGGTGTAGATGCCGCTGTCACCGGTGAGCGTAAAGGGGCGCTTGCTGAAATCGACTTTGTTGATGTGGTCGAACACCATCTCCGTCTTGAAACGTTCGGCATGGGCCTGGAATCGCTGCATCAGCTCCGGGCCCTGCACGCCGTCGGAGTCGGCCGGCCAGTTGTCGACCTCGGTGGTGGTCATGAGCTGGCCGCCCTGGGCCATGCCGGTGACCAGCACCGGGTTGAGATTGGCGCGGGCTGCGTAGACGGCGGCGGTGTAGCCGGCCGGGCCGGAGCCCAGGATCAGGACCTTGGCGTGTTTGTTCTGCGACATTCTGGAAACCTTGGTTTTTTCGTGAATCTTTTGGTCAATAATCAATAGTGCCGCGTAACGTGCCGCGGTCGGGGGGGCTCCCTGAGCCCGCCCAGCCATTGTAAGAACTGATCAACGCACGCGCAGAATGGCCGCTTTATGTCAATGCTGACCAATCAGGATTTGTTGCGCCGGGTTCCGCTGTTTTCCATGCTGTCGGATCAGCAGTTGCAAGCGCTGGCGGCAGCCGTGGTGAAACGGCGCGTCAAGCGCGGCGAGCGCGTGGTGGCGCAGGGCCAGAAGTCCGACGCCCTGTCCATCATTCTCTCGGGTCGCGCGCGTGTGCTCATGACGGACACCGGCAACGGGCGCGAAGTCATCCTGGCCACCCTGCAGACGGGCGACTACTTCGGCGAAATGAGCCTGATCGACAACGACGTGCATTCCGCCTCGGTCGAGGCCGAGACCAAGACCGACGTGCTGGAACTGGGCCGCACCGAATTCCTGCGCAGCCTGGCCGAAAGCGCGCCCATGGCCTACGGCATCATGCGCGGCCTGGTGCAGCGCCTGCGCCATGCCGATCGCAAGATCGGCTCGCTGGCGCTGATGAGCGTCTACGGCCGCGTGGCCAATGTGCTGCTCGATGCGGCCAAGGCTGCTCCGGCGGGCGACATGATCATTCGCGACAAGCTTTCTCGCCAGGACATCGCCAAGATGGTCGGCGCCTCGCGCGAGATGGTCAGCCGTGTCATGAAGGATTTCGAGGAGCAGGGCTTCGTGACCCCGCTCGAAGGCGGCGCCATGCACGTCAAGGAACGCCGCGCCAAGCCGCGCTGAATGTGGCGTTTCACCCCAGGTGAAGACGCCCCCTTGTCTGCCTACATGACCTACCGACTTCACACGCTCAATTCCAAAGACTCCGGCGCCGCAGCGCCTGCCCGCCGCGGCCGGTTTGCCGGTGAGCTGCTGCTCTTTGTCAGCCTGGTGCTGCTGGTCTACTGGCTGCTGGTCCTGGCCAGCCACAACCTGCTCGACGCTGCGGGGTCCACCTCGGGAGACGGTGCGCCGGTGCGCAACCGGGGTGGCCAGCTCGGCGCCTGGATCGCCGATGCCAGCTACTACCTTTTCGGTTTCTCGGTCTGGTGGTGTTTTGCCGCCGCCGTGCGCGGCTGGCTCTCGGCGCTGGCGCGCTGGCTGCGTGCCCACGAATTGCCGGAGGCAGAGCCTGCCGCTGCGCCTTCCTTGCTGGCGCGTTTTGTGGCCAGCCGTACGAGTTTCTGGGTCGGCCTGCTGCTGCTGATGCTGGCCAGCACAACGATCGAATGGTCGCGCTTCTACAGCCTGGAGCCGCGCTTGCCCGGCCACGCCGGTGGTGTGCTGGGTTATCTGGTGGGGCCGCTGGCGGCACGCTGGCTCGGTGTCACGGGTTCGGCCCTGCTGGCCATTGGCCTGTGGGTGCTGGCCGTGGCCCTGGTGTTCCGCTTTTCCTGGGGCCATGTGGCCGAACGTATCGGTGGCGGCTTGCAGGACTTCATCGAATCACGCCGCGCGCGTCGCGAGATGGCGCAGGACCTGGCCCTGGGCCAGCAGGCCGCGCGCGAGCGCGAAGAGGGTGTGCTGGGGGAGCGCGAGGAGACCATCGAGCACCATGCACCGCCCGTGCTGATCGAGCCCGTGCTGGTCGAGGTGCCGCAGAGCACGCGCGTGGCCAAGGAGCGCCAGAAGCCCCTGTTCAGCGACATGCCCGATTCCAAGCTGCCGCAGGTGGACCTGCTGGACGGCGCGCAGACACGGCAGGAAACCGTCGCTCCCGAGACGCTGGAGATGACCAGCCGCATGATCGAGAAGCGGCTCAAGGATTTCGGTGTCGAGGTGCGGGTGGTGCTGGCCCAGCCCGGCCCCGTGATCACGCGCTACGAGATCGAGCCGGCCATCGGAGTGAAGGGCTCGCAGATCGTGGGCCTGGCCAAGGACCTGGCGCGTTCGCTGAGCCTGGTGTCCATCCGCGTCGTCGAGACCATTCCGGGCAAGACCACCATGGCGCTGGAACTGCCCAACGCCAAGCGCCAGTCCATCCGCCTGTCCGAGATCCTGGGCTCGCAGGTCTACAACGAGGCCAAGTCCATGCTGACCATGGGCCTGGGCAAGGACATTGTGGGCAACCCCGTGGTGGCCGATCTGGCCAGGATGCCGCACGTGCTGGTGGCCGGCACCACGGGCTCGGGCAAGTCGGTCGGCATCAACGCCATGATCCTGAGCCTGCTCTACAAGGCCGAGGCGCGCGACGTGCGCCTGCTCATGATCGACCCCAAGATGCTGGAAATGTCGGTCTACGAAGGCATCCCGCACCTGCTGGCGCCCGTGGTCACCGACATGAAGCAGGCGGCCCACGGCCTGAACTGGTGCGTGGCCGAGATGGAGCGCCGTTACAAGCTCATGAGCAAGCTGGGCGTACGCAACCTGGCCGGTTACAACCACAAGATCGACGAAGCCAAGGCCAAGGGGCAGTTCCTCTACAACCCCTTCAGCCTCACGCCCGAGAGCCCCGAGCCGCTGGAGCGCCTGCCGCACATCGTGGTGGTCATCGACGAGCTGGCCGACCTGATGATGGTGGTGGGCAAGAAGATCGAGGAGCTGATCGCCCGCCTGGCGCAGAAGGCCCGTGCGGCCGGCATCCACCTGATCCTGGCCACCCAGCGCCCCAGCGTGGACGTGATCACCGGCCTGATCAAGGCCAACATCCCCACCCGCATCGCTTTCCAGGTGTCCAGCAAGATCGACAGCCGCACCATCCTCGACCAGATGGGCGCCGAGGCCCTGCTGGGCATGGGCGACATGCTCTACATGGCCAGCGGTACGGGCCTGCCCATCCGCGTGCACGGCGCCTTTGTCAGCGACGATGAAGTGCACCGCGTCGTGAGCTACCTCAAGAGTCAGGGTGAGCCCGACTACATCGAGGGTGTGCTCGAAGGTGGCACGGTCGACGGCGAGGACGGCCCCCCGGGCGAGGGCGGCCCTGCCGGCGAGAAGGATCCCATGTACGACCAGGCCGTGGAAATCGTCCTGAAGAACCGCAAGGCCAGCATCTCCCTGGTGCAGCGCCACCTCAAGATCGGCTACAACCGCGCGGCGCGCCTGGTGGAAGACATGGAGAAGGCCGGCCTGGTCAGCGCCATGAGCACCAACGGCCAGCGCGACATCCTGGTGCCGGCGGGCGCCGAATGATTCACATGAAAAAACTGTTTGCTATTTTTTCGATAGCTTCCTGTGCCATGGTGGCTCGCGCCGACGGCCTGAGTGCGCTTGAACTCTTCCTCAAGACCGCCAGCAGCGGCCGCGCCGATTTCACCCAGGTGGTGACGGCGCCCCCACGCGAGGGCCAGGTGGCCCGCACGCGCATCTCCAACGGCAGTTTCGAGTTCCAGCGCCCCGGGCGTTTCCGTTTTGTCTATGGCAAGCCCCTGGCCCAGACCATCGTGGCCGATGGCCAGACCCTGTGGCTGCATGACGTGGACCTGAACCAGGTCACGGCGCGCGCGCAGGCCAGCGCCCTGGGCAGCACGCCGGCGGCGCTGATCGCCGCCGCCCCCGATCTGCGCGCCCTGCAGGCCGACTACCAGCTGGCCAACGGGCCCGAGCGCGATGGCCTGCAGTGGGTGCTGGCCACGCCGCGTGCGCGCGACGGCCAGGTTCAGACCGTGCGCGTGGGCCTGCGCGAGGTCGAGTCGGGCGGCAAAAAGACGGCCGAGCTGGCCGCGCTGGAGATCGTCGACAACTTCGGCCAGCGTTCCTTGCTGACCTTCAGCCGTGTGCAGCTCAATGTGAACCTGCCGGCGGAGACATTCCGCTTCAGGCCGCCGGCCGGCGCCGACGTGATCCGTCAGTAAATGCCAGCCCTCAAGGTTTGCGCGTGTACTCGGTGTGCAACTGCACCGGCTTGGCCGAGCGCTTGCGCATGCGGATGTTGAGCATCTCCACACCCAGCGAGAAGGCCATGGCGAAGTAGACGTAGCCCTTGGGCACGTGGTGGTCGAAACCTTCGGCGATGAGCACCACGCCGACCACGACCAGGAAGGACAGGGCCAGCATCTTGATGCTCGGGTGCTCCGACACAAAACGCCCGATGGCGCCGGCGAACACCATCATCAAGGCAACGGAGGCGATCACCGCGGCAATCATGACGGCGAGTTCGTCCACCATGCCCACGGCGGTGATGATGGAATCGAGTGAGAACACCAGATCAACGATCATGATCTGCAGGATCACGGCCGCAAAGGTGGCCCGCACCGCGCCCGAGGCATGGCCCTCTTCGCCCTCGAGCGACTGGTGGATCTCGCCGGTGCTTTTCCAGATCAGGAACAGGCCGCCGGCGATCAGGATCAGGTCGCGCCCGGAGATCTCCTGGTTCAGCACGGTGAACAGCGGCGCCACCAGGCCGATGATCCAGGACAGCACCAGCAGGAGCCCGATGCGCATGAACATGGCCATGAACAGGCCCAGCCGGCGCGCCAGCACCTGCTTGTCAGGGGGGAGCTTGTCGACCAGGATGGAGATGAAGATGATGTTGTCGATGCCCAGCACCAGCTCCAGCGTGGTCAGGGTGGCGAAGGCGATCCAGGCCTGGGGGTCCGTCAGCAGTTCCATCATGGGGAGGTCCTTTCGTGAGCGTGGGTCTCAGTTGGAAGCGATGGCTTCGCGCACGGCAGCAAGCTGGCGGCGCGAGACGGCAAGCAGTTCGTCGGTGCCGCTCAGGCGCACGGCCCAGCCCTCACCCTCTTCCGGATCGTAGTGTTTTTCCAGAGCCCGCACGGCCCGGCGGGCCACCAGGGCGTTGCGGTGCACACGCATGAAGCGGGCATTGTATTTTTCTTCCAGCTCGCTCAAGGCCCCGTCCAGGATGTAGGTCTTGCCCGCCGTGCGCACCGTGATGTATTTGAGCTCGGCCTTGAAGTACAGCACCTCGGCCAGGGGCACGCGCTCGGTGCGTCCGCGCTCCTGGATCAGCAGCACTTCTTCGGGTGTGGTCGCAGCGGCATCGGGTCGGCCACGCAACAGCCGTTCCACCTTCTGCAGGGCCTGCTGCAGGCGTTCCAGACGCACGGGTTTGGTCAGGTAGTCCACGGCCTCCAGCTCGAAGGCCTGCACCGCGTGTTCGGCGTGCGCGGTCACGAAGATCACGGCCGGCGGCTGTGGCAGGCCGCGCAGGGTCTGGGCCAGGGTCAGGCCGTCGGCCCCGGGCATGTGGATGTCCAGCAGGGCCAGGTCATAGGGCTGGCGGCGCAGCAGCTCGATGGCCTGGGTGGCGTTGGCGGCCTCGCCCTCGACGCTGATCAGCGGCGTCTTGCAGTCGCCCAGCAGGGTGCGCAGGCGGCTGCGGGCCAGCGACTCGTCGTCGACGATGAGGGTGCGCAGACCCATGCTCATGGGCCTCCTCCGGTGCTGTGTACTGCGGTTTTCATGCCGGCACCTCCATGCGCACCTGGTAGATGCCGTCCTTGTGCACGGTGTGGAAGCTGCACTGCACGTCGTGCAGCAGGCGCAGGCGGTCGCGCACATTGCCCAGGGCCACGCCGTGGCCGTGCGGGCCCGGGCCGGCCGGCACGGTGTTGGTGATCTTGATCACCACGGTGGAGCCGCGCCGCTGGGTGGAGATGCGCACCTGCGCCCCGCTGGGGCTGGGCTCCACACCATGGCGCACGGCGTTTTCCAGCAGGGGCTGCAGCAGCAGGGGGGGCAGGCGGGCCTCCTCGGCCCAGGGGTCGAGCGCCCACTCGAGCTGCAGGCGCTCGCCGAAGCGCACCTGCTCGATGTCCAGGTAACGCCGCGCCAGTGCGATTTCGTCGGCCAGCGTGACCGATTCGCCCTGGTCCACCAGGGCATGACGGAACAGGTCGCTCAGGTCTTCGAGCAGGGCCTCGGCCTTGGCCGGTTCGGCGCGCACCAGGGCGATGGCGCTGTTGAGCGTGTTGAAAAGGAAATGCGGCCGGATGCGTGACTGCAGTTCGGACAGGCGCGCCGCCGTGTCGGCCGGGGTGCGGCCGCGCGCGCGCAGGGCCAGCACGGCCACCAGCACGCCGGCCAGCAGGGCGCCGCTGCTGGCGCTGGCCACCCAGGGGGCGGGGCTGAGCAGGCCGGCCAGCGTGAGCATGCTGCAGCCATAGAGGCCGGCCAGTGCGCCCAGCAGCACACCGGTGGCGTACTGGGCCGGGCGCGGCAGGCGCCCCAGCGGGCGCTTGAACAGGCAGGCCAGGACCAGCCAGAACACCGTGGCGGGCAGGGCACTGCCGGTCAGCAGGGCCAGGCGCACGATCCAGTCCAGCGCCGTGCCGGTGCCATACATGGCGCCCACGGCCACCACGGCCTCCACGAAAAGCACGGCACGCAGGGCCACACCCACCTGGCAGGCGTCGTACAGGAGCACGGTCGGCGCGGCGCTGGCCGTGCTTTCCGGGGCCAGTTCCTGGAAGGCCGATAAAATCTGGGTGTCTTTCATGGATGATGGGAATCGGCCCTGGGGCCGCCCCCATTATTGGTGAAATGACCGTGGTCGCACAATGGCCATCACGCCAGCCTTGCCCACCTTGCTCTTATACGCCCGCCAGCCATGTCCCAAAACCAACTCGACAAGAAATCCCAAGCCTGGTCGGCGCTGTTCTCCGAGCCCATGAGCGATCTGGTCAAACGCTACACGGCCAGCGTCTTTTTCGACAAGCGCCTGTGGCAGGCCGACATCACGGGCAGCCTGGCCCATGCCGAGATGCTGGCGGCGCAGGGCATCATCGCTGCGGCCGACCTGGCCGCCATCCGCGACGGCATGGCCCGGATCATCGCCGAGATCGAGAGCGGCAAGTTCGAGTGGAAGCTCGACCTGGAAGACGTGCACCTCAACATCGAGGCGCGCCTGACCCAGCTGGTGGGCGACGCCGGCAAGCGCCTGCACACCGGCCGCAGCCGCAACGACCAGGTCGCCACCGACGTGCGCCTGTGGCTGCGCACCGAGATCGACCTCATCGGCAATCTGCTGGTGGACCTGCAGAAAGCCCTGGTGACCGTGGCCGAGCAGAACGTGGAGGTGATCCTGCCCGGCTTCACCCACCTGCAGGTGGCCCAGCCCGTGAGTTTCGGCCACCACATGCTGGCCTATGTGGAGATGTTCGCGCGCGACGCCGAGCGCATGGCCGACGTGCGCAAGCGGGTCAACCGCCTGCCCCTGGGCAGCGCGGCACTGGCGGGCACCAGCTACCCGCTGGACCGCGAGCGCGTGGCGACAACCCTGGGCATGGACGGGGTCTGCCAGAACAGCCTGGACGCCGTGAGCGACCGGGACTTCGCCATCGAGTTCGCGGCGGCCGCCTCCCTGGTCATGGTGCACATCAGCCGCCTGAGCGAGGAGCTGATCCTCTGGATGAGCCAGAACTTCGGTTTCATCAGAATAGCGGACCGCTTCACCACCGGCTCTTCCATCATGCCGCAGAAGAAAAACCCCGACGTGCCCGAACTCGCACGCGGCAAGACCGGTCGCGTGGTGGGCCACCTCATGGGTCTGATCACCCTCATGAAGGGCCAGCCCCTGGCCTACAACAAGGACAACCAGGAAGACAAGGAGCCGCTGTTCGACACGGTGGACACCCTGAAGGACACGCTGCGCATCTTCACCGAGATGGTGGGCGGTCAGTTGAATCCTGAAACGGGCAAGCTCGAAGGCGGCATCACGGTCAACGCGCAAGCGATGGAGCAGGCCGCGCTCAAGGGCTATGCCACCGCCACCGACCTGGCCGACTACCTGGTCAAGAAGGGCCTGCCGTTCCGCGATGCGCACGAGACCGTGGCGCACGCGGTCAAGGCCGCCATCAGCCACGCCTGCGACTTGTCCGAGCTGCCGCTGACCGTTCTGCAGCAGTTCAACAGGAGCATCGAGAAAGACGTGTACGACGTACTCTCGCTGCGCGGCTCGCTCAATGCGCGCCACACCCTGGGCGGCACCGCGCCGGTCCAGGTGCGGGCGCAGATCGAGCGCCACCGGGCGCGGCTCGCCTGAGCCACGCCCTCACTGGCGCTCAGTTCGCGCGCCAGAAGATGTAGTCGGCCTGGTACTTCACCACCGACTTCTGACCGGCGTTGCCCGCGCCGCAGGCCATGGCCGGCGCCACACCACCCCGGGTGGCCAGGCGCTGGACATGGCTCACACCCTGCATGGCGCCCATGCCCATGGCCGGGTTGGCCTTGACCAGCTGCAGCGGAATGTTGCCTTCACCGCCGGGCGCGACGGCGAGCTGGGCGCCGGTGATGCGCGAGCCATCGTTGCTTTCCCAGGTGGCGGGCGGGCCGTAGTAACGGCCCACGGCCTTGCCGCTGCGGTCCATCAGGCGGGCATCGGGGCCGATGAAAACCCATTCGAAGGCGCCAGCCATGTCCTTTTTGGCGCGGCAATCGTAGGTGATCTCGCCACTGCCCACGGTCTCCAGCACGACGCTGTGGCCGGCAGGGACACGCACGGCATCGGGGACACCGGTCTGTGCCGAGCCGGACATGGACATGCCGCCCGACATGGCGCAGGCCGACAGCAGGGAGGCGGCCGCCAGGGCCGTGAGAGTGCGGGTGGTCATGGTCATCTTTCCTTGCATCCGGGGTGAAGAGGAGATGAAACTCAGGCGCCGAAGCTCAGGGCGCCGGCCGGCAGGGCGCGGCCCAGGGCCTGCGTCAGCACGGTGTAGTGCATGGTCTCGTCGGCGGCCAGGCGCGCGGCCACTTTGCCCAGATCCTTGCTGCCGAAGGCGGGGATGACACCCAGGTAGGCGTTGATCGCGCCCAGCTCCAGCCGCGCGGCCAGGCCCAGCACATCGGCCTGGTTTTTCAAGGTGTGGGCCTTGAGTGCCCGGGCGTAGTCGTCCAGTTTCAGCTCCATCACCGGTTTGCCGCCGAGCTTGAGGATGGTGGCGATCAAGGCGTCGCGGTGCGCCATGTGATGTCCCTGGAATTGCACGGCCACGTCCAGCACCGGCTTTTGCAGCAGGCCGCTGGTGGCGCCCAGCTGGTAGGCGTTGATGGCTTCATGTTCCAGGCCGAGGGCCACATTGAGGATCTGAAGATCACCGGTGGTATCGCCCCCCATGCCCTGGGCCAGCGCTTCCCGGCCTGCGAGCATGGCCACGGCCACGGCGGACAGGGTGCCGGTGCGGCTCATGAAGGAGCGGCGCGCAGCGCTGGGCAGGGGGGTGAGGTCAATCTTGGAAGTCATGATGGTTTCCTTGCTGGGTTCAAGAATGGAGGGGCCGGTCAGACCGGCATCGGCACAAGCTGAGCCGACACTTCGAATACGCGCTGCCGTCGCGTCCGGATTCAAAAGCCCCCTGTCTTTGCCGGGGCATGGGCCCGGTCTGAATCCGCCGGCCGCTCCGCCCCGTACTCCCTGCATGCTTCTTGTATGTCCTGCCTCACCCAGGTTGACGCGCCGATCTGCGGGCTGCGTCCCGATCAAGCACAATCGCGTCATGATGCTTGATGACCAGGATTTGGAATTGACGGCCTTGCTCGACCAGGTCGCTCGTCAGGATGCGGCAGCGCTGAAGTCGCTTTACGCTCGCACCTCCCCCCTGCTGTTCGGCCTGGCCATGCGGGTGCTGCGCCACAAGGAGTGGGCTGAAGATGTGGTGCAGGAGAGCTATCTCTACATCTGGCGCTCGGCCGGTGATTACCGCGCCAGCCTGAGCCCCCCGATGGCGTGGATGGGCCTGATCGTGCGCAGCCGTGCCCTGGACCTCTTGCGGCGGCGCACGGCCGAGCGGGCCGGCAGCACCGAGGAGCTCGACGAAACCCTGGCCGAGACCCTGGAGGGGGATGCGCCCAATCCCATGGACCAGGTCCACGCCAGCCAGCAGGCGCGCGCCTTGCACCGTTGCCTGCAGCAGCTGGAGAACGGCCAGCGCCAAGTGCTCGGCCTGGCCTATCTGCGCGATCTCAGCCACCATGAGCTGGCCGAACAGCTGCGCCTGCCGCTGGGCACGGTCAAGACCTGGATCCGTCGCGGTCTGAACCAATTGCGCGGCTGCATGGCCGCCACCCACTGAGATGCGACCATGAGATTGCATGATCATCCCGAACTGCTGGACCGCCTGGCGGCCAGCTACGCCCTGGGCACGCTGCGTGGCGGCGCCCGCCGCCGCTTCGAGACCCTGGCGCGGCAGCAGCCCGCCGTCCAGCTGGCCTGCCAGCATTGGCAGGGCCGCCTGGCCGGTCTGACCGAGTTGCAGCCGGCGATCGAACCGCCGCCCTATGTCTGGATCCGCATCCAGAACCTGTTGCAGGTCCGGGCGCAGGCATCGCCCGGCACGACACCTTCGGCCAGCCCCGGCTGGTGGCAAAGCCTGCTGGTCTGGCGCGGCATTGCCGCAGCGGGCGTGGCCGCCACCGTGACGGCCGTGGCGGTGGGCCTGCAGGTCAACGAGGGCCTGCGCGCGCAGTCTGGTGCGCAAATCGCCGAACTGCGCCAGCAGCTGCAGGCGGCCCCGCAGATCCAGTATGTGGCGGTCCTGGCCGACGACCGGTCGGCGGCCTCCATGCTGGTGACCTTCGATCCCAGGAACAACACCCTGGTCCTGCAGCGTGTGGGCGGCTTCCAGGAAGGCCGTGACAAATCCCTGCAGCTCTGGGCCCTGCCGCCGGCCGGTGCGCCGCGCTCGCTGGGGGTGCTGGGGCAGGGGCCGCTGGTCAAGCTCACCGCGGGTGAGTCGGATGTGCGCGAAGTGCCCACGCTGGCGATCAGCCTGGAGCCGCTGGGCGGCGTGCCCGGCGCGGGCGGGCCCACCGGCCCCGTGCTGTTCAAGGGCAGCCTGATCCAGCGCATGCTGTAGGAATGTGCTGAACAAGTCCCTCCGTTCGGCCTGAGCCTGTCGAAGGCATCTGCAAGCTGTTGATTTGCAAGGGATGCGTTTCGACAAGCGCAACGCGAACGGACTTGTCTGGCGTTGCACCCAGGGACCAGGTCCGGCACGTTTTCGTGCCAGGTCTGGTGACTGAAAATATTTTTGCTTTTTTTGAATCCAATCGCTGCCGGGCTGCGTATCCGGTAGGCAGGCCAGCTGGTCTGTACCTCTACTAGGAGCCACCCTGATGAATAAACTCTTCCGGTACGCCACGCTCTCCTGCCTGGCTTGCACCACCATCCTGGCCCAGGCCGACACCGGCAAACTCCTGCTCACGGGCGGTGTCAGCTCCATCACCGGCTCGGCCGGTGGTGGCTTGACGCCCTGGGCCGTCATCGGCACCAACGCCACAGAAGGCGAGATCGGTGTCAGCAGCTACCTCACGCGCGCCAGCACCCAGGACTACAGCCTCAACAGCTACGGCGTGGCCATCGGCCTGAAAGACCGTGTCGAACTGTCCCTGGCCCGGCAGGATTTTGATGCCTCGCCCACCATCGCCCTCAACGGCGTGGCCGCCTTCGGCGTGACGCCGGGCCAGCACATCCAGATGGATGTGCTCGGCCTGAAGGTCAAGGTCGCAGGCGACGCCATCCTCGACAGCGACAGCTGGATGCCGCAGATCGCGGTGGGCCTGGAACACAAGCAGGTCCGCCCCGGTTCCTTGCAGTCCGTCTTCGATTTCCTGGGCGTGCAAAACAGCGGGACCGATGTGTATGTCAATGCCACCAAGCTGGTGCTGGCCCAAAGCCTGCTGCTCAACGCCACCCTGCGCTCCACCAATGCCAACCAGAACGGCCTGCTCGGCTTTGGCGGCAAATCCCCCGGCAGCAGCAGCCGCAGCCTGCAAACGGAAATCTCGGCCGCCTACCTGCTGAAAAAGAATCTGGCGATCGGGGCCGAGTACCGCAAGAAACCCAACAACCTCGAAGCCCTGGGGGCGGCCTCGGGCCTGGGCGATGGCCTGGCCGAGGACGACTGGAAGGATCTCTTCGTGGCCTGGGCGCCGAGCAAGCACTTGTCGCTGACCCTGGCGTACGTGGACCTGGGTCGCATCGTGCCCGGCATCACGCAAGGCCGTCGCCAGACCGGCTACTACCTGTCCGGTCAGGTCGCCTTCTGAACCACGGTGCGCACTGACTCAACCCACGGAGATCCTTCATGAAAAAATTCCTCTACACCTGCTGCCTGTTCCTGGGCGGCCTGCTGGGTGCGCAAGCCCAGACCCTGCCCGCATCCGATACGCTGTACCAGGCGCTGGGCCAGAAAGCCGGCATCACCGCCCTCATGGACGAGTTTGTCGGGCGCGTCCTGCAGGATGTGCGCATCAAGCATCACTTCAAGGACACCAATGCCCAGACCCTCAAGGCCAGCCTGAGCGACCAGTTCTGCCAGCTCAGCGGCGGCCCCTGCAAATACGAGGGTGCGGACATGAAGTCCGCGCATGCCGACATGGGCATCCGCAAGCATGAGTTCCACGCCCTGGTGGAAGACCTGCAGGCGGCCATGGACGCCAGGGGCATCCCCTACGCGCAGCAGAACCGCCTGCTGGCCCTGCTGGCGCCCATGCACCGCGACGTCATCACGGAGCACTGAGATGCGCAGATTCCTCTGCATTGCCACCACACAGCTGGCCTGCTGGGCCGCGCAGGCTGCCGGCCTGCACGTCCAGGTGCAGGACCGGGACGGCAAGCCCCTGCCCGATGCCGTGGTGGTGCTCTACCCGGTCGGGCAGGCAGCGCCCGCGTCGCCGGCGCCACCCGGCCCCGTGCTGATCGAGCAGGAGCGCATGCGTTTCGTGCCGGCCCTGACCGTGGTGGTGCCGGGCACACGCCTGCGTTTTGCCAACCTCGACCGCTGGGACCACCATGTGCGCGGCACGCTGGCCACCGGGCTGGCCGCGCTGGACCCGAATGCACCCCCGGGTTTCGAGTTCCGCCTGGCGGGCCGCCCGGCCGGGCAGCCGCCGGCCGCCATGGAGCTGGTGCTGGACAAACCCGGTGTCGTGCTGCTGGGCTGCCATCTGCACGGCTCCATGCGCGGGCATGTTTTCGTGAGCGACTCCGCCTGGACGCTCAAGACCGACGAGAGCGGCCACGCCCGCTTCGACGGCCTGCCGGCCGGCAAGGTCGAGCTGCGCGTCTGGCATCCGGAGCTGCTGGTCGAGCCGCCGCGCCAGGCCCTGCAGCTGGGGGCCACGACCTTGCAACAGACCGTGCAGCTCGGTGTGGTGCCCCGCCGGCGCCGACTCTGAAATCCGGGGCTGGGCTATGATCCGGAACCAAATCCGGCAAGCTCGCCCCCCGTCCCATGCCCTCACCCGGCCGGAGGCCTGCGGCCCCGGCCATGCAGCGCGTCGGCACGCGTTCAGCGCCAGGCCCGGGGCCCTTGCCGACATGCCGATCCGGCCCGAGAAGGAATGACCATGTCCGCCACCCACACCCTGAGCTGGAGCGACGAGCTGTTGCTCGGCGATGCCCGCACCGACCACACCCACCGGGAGTTCGTGGACCTGGTCAACGCCACCACGGCCGCCGCGACTGAGCAGAAGCTGCCGGTCTACCAGCAACTGCTCGCGCACACCGTCGAGCACTTCGCGCAGGAAGAGCGCTGGATGCTCGCCTGCGGCATCCAGCCCGACTTCTGCCACTTCGGTCAGCACACCAGCGTGCTGGAAGTGATGAAGGAAGTCGAACGCCGCGCGCTGAATGGCGAGATGGCCTACATCGACAGCATGATCGAGGCCCTGGTCGAATGGTTTCCCGGGCACGCCAACAGCATGGACGCCGGCCTGGTGAGCTACCTGCAGGAAAAGGGCTACGACACCGCGACCGAGACCTTCAGGGACGGCGCCCCCGTCGCGACCGAGGCTGCTGCTGTGCCGTCCTGCGGCCACGAACCCGGTGAGGCCTGCGCCTGAGATTCGGAGGCCGTCTTGAAACTTTTTGCATCAGCACTACTGAGCCTGTGCGCTATCTTGGCGGGCGCCAGCGTTAGCGCTTCCACGGGCACAGGATCGAGCACGCCGTTAATGGTTGCCCAGGCAGGGGGCTCCAACAGCGCCAAAGCAGCGCCGGTCGGAGCAAGCAAAGAGCGGGCCGAAGTCATAAGCACCTGGCGCTGGGTGTCCGCTGTGGTTTTGCATTTGGGGCCTGCTCCAGCGCGCGCGTGAACTCCTCGGCGGCGGTGGCGCGCACCGCGTGCACGCCCATGCCCTGGGCCAGTTGGCGAAGTTCAGCACCGGCCCTGGAGGGCCGGGGCCCGGCCTTACGGCCTTACATTTGACATCTACAGTGTCAGTTCCTCGGGCCCTGGTGCCCGAGGAGCGGGGCATAACAGATCCGATGCACATGAACTTGCTAGCGCGTGCGCAGACCATGTCGCTTGAAAACGCAGGGACAAGCCTTTTGTGTGGTGTTACCATGGTGTCACCATCTTTTCCGAGGCCTCCCCATGTCTACCCTGTCCGTCAAATTGCCCACCGCCACCCGTGAGCGCCTGAGCCGGGTTGCGGAAGCGGAGCACACGACCGCGCATGCTTTCATGGTGTCCGCCATCGAGTCCGCCTTGGCGCGGACGGAAGGTGTGGCGGCCATGGAGCAGGCAGCGCTGGCCTCGCGTGCCCGACTGGCGCACTCGGGCCGGGTGCTGGACGGCCAGACCTTTTCGGACTACCTGCTCAAGAAAGCGCAAGGGCAAACGGCCAGGCGCCCCGCCGCACGCGTGCTACCGGCACGCAAGGCGCGCCCATGACGCAATGGCTGCTGTCCGAAGCGGCCGCGGATGATCTGGAGAGGCTGGTGGACTTCCTGCTGCAAGTCGCTCCTGAACATGCAGAGGAGACGGTGCGCCTCATCACCCAGGCGCTGGACATCCTGCAAGAGCATCCCTGTATCGGCCGCACCGTGAATCACGGGTTCCGCGAACTGGTGATTTCCCGCGGCAGCACGGGCTATGTGGCGCTGTACGACTATGTCGAGACCCTGGACGTGGCCATCGTGCATGCGATACGCCATCAGCGCGAGGTGGGGTACAACTGAACGGTCGAGGCGGGAAGCGGCATATCCTGCCTGTCTTGCCCATGAAGAAGTACGAGGAGAGCCCGCATGAATCCACCCATCCGACGCATCGCCATCAGCACCGGCGGCGGCGACGCCCCGGGCCTGAACGCCGTCATCAGTTCGGTGGTGTGGGCCGCTGCCAACCGCGGCTGGGAATGCGTGGGCATCCGCGACGGCTTCAACGGCATCCTGGCGCCGCAGCACTATCCCCAGGGCGGCACGGAAGTGCTGACCCGCGACCGTGTGCGCGGCATCGCCCACCTGGGCGGCACCATCCTGGGCACCACCAACAAGGGCGACCCTTTCCATTTTCCCGTGCGCCAGGCCAATGGCAGCACGGTGGAGCAGGACCGTTCCGGCGAGGTCCTGGATTACTTTCGGTGCGAGGGCGTCGATGCGCTGGTCATCGCGGGCGGTGACGGCACGCTGACCATCGGCAACGAACTGCACCGCCGCGGCCTGCGCGTGGTGGGCGTGCCCAAGACCATCGACAACGATCTGGACAAGACCCACACCACTTTCGGTTTCGATACCGCCGTCTCCTTCGCCACCGAGTGTCTGGACCGCCTGCACAGCACGGCCGAGAGCCACCAGCGGGTGATGGTGGTGGAGGTGATGGGCCGCTATGCGGGCTGGATCGCCCTGCACGCGGGCATATCGGGCGGGGCGCATGCCATCCTGATGCCCGAGATGCCCTACGACATCGACAAGGTGGCGGCCGCGATCCGCGAGCGGGATGCCCACGGCCGCCTGTACTCGCTGGTGGTGGTGGCCGAAGGCGCGCAGCCAAGGCAGGGCCAGCGTGCCCTGCTGGCGGCGGCCGAGGCCAGCCATGCCGAACGCCTGGGCGGCATCGGCGAGCAGGTGGCCAGGGAACTGGCCGAGCGCACCGGCAAGGACGCGCGCGTGGTGGTGCTGGGGCACCTGCTGCGCGGGGGCAGCCCCACCACCTTCGACCGGCTGGCGGCCAAGCGTTTCGGCACCGCTGCCGTGCGTGCGCTGGACGAGGGCCACTCGGGCGTGATGGCGGCCCTGTCCCATCCGAACGTCATCTACGTGCCCCTGGCCGAGGTGGCCGGGCGCATGAAGGCGGTGCCGGCCGACAGCGACACCCTGCAGACGGGCCGAGACCTCGGCATCTGTTTTGGCGAATAAGGATTACCCCCAGGCTGCGCTCCCTTCGTTCGCTACGCCACCCCCCTTGCAGGGGGCAACGCCAGTGGCCCGGCGAAGCCGGTTCCACGGCGTTCCTCGGTTTTGGGCTTGGGTAAGCGGAGGTCCGAATCCCCGGATAATCTCCAGCACATCTGATCTGGAGACACAAGAATGCCCGTCATCACCAATATCGAAGACCTGCGGGTCCTGGCCCAGAAGCGCGTGCCGCGCATGTTCTACGACTACGCCGACAGCGGCTCGTGGACCGAGAGCACCTACCGCGCCAACAGCAGCGACTTCCAGAAGATCAAGCTGCGCCAGCGCGTGGCCGTGAACATGGAAGGGCGCAGCACACGCAGCACCATGATCGGCCAGGACGTGGCCATGCCCGTGGCCATCGCGCCCGTGGGCCTGACGGGCATGCAGCATGCCGATGGCGAGATTCTGGCGGCGCGCGCGGCCAAGAAGTTCGGCATCCCCTTCACGCTCTCGACCATGAGCATCTGCTCGATCGAGGATGTGAGCAAGGGCACCGACGGCCACCCCTTCTGGTTCCAGCTCTACATGATGAAGGACCGCGCCTTCATGGAGCGCCTGATCGAGCGGGCCAAGGCCGCGCGCTGCTCGGCCCTGGTGCTCACGCTGGACTTGCAGATCCTGGGCCAGCGCCACAAGGACCTGAAAAACGGTCTGTCGGCGCCGCCGAAGCTCACCCTTCCCAATATCCTGAACATCGCGACCAAGCCGCGCTGGGCCCTGGGCATGCTGGGCACGCCGCGGCGCGAGTTCGGCAACATCGTCGGCCACGTCAAGGGCGTGGAGAACATGAGCTCGCTCTCGGCCTGGACCGCCCAGCAGTTCGACCCGGCGCTCAACTGGGGCGACGTGGAGTGGATCAAGAAGCGCTGGGGCGGCAAGATCATCCTCAAGGGCATCCAGGATGTGGAGGATGCGAAGCTGGCGCTGAACACCGGTGCCGACGCCATCGTGGTCTCCAACCACGGGGGCCGCCAGCTCGACGGCGCTCAGAGCAGCATCGAGGCCCTGCCCGCCATCGTCGATGCCGTGGGCCAGCGCATCGAGGTGCACATGGACGGCGGCATCCGCTCGGGCCAGGACGTGCTCAAGGCCCGTGCCCTGGGTGCGCGTGCGGTCTATATCGGCCGCGCCATGGCCTACGGCCTGGGCGCCATGGGCGAGGCCGGTGTGAGCAGGGCGCTGGAGATCCTGCACAAGGAACTGGACATCACCATGGCCTTCTGCGGCCGCACCGACGTCAACACGGTGGACCGCAGCATCCTGCTGCCCGGGACCTATCCGACGGCCTGAGTGGCCTGCACCTCGATGTGGTACAGCCCCCAGGGGCACTGGGCGTAACGCTCGGCCAGGGGGTGGGCCATCACGTCGGCGTGGCGGTCCGCATCAAACACCGCCCACAGCGGGCCCAGCCCGCCCAGCGGCATCGGCTGGCCATCCAGGTGGGTGGCGACGATGAAGCGGTAGCGCCGCGCCTGCGCCAGCGTGAGGTTCACGGTGTAGCCGTCGATGGCGCGCAGCATCAGCTTGAGCGTGTTGTCCAGGCGCGCGCCGGTGGCCTCGATGACATGGCCCAGCAGGGGGCCGCGCAGGGTGTGGGGCTTGGCATCGTATTCCAGCGTCGGCCGGATCGTGATGCTGGGCAGTGCGCGCAGGGCCTCGAAGTCAAACACGTGGGCCTTGTCGAAAGCCAGCTGCTGCTTGACCATCATCTGGTCCAGGGCCTTGTCCAGCGGCCCGCGGTTGCCGCGGCCGATGGCGCCCGTCACGGTCAGCAGGGTGGGGCCGCGCTGGCCTGCGGAGATGGCCTGCGCCGTCGGAGACAAGGCGCTGGCGCCCAGGGCAGCGCTTAGGAAGTGACGTTTTTTCATGGGGTCTCCGGAGCGGGTGGTGAACGCCCGTATTCTGCATCGATGGCGCGCTATGCTAGCCCGGTGTCCGCACCCGCCAGCCCAGCCACCGCATCGATCCGTCGCATCGCGCACCTCGACATGGACGCGTTCTACGCCTCGGTCGAGTTGCTGCGTTACCCGCAGCTGCAGGGCCTGCCCGTGGTCATCGGCGGCGCGCGGCGCCGGCCCGATGATGCGCTGCTGCAAAAGCATGCCGGTCTGCCCTTGTCGGAGATACCGGTGGCCGATTTCCCGCGGCTCAAGGACTACACCGGTCGTGGTGTCATCACCACCGCCACCTATGCCGCGCGCCAGTTCGGCGTGGGCTCGGCCATGGGGCTGATGAAGGCCGCCAAGCTCTGTCCCCAGGCTCTCCTGCTGCCCGTGGATTTCGACGAATACCGCAGATACTCGCGTCGCTTCAAGGACGTCATCACCGAGATCGCGCCGCTCATGGAGGACCGCGGCGTGGACGAGGTCCAATGAGTCATCAAATCCCACATTTGTATTTAATCATCAGATACCTCGAAAAACGGTAGAGTGATGACCTTGCATGTGGTGCAGGTTTGTATCCTATCGACAATGCATTGTGCTGATGAGTGACTATCTATTTTGAGTATTTCAAATGAGACTCGTTGAAGCAAACGGACGCTCGCTTGTACTGACCCACGCTGGAGAACTCCATGGTCCATTCACTCTATTCATCAACTTAAAGTACGACAACCCCAACACCCGGACGGCTGTCACCGGGGGTCTAAGGCTGCTGCAAGCTTTTGTACAAGCTTTCAGAGTGACTCTGCCCCACCGAGCACTTGAAGGGCACTGTCTTCACTCGCAGGAGGTGGGGTGGCTGGCGAACTTGGCGTATCGACCGATGGAGGAGATCGAGTCAATGACTCCGCAAATGCTCTCTCGTTTGGCCAAGACCGAAGTTGTTGCTCACAGAGACCGACCCGGGGCGGTGACGCGCGCTACTGCCAGTGCACGACTGGTGCAGATCGCGACCTTCCTCGACTGGTACTTTGTGGCTGTCCTAGATCCACGCATCCGATCTGCCCAAACACGCCGCGAGTTGAAGGACAGGTACGCAGCCTCCATCAATGACTTGAAAAGCAAAATCAAGGGATCCGGAAGCAAGCACCCGACGCAGGTGAGATCCCTTCCGACGATGCGTTTTAAGCAACTGATGACTGCTGCCTATTCAAACCCAGAAGCAATCTTCGGTCGTGGTAAGGGCGCCAGTTCCACCATGAAGCGAAATCGGGCAGTGTTCTTGCTCGCCTGTGAAGGTCTGCGACCGGGAGCGATTGGGAACCTTCAGTTGGAGGACTTCAAGGGCCGCTACCTTGAGATTAAGGACAACATTGCCAGGAGAGACGAGGCACCTACCTCAGGAACGCCTGTGCAAAAAGGAGCCCGGTCCAACTCTGTCAATTACAACTCTCAGTACACCATAACGCTGTGGCCTTGGACATCGGAGGCAATATCGGACTACATCCGTTCAGAGCGAGCCGAATTGCTGGCACGCCGGCTAAAAAACCAATCCAAGGGCTTCCTATTTCTTGAGGTGCTGGGGGCCGGTCCGATCCGAAACAGGAAAACCATCAGCCTCGTCTTCAATGAGGCGGAGGTAAGGATGCAAGAACAGGGCATGCTGACAAGGGAGTCCGGAGATGCATATGTGAAAGCCGAAGAATATGAGCTAGTGGCCTACACATTGCGGCACTCAGCCGCCACACTCTATGTCGCAGAAAAAGGCGGCAGTGACCAAACCAAGAGTGAAATGAAAGATCGCTTCGGCTGGACCAACAACAGCGCTATGCCGGATTTGTATGCGCGCCGGGCAGCCTTCGACGCGGCAGCCATTGACATCGCTGATTGGTGGGAAAGCATGAGAGCCGAACGTCTCAAATTGCAGCGAAAGGCGGATACGTGAACACGGCTGCAGCAAATAGCACTGGGGACCAATTCCGCACTGAGGATGAGTTGCTGTGGACTATGACCCGCGTGGTGAGTGATGGCAGGGACCAGAGTTCAGAAGAATTCAGCTTCGATCTCACCATGCTTGCCAAGGGATATTCTCGGCCCTTCCTTATTGCAGTGAAGACAGCATTGATCAACAGCCGTAACCGTGTATCGATTAAAACGATATTTAACGAGTACTCCCGCATAAGGACCATTCTGCTCAAGTGCCAGGATGCCGGGATAACGACTGCCGTTGTTGAGCAAATCGACCTCGCGTACCTTGCTGCGCTTGAGAGCCTCAAGCAGGAACAATCCCAATCAAATCTGCAGGGCTTCAAGCGCTTCTTTCAGGCGAACCGAGGCAATGAGTCGATCTTCGAATCAGCCTTGCGGCCAGAAGACTTTCCTCTCTTGGTCTCGGCGAGGGGTGAGCGAGGCGAGGCGATCAAGCGGATTTTGTCGCAAGCATTGAGTCGTGCTGCGGTAGCCCAGACCCTTACTGCAGTTGAAAATGCATATGAGGCCGGGGAAGTCGAAATTGGGATTTACGCGTTTGCGATGCTCGCTTTCCAAGTCTTCTTCCGGCCGGAGACTTACCGCAAGCTGAGGCTCATGGATCTAACCCGAGATGAAAACAAGGTGACCGGCCAGTTGACCTGGTTCCTCGACATGCTGCCCGTCAAAACTCGGGTAGACAGCCCGTACCGTCTCGCCATCAAAATCACCGCCGATCTCGGCGAGATTCTTCAACTTCAGAGAGAGCACGTCGTTCAGCGATACGGCCACTTGGTTGACGAAGCCGACCTCAGCAAACTAGCACTCTTTCCAGCAAGACGACTGAAAGCCGACGGAACATGGCACCATGACCACGCGAATGCGAATCATGGAATGTCTGGGAGCTCCGGGTCCTTCAGAGTAAGCTACTTAAACCCCATCGCTACGCTTGGTCGCCGCAGCCTAAGTTTCAACGCACTGCGGCACACTGTAGGAACCCAGCTCGCGCTCTCTGGGCTCTCTGCATCAAGTATCGCTGTAGTTTTAAGACACGCTACAGATGCCGCATGCCAGCGATACGTCGATCTCTTTTTTCAAGGGGTTCTCGACCGAATTAGCGACGCAATTCAACCGGCATTCGATCAGCACTTTCCTGTCTACAAAGACGTAATGGCGCGGGCGATCAGCAGGCACGACCAGATCGCGAAGGACAATCCCATTGTCAGTGAAGACCTTGCCACAGGACGCCGTGAGGTGACTGCGGCGTGCGGTAGGCAAAGCTTGTGCGGGTACGCGCCACTTGCCTGCTACGACTGCAACAAGTTCCGGCCGTGCTGGGATGCCGACCACACGATCAACCTGGATCTGGTAAATCGGGAGATCGCCGATTTCGAGGGGCAGGGGCTCGCCCTGCAACACGAGGTTCAAAAGTACAAGCAACTTAGAAATGCGATCCGCGTGGTGATCAGTATTTGCCAGTTGAAGAATCCGGCTGCCGGGCTAGGAGAAAGTTCTTGAATGCAAGGCAAGACGTTTTCGTCGAACTGGACATCGCGCAGCGCGGCTCGGCGCAGAAAGCCTGGCTTGAGGACTGCAGGACACGCATGAATGCGCGCTGGCCAGAAATCGACTTCGACTCGGACCACTGGCCTCTTTGGACCCGCTACAAAACAAAGCTCCTGGACGTTAGCTTCGCCCCAGCCCTCGCCGACTTTGAAGGCAAGGATCCTGCCTATGCACTGGCGCTCAAATGCATCATGGCTGAGATCGCCCTGAAGGGTGAAATCAAGGACCCATACGGCCAGTTACCTGGATGGCGGCTCCTGTCCCAAATCGACGCGCCGCTGTACCAACTCAGGCGGGTGCATCTGACCGAGCTTGAAGACGTCGTGGTTGAACGAGCCAAAGCATCACCAGGCACTGCAGGCGGGCTGTACGGGAACCTTTTGGCCCTTCGTGCTCAAATCGATCTGGTTGGTGCTGCTGGCGTCACAGACCGGTTGGCATGGAACATTGCGCCGCAGACCAAATCGCAGCTTTGGGCACTCAGCAAGAGCACAAGTAGGAACTTCAGGGCCAAGAAAGTGGCAATCCTGGAGCGGCAAATTGAAGCCCTGTCAGATGCGCAGACGGCTATGTTTCGAGGCGATGACCGGCTGTCTGCTTATGACCGTGTAGCCTTGGCGGTGATGGGACTCAATATGTGCTGTCCCAACCGGGTGAACGAGCCGCTCTGCATGGCAGCGGACGATCGCTTCACTTTGGAGGATTACATGATGCGCACATCTGAACCTGATGTTGGCAGTGATGGTCAATCCTTGGAGCGGGTGCATCAGATGCTGCTGGTCAAAGGATCCAAAGGGGCGGCGTGGGGCGGGAAACCGATCCTCAATTTCATGATCGCCTTCGCCGACTTGTGTATCGACGTCATTAGGCAGCACGGCGAACGTTCCCGAATGCTGGTGAACTGGTACTCGGAGCGCCCTGACGTTCTGTACCTGCCCGCTGAGCTTGAGCATCTGCGAGGAACCGATATCAATAAGAAAGCGCTTTGGAAGATCACGAACTTGGAAAGCCAAGAACCGACTGCAAAAAAAGAATCTAATGTGAAACCGATTTGGGAAGAGCTGCGCCGAAAGGGCTTCATAAAGAAGACAACTAACTCCGGGACTCACAGGTACGCTGGCGCAAAGTACACAAGAGAATCAATCCTGGCAGTTGGATGGTCCGACCTAGAGCCTGTCTTGTTGGCAAGGGTGAAGCAGGCGATGGAGGACCTTCGGAGAGTGACGCGTGGCAATCACTACCAGGGGCGTTTGTCTAACATGCTGATGCTGTTTGACAGCGCGCAAACGCCCTACCTACCTGGTTCTATTAAATACAACTCGCTAGTCCTTCGCTTGCGGCAGACCGAAAATGACAGAAAGCCATCTTCAGGTAAACAATACCGGAGTGACTGGAAGAAAGAGCCAACACTGTTTGAAAAGCTGGATATCAAGATGGTGGTGGACGGGGTCGTAGAGACGGCATACATAAACACCCATGATCCGCGGCGGTGGTTAACTTCACAGGCGCTTGATTCAGGCTTACCGGATGTGCTTGCGAACAAGTGGGCCAACCGCCTCAGCATCAATCAGCTCAAAGCCTACGACTTGAGAGGCGCTGAGCACAAGGCCGATCAGGCCGCCATGCCGGACGTCAAGGAGTTGTGGGACATGACTCAGGGCCTGCAAAGGCTCGGGGCAATTGAAAATGAGTACGGGCTAAAAACACAGATTGTGGCGCTTGGTGAAGCGAACATCGCTGTCACGAGCATGAACGACATCATGCAGGCAACCGAAGACCGGCCCGTTGCACGTACAGCGAATCAGATCATCGTCCTTTACCCGCAGCGCTACGGGGTCTGCCTTCATCAGCACCACGAACGACCGTGCCGGTCTTACAAATGCGCGCCGTGTAATGAAGGTTTGGTAGTGAAGGGCCATCTGCCGACCAATGAAAGAGTCAAGAAGGATGCCGATCTTGTGTTCCGCAGTATTGTGAACCAGTTGGAGGCACTGCTGATTGCTCGTCATCGGCAATTGGCTGACAATCCTGAGACACTAGACGGACACATCTTGACTCTCGTGCGCGAAGGCTTAAACCCTGAGCAGATGGCCAAGGAGCTGATCGCGAGATTCCATGAAATCAATGATCAGATCAAGGACCGATCTTTCGCCAACAAGCTAGGTGAAGCGTTCGCACTTACTGGTTTCGCTGAACAGCTGAATAAGGAGAGCAATCGTTCGGGTGCCCTGATTAAGTACCACAACCCCTCGTACCACGGTGCCCCCGGACACGAGCGAGCGTTAGAGGCGAGGCTCGGTGGCAGGGCCGGGGTGAAGGAAAGTATTCAAGCTTTCGAGCTGAAGTATCCGCAGTTTGTGCAAACGGAGTTAGGTAAGCAGGACCAGCGTGACCTGTTGGAAGTGGACGGAGACGATGACCACGAGGCCGGCAATGAATAGTACGAATGCGCCCAAGGGCGTCCGGAAGGGTGGGCGCAAGGAAACTCTGACGCTTGAAGTCGCCAAGAAAATTGTGGAGATGGTGCGGCTGCTGCCCGACGCCGAAGTACCTGTTACATGGAAGAACATCGAGGCGCACGTCAAGAAGAAGTTCCGAATTGCGCCCAAGCGCAATGCCCTATCGACCAAGGCATGGGGCGGACGGAGGCTGATCCGGGAGGCGTACGAGGAGGCGTGCGAGGTAGAAAGGCGCATGCAGCGCCAGTCTTCGTCAAAATACGCAGACAGTTCTCGCGCAGTTTTAAGAGCGCGCATCATGGAGCTAGAGGCCAAAATCCTCAGTCTTCAAACTGAATTGAATGCGACTCGTGAGCGTCAATACGATGAATTGAGTGTGCTTTGGACACGCAATACGCCGCTGAGTAGGCTACTTGATGACACAATAGAAAAATAATAGGCGTAGCCGACGCTCGATCTCCTCGGCGCGCGGAAGTTGCATTGCGCTCGATTGGCTACGCCATTTTTCGCAGAAATACCTCGGCATTTTCTTGCGGTACAGTGTAAACATGTCGAAATGACATGGCACTGTGGATAAAACCCCCAAGTTCTGACCACAAGCTTTGCTGACTAATCTAGTTTGAACTGAAGTAGGGCTAGGCAGACGCCCCCGTCGCAGTATTCGGCCATTTCTTTCCCCTTGTATATAAGGGGTCTCATTCAGCCTCCGAAAAGGTGCCGGCGAGTCGCGCGAACTCCATAGACTACAAACGTTCCAAAGACGGTCCTTTGTCATAGATCGCAGAAATGGCCTCTCCCACAATTCGACGCATCGCACACCTCGACATGGACGCGTTTTTCGCATCTGTGGAGTTGCTAAGGTATCCTCAACTCAAAGGACTTCCCGTGGTAGTTGGCGGCGGGCGCGGCGCCATTGATCTGGCGTTGCAGCGGATTCGTGAAGATAAGCTGCAAATGAACCCCAACACTGCGTGGGATGCGGCCACAGAGCGGGCTGCATTGAGTCAAATCCCTGTCAGCGGATTTGGACGACTTAGGGATTACACCGGGCGCGGCGTAATAACCACTGCCACATATATGGCGCGCAAATTCGGTGTGGGATCGGCAATGGGCATGATGAAGGCAGCAAAGCTTTGCCCCGAAGCCATCATGCTGCCAACGGATTTTATAGAGTATCGAAGCTATTCCCAACGCTTCAAATCCATCATTAAAGACATTGCGCCCGTCATGGAGAACCGGGGCATTGATGAGGTGTTTATTGATTTTTCCGAAGTGCCTGGTGGTCAGCGCTCTGGTGGACGAGTACTGGCCCGGCTCATTCAAAAGGAAATTTTCGAAGGCACGGGATTGACTTGCTCCATCGGAGTTGCGCCCAACAAACTACTTGCAAAGATGGCCAGTGAGTTCAACAAACCGAACGGCATCTCGATCGTGCACGGCGAGGATCTGGAGTCCATAATCTGGCCTCTTGCATGCCGCAAGATCAACGGGGTTGGTCCCAAGATGGATGAGAAGCTCCGGAGCTACGGCATCGAAACTATTGGGCAGCTCGCAGGACGTGAGCGCGACTGGCTCATTGCCCACTTCGGAAAAAGTAACGGCGCTTGGCTGCATGAGGCATCCTGGGGACGCGACGAGAGGCCCGTTATGACGGAGAGCGAGCCGGTCTCGATCAGCCGTGAGACCACCTTTGAGCGCGACCTGCACGCCGTGCGCGACAAGTCCGAGCTCGGTGCTATCTTCACCGCCCTTTGCGAGAGCGTGGCCGACGACCTCCAGCGCAAGGGCTACGTGGGGCGCACCATCGGCATCAAGCTGCGCTACGATGACTTCAGGAGCGTCACCCGTGACTTGACGCTTCCGCATTACACAGACAACTCAAAAGTCATTCGCGCTGCTGCTGGGAAATGCCTAAAGCGCGCGCCACTTGAGCGTCGTTTGCGATTGCTTGGCGTGCGTATTGGCACCTTAATCCGCCTTGCCGAATGGGAGGAGATCGAAACATCGGCCAACGTGATAGAAATGACGCAGGACTTGCATGCGCAAGCTCGCACGGGGCAATTGTTTTAGCCAGTTCACCGCGCTTCTGTTTGCCGAGTCCTTTGATCAACGCCAAAGGTAATTCCAACACCCACTAAAGGCTGGCTGCTGCCAATTGGTTTCGGAGCGCCAATGTCCGCTCCTATCGATACCAGCCACTGAAGGGCTCTCAGGCTGACGGGCCGCTTCACAACGCGAAGCGGACGTTCAAGGGATCGGCCGCCAAAGATGGCCAAGACTGCCCGACTTGGACCAACGATCTACCGCTATCGCGGTCCATTAACTGGCGATTTCGACCCATAGCGGACCGTCGTCGACAGCGAAAGCGGACTCTCAACGTGGAGGTCAGGGGCGCTGCGCGGCTTTATCGCGCAGCGTCCCCTGGACCGCAGGGTTAGATGACAGATTCTGTGCAGACTGGCATAAAACGCCAAACCAGCGGCAGGCATTTAGTTCGCTCTGCACCGGAGACACAAGATTCTTAACAGAGACTATGGCGTCGTTTGGAATGACACTGACGAGCCTTGCTTGGTCGACAACGATTGCGAAGCCACCAAATCGACGAATGCCCAATAGAGTCTGTTTCGTCGTCGTTGATCCATCACGGAGAACCATCTCCCATTTCGGCGTTGCCGTTGTGAGCATACGAGTACCAGATTGATAGCCGTGAAGTCCAGCCATAGAAAGCAGTATTGGGATCATGACGAACAGTCGAGCGCGTAGGCCCAAAAGCGAAGCTCCCAAGCGAGGGTGATTGATTACCGATAACGCAAGAAACCCCCACAGCAGGATAAAGAGCAGGTAGGCCCACTGTAGGTCGTTGGATAGGAATGGTCCAACCAAGGCTGCAAGTGAGCCGACAACGGGGACAACCAAGTCTCCGAACTTTCGGAATGCCCGTGTAAACCGGGGCGTTGGCGAACTCGCAATAAGTTCTTCTTCGGACTTTCCGCCTTCCACCCTCCGAAGGAATAACCCGTACATGAAAAATGCAAGGGCCGTCAGAAGCACTTTTGGCGCCCACAGGATTGCGCTTCTGACATGCTCAGACAATGAGCTTGGAATCTCGTCAAAGGAAAGGCCGATGGCAAGCAAGAAGCTGTAGTCGAAGAAGACCGAGACGACAAGAAGCAGCGAAGCAATTACGGCCACGGCTTTCCCTACTTGCTCGGCGAGAGCTAGCAATGGTGAGGCGACGGATGGGGCGGCGTCTGTCATCTAACGTGATATGGACCGCAAAAAAGTGCGGAATTACATGGACGGACGTTCATCCTGGCGCCTCCCTTGCTGCAAGCTAAGTGCTTGTTTTGTCTGAAGAATTCTCACGAATATAGCGCAGAGCCGCGCTCATAACAAACCGTGAAACCCCGCAATGTAACGGCCGGCTGCCGCTACGAGCGCCACGGAACGTCTATCCCCCAAAAAGGATCACTCAGTGACCGCTTTTGGCCGGGACCGGGTCTCCCCGGGGTATGTCGCAAGCAGACTCTGGCCGGCAGGGCCGCCGCGCTGAAGATCAGCTCCCTGGCGACGCCTGGTACTCACGCTGGCGGCCAGGGGCGGTAGTTCACTCAATCGTGGCCGATGTCCGTTCAAGGCTGATTGCTGCCACTTAGGTTCGACGGCAGAGTCCATGGGCGCCAACGCAAGCGGTCGCTTACCGGTCAGGATCTCAAGCGACCGATCGATTACCTGTACCGGTCGTTCGGCACTGTAGCGAAGTGCAAAGTTCTGGAATGGCCCTTTGCGTCACGGACGAAACGGTGTTCTGGACCATGGGCAGGCCTTCTTCAAGCGCCAGCAGGGAGGGCGAATCACTTCTTTTGGTCCTTCAGTGTCCGTAGCGCAATACCCGCCACCCGGGTTCCCTGTGCTCCTCAAAGTGCGTGATAGACGGGCAATAGTTCACTTTGACCTGATGCTGTTGCAACATTCTGATCATTGCTCTCGCCGCAAATAAAGAAGGAAACAAGGGGTGGCCGTTGGATCGCAATGCCCAAGACATCGCGCGCGGTATGTGGATATGCGGCAGTCTTGACGTCGCCATCCGCATCCGGCATTTGTGCAGGTGAGCCTGCCGTGAATCTCGTTGAAGGTGCGTGGATAAACTTTGAGCGCCGACTGGCGAGCTGCTCAGGCCTGACCTCGATGGAGTCACATTTCATGGCGCCGTGTTCTCGGCGCCAAATACCTGGTCGACAAATGCCAGCAGCGAAGCGGTGGGCTGTTTGTCGCGATGCACGACCAGGTGAGATTGTCGGAGCTGCCGCGGCAAGGTCGTGGAGATGCGGCACAGGCGGCCGGCCTCCAAAGCGTCGCTCACGACCCACGACGAAAGGCAGGCCACCCCCATACCCGCCTCGGCCGCATGTTTGATCGCCTCCGAACTTCCCAGCTCGATGCTTCGACGGTAGGAGCGCAAGTGGGGCAGCAGACTTTGGTCGGTGGCCTCGCGCGTTCCCGAGCCCGACTCACGCAACAGCCAGACCCCTTCACGCAGTGTCCGCATTGGCACCCGCTCGCCGGCCAGGCTCATTCGTGCCCACGCGCTGTCAGGCGATGTAACGACCACCATCTCGTCCTGGTGCCATGGCGTGACGGCCAGCGCCGCTTGGTGGCAAGGCCCTTCGATCAGGCCCACGTCCAGTTCAAACGCAGCGACCGCGTCACAGATGGCCGCCGTGTTTCCGATCACGACCTTTGAGCGCCAGGCACTGGCATGGCCCGGTTGCGCTGCGACAAAACGGGCCAGCAGCCTGGGCAGCACATAGTTGCCGATGGTGGTGCTGGCGCCGATGCGCAGCGACTGCGCCTGGGCGCTGCCATCGCGGGACATCAGCTCGATGCCGGCGGCACCGTCCAGCAGCGCCAGGGCCCGCGGCAGTAACGCACGGCCGTTGTCGTTGAGCAGCAGGCGCTTGCCCGCGCGGTCGAACAGGCGCAGCGACAGCAGCCGCTCAAGTTCATTCACGGCCGAGCTGGTGGCCGACTGCGACAGCGCAATCTCGGCGCTGGCTGCCGTGGTAGTGCCGCTGCGCGCAACCGCCACGAAGATCTGCAGCTGTCGCAGCGTGAGGCGAAGGGTATTCATGGCGGATTCGTTTGCAAAGCGATTAGATGGGTACATCTTAGCGATACAACCCGTTTGACGGGTCATCCATGAAGCCGGAAGCTTTGTCCTCACGAACTTCAACCGGAGGCAAGCAGCATGACCATCAACGTACTTCCTGAGCCACGCACATTGGCCTCTGCATCGGCTTTCGCACGCATGCTCCCCGGCCTGGCCCTGAGCGGCGCCTTGGCTGCCACCGGTATCGCGCTGGGCCGCATCGCCTGGCTGCAGGACCATGGCTTCAGTGCGCTGACGCTGGCCATCGTGCTGGGCATGATCGTGGGCAACACGGTTTACCCGTGGGCCCCGCGCTTGGCGGTAGCCAGCGGCGCCGGCGTCAACTTCTCCAAGCAGAACCTGCTTCGCCTGGGCGTGGTGCTGTACGGCCTGCGGCTCACCGTGCAGGACATTGACCATGTCGGCATCGCTGGTGTCGCCATCGACGCGATGATATTGGGTTCGACCTTCGCACTGGCCTGCCTCATCGGCACGCGCTGGCTGGGCCTGGAGCGCAAGACGGCGATGCTGATCGGCGCTGGCAGTGCCATCTGCGGCGCTGCTGCGGTGATGGCCGCCGAGCCGGTGGTCAAGGCGCGCGCCGAGCAGGTCACGGTGGCGGTGGCCACGGTGGTGGTGTTCGGCACGCTGGCGATCTTCCTGTACCCGGCGCTGTTCGAGCTGAACCGGCACTGGGCGCTGATCCCCGGCGGCGCCAACGGGTTCGGCATCTACGTCGGATCGACCATCCACGAGGTGGCCCAGGTGGTGGCCGCAGCACGTTCGGTGGGCCCGGACGCAGCCAACTCGGCCGTCATCGCGAAGATGGTTCGAGTAATGATGCTGGCGCCGTTCCTGGTGATGCTGTCGGCTTGGCTGGCGCGCGACAGCACCCTGCAAGCCCTAGTGGAGGCAGAGCATGCTCACGCCAAGGGTCAACTCGCTGTGCCCTGGTTCGCCTTCGGCTTCGTCGCGGTCGTGTTGCTCAATTCGCTGCAATGGCTGCCGGCGTCGGTGGTGGCAGTGACGACCGAGATTGACACCGCGCTGCTGGCGATGGCGATGGCTGCGCTCGGCCTGGCCACGCACATCGGCGCCATTCGCAAGGCCGGGGCCAAGCCGCTGCTGCTGGCGTTGATCTTGTTCGGCTGGCTCATCGTCGGAGGCGCGCTCATCAACCGCTGGGTGCCGGCCCTGCTGGGCTGAAGCCTCGAATTCACGGCCCAGGGCCCTGACCCTAAATTTCTTTGCACGCTCTGGAATAGACCGCATGCCGACGCCGTCTGCTCTTTTGTCGGGACCTATCTGACCCTTCGTCCCGCACTCACCCCCCTTCACTTCACACCAACCCTTCATCGGAGCCCACAATGTTCAAGACTTTCGCTTTCGCCGCCACCGCCCTGACGCTCGCCTCCGGCAGCGCCTTCGCCGCCCCCAGCGACGACGCCCGCACGCACTTCCAGGCCATCGCCTCGGGCGACACCCAGATCGTCATGCGTGCCTATGCCGACCAGGCCCAGCTGAACTGGGTAGGCGGCCCACTCGACGGCACCTATGCCACCACCGATGCCATTCGCGGCACCTGGGAGAAGTTCGGCAAGGCCGTCGGCCCACTGAAGCTCACAGTCGGCCAGATTGAAGAATCGGCCAACCCCAAGGGCGCCACCGTCTCGGCCAACGTCGTCTTCGAAGGCAAGATGCCCATCAAGGTGCGCTACGTGCTGACGTTCCGTGAAGGCAAGATCGTCAGTGAAACCTGGCAGATCGACCCCAAGCTGGCGGTGGCTGCGGCTTACTGAACGGCACGCAGCGTGGCTACTCTCCACCAGACCCCAAAGGACAACCCCATGAAGCACCTTTCGACTCTGGCCGCGCTGCTGATCACAGCGGCTTCCTTCGCGGCACCACTCACCGGCGCTATGGCTGCCGACGCGCCGGCCAAGCTCGCCAACGGCGCGCTGGTCGACGCCAAGGGCATGACGCTCTACACCTTCGACAAGGACGTGGCAGGCAGCGGCAAGAGCACCTGCAACGGCGGCTGCGCCGCGCTGTGGCCGCCCGCGATGGCCGCCGCCAGCGACCAACCCGCCGGTGCATACACGATCGTCATGCGCGACGACGGTGCGCGCCAGTGGGCCTACAAGGGCAAGCCGGTCTACACCTACCAGGCCGACCAGAAGCCCGGCGACCGCGCCGGCGACAACTTCAAAGACGTCTGGCACATCATCAAGGAATGACATTTGCTGTCGACTTCCGTCCAGTCCCTCAGGCCACGACCCCCCGATGCAAGACGACGCAAGCCTGCTGAGCTGGGTGCCGCGCCTGCGCCGCTATTCGCGCGCGCTGGTGAACAACCGTGACGACGCCGACGATCTGGTGCAGGACACGCTGGAGCGGGCCTGGGCCAAGTCGAACCTGTGGGGCGGCGTGGCCGACATGCGCGCCTGGCTCTTCAGCATCATGCACAACCTGCACGTCGATGGCGTGCGCCGTCCCAGGCTGCACACCGTGACCATGGACGACGACACGCCCGAAGTGCCGGTGGCGCCGACACAAACCGACAGGCTGGCTGTACTGGATCTGCAGGCTGCACTGGACTTGCTGCCCGTCGAGCAGAAGGAAGTGCTTCTTCTGGTGACGCTGGAAGACATGGCCTATGCCGATGTGGCGCAGGCCCTGGGTATCCCCATCGGCACCGTGATGTCGCGCCTGTCGCGAGGCCGTGAGCGCCTGCGCGGCCTGATGGAAGGCCGCGCAGAACCGGTGCGGCTGAAAGTCGTCAAATGAATGTATTGCGAATCAACCCATGAATACCGACCGTCCGCCACCGTCCATTCCCCCGGTCACCGAGGCCGACCTGCATGCGTTCGTTGATGGCCGCCTGCCCGCTGAGCGCCAGGTCGAGATCGCCGCTTATCTGGCCGCACGCCCTGAAGACGCGCAGCGCCTGGAGGCCTACCGGGCGCAGAAGCGCGAACTGCACGCCTTGTTCGATCCCGTGCTGGATGAACAGCCGCCGCAGCGCCTGCTGAAATCGGCGCGCCCGCGCGCCGTGCCGCAGACGCCTTGGTACCTCCAGCGCCTGGCCGCTGGGATCGCCATCGCCGTCATCAGCGGCGCGACTGGCTGGGGCTTGCGGGGCGGCCTGCCCGCGGGGGGCGACGATGCCGGCCGCATGGCCGCCGCGGCACCCGCCGAGCGCGGCCTGACGCTGGCGTCAGCGGGCGGCTTCGCGCAGCGCGCGGCGGTGGCTCACGCGGTATACAGTCCCGACGCGCGCCGCCCGGTCGAGGTGGACGCGGCGCACGAGGACCAGTTGGTGGCATGGCTGTCCAAGCGCATGGGCGCGCCGATGAAGCCGCCGCACCTGCAGGCCCAGGGCTACACGCTGGAAGGCGGGCGCCTGTTGCCGGGTGGCCAGGGGCCGGTTGCGCAGTTCATGTACCGCAACGAGCTCGGCAGCAAGCTGACGCTGTACGTGTCCAACGATGTCGCCGACGTGGGCAGTGCCGCGAGGCCGGACAAGGCACTGCAGGCCGGCGTGAAGAACACAGACACGGCCTTCCGCTTCGCACGCGAAGGTGCGGTCAATGTCTTCTACTGGGTCGACGGTCCCTTCGGCTACGCCCTGTCGTCCGACGCCGACCGCAGCGTGCTGGCGCAGGTGTCGGCCGAGGTCTATCGGCAACTTGGCACCCCGCGCTGAAGGCCAGGGCGGCGTCGGCGCGACGCGCTGTCGGCTCGCGCCAGGGAATGAAACGGCCTGAGCCGCGCTCTTGACCTGAAGCAAGCGCTGGGCAGTGGTTCATCGGCGGCTGCCGGCCCACGACCCAAGCGATCACTCTCCACACCAACTCAGAAAGCAAACATGACCACCCAACGCCGCGACATTCTCAAGTACACCCTGGCCGCCGCGGCAGCCAGCGCGCTGCCCGCAGCACATGCCCAGGCCCCGTCCGGCGCTTCAGCGGGAGCCGCAGCGACCGGCATCGACCCGCGCGATCGCGTCTTCATCACCAATGAAGACTCCAACACGCTGGTGGTCATCGACCCGAAGACCAACACCGTCGAGTCGACGATCAACCTGACCAGCTTTGACGAAGACCCTCGTCCCCCGTTTCGCTTTGTGACGGCCGGCGTGGCGCCAACGCACGCGGCGATGGTCCACAAGCCGCTGTACCACGGCTGTATCGATGCGCACGGCGCGGTGCCGTCGCCCGATGGCCGGTTGCTGGCCACCAGCGGGCGCGGCTCCAGCAACATTTATCTGATCGACGCCGAGCAGCGCCGCGTCATCGGCAACACACCCAACCCTGCGTCTGGGCCCACCACCAACCCCGAGCGCCTGAGTAGTGGCCTGCTGCTGGGCCGCGAACCGCACGAGCCCACTTTCACGCGCAACGGCCGCGAGCTGTGGGTCACGCTGCGCGGTGAAGACCGCATTGCCATCGTCGGCGTCGATCGTGCCGTTCGCCAGCTCAAGGGGGCCGACAGCCCGGGCTCCAGCGCGGTTCGCCAATACCTGCCCACGCTGAGCGGCCCGGCGCAGGTGTGGTTCAACCGTGAGGGTACGTTGGCCTTTGTGGCCAGCCAGAAGGTGTCGAAGATCGACGTGTTCCGCGTCAACCCCGGCGCGGATGGCCACAGCCAACCGCAGCGGCTGACCACGCTGGACATCAGCGCACAGGACAAACCCGGCTTCACGCCCTTCATGAAGACCACACCCGACGGTGCCGAGGTGTGGTTCTCGCACAAGCTGGCTGATGCGGTGTCTTGCCGCTCGACGCAGGGTGGCTTCGACCTGATCGACACCGTGCCGCTGGGCATGGGCGCGCGGCCCAACCACGTTGAGTTCGTGCGCAATGCGCGCGGCAGCGTGGTCTATGCCAGCCTGGCGCGCATCGACGATGGTGGCCCCGGCGGCGTGGCGTCGAGCCCGATCGCCATCATCGACCGCAGCGCTCCGGGCGGACAGCGCAAGGTGGTGGGCACCTTCTCCAGCCGTGGCCGCGAGTCGCACGGGTTGTGGACCAACCCCGAGAACACGCTGCTGTATGTGGCCCACGAACAGGACGAGCTGCCCGGCACGCCCAACGCGGGCCAGACCGTGTGCAGTGCATTTGATGTGAGCGACCCGCTGCGCCCGACCTTCATTGCGCAGATCCCCCTGGGCAATCTGACGCTGCCCTCTGGCGCGCTGCGCAACAAAAAGAGCATCAACCTCGTCTACGTGCGTGTGGGCGAGAAGGGCCAGACGGCATGAGCGGCGCGCACACCAGCCACGGCGCCAGCGCCGCGCACACCAGCGCATTCCAGCGGGATATGGACGAATCGATGGCCCGCATGATGCAGGCCATGCACAGCCCGGGCTACGCAGGCCAGGCCGACCAGGACTTTCTGGCGATGATGATTCCGCACCACGCCGGCGCTGTGGACATGGCGCGGCTGGTGTTGCAGCATGGGCGCGATCCTGTCACCCGGCAGTTGGCCGAGGAAATCATTGCCGGGCAGACGGTGGAGATCCAGAGCATGCAACGCCGACTGCACACCCTGCAGCAGCGCACAGCCAAAGGTGCGGAAGCGGAATTTCCGTCGCTGGGTGGGACGCGGGGGCCTTGATCGACAGCCCTAGGGAAAGTACCGATGAGCGCCACGGAATGAACCAAGCCACGCAGCGCTCTTGATCACCATGCTGTTCCAGTCTGCCGAGTCCCGCTATAACCAATGGGTGCGTGAGCACTACCGTTTTTTGCTGCGCAGTGCGTGGGCGCTCACTGGTTCGCGCGCCATTGCCGAAGACGTGGTGCAAGACTGTTTTGCCAACGCCTGGAAGCACCGGGAGCAACTGCGCGACGCTGCGCTGGCACGGGCTTGGCTCTTTCAGATCATGCGCCGCGCCGCCTTTCGCCAGGCCGCACCCAGCATGCAGTCGCTGGACGATGAAGAGCAGCCCGAGCAAGCGGCGCCCGACGCGGGGCTGGACGACAAACTCGATGTCGTCAAGGCGCTCGCGCGCCTGGCGCCCATCCACCGCGAGGTGCTGGTGATGTTTTATTTCGACGACATGCCCACCGCCCAGATGGCCGAGGCGCTGGAGATCGCGCCCGGCACGGTGTTGTCGCGCCTAGCCCGTGCGCGCGACGCTTTGAAGCTGGCCATGGGGGTACCTGCGACACCCAAGGCCGATGTCAACGTTACCCCGTTTCGCAGGACCAAGACATGAGCCCCGATACCGACGCGCCTTTCCTGCCCGACAGCGAATTCGATTTGCGCGCGCGCGCCGAGTTGGCGATCGCCTTCGAGGCCAGCGACGCACCGGCACACCTGTACCGAAAGCCGCAGCCGCTGCTGGCGCGACGCGGCTTGCAGCGTTTTCTGGCTGCGCTTTTGCTGGCCGGTGGCACCAGCGGCGGGGTGCTAGCCGTGCGACCGCCAGCGATGGTGCGCGACGCGATCGACCACGAATACCACGAGCGCAGCTTGCGGGGCAGTTTCATGGAGCAGCGCCAGTTGCTCATGCACCTGGGCATGCGGGACGCCAACGTGGTGCCCGGGTTTCCCCAACTCATGCGGCCATGCGATATCGAAGGTCACCTCGCTTACCACCTCACCACGTTCTTCGAGAAGGGCGGCATGGTGACGGTGTATGCCTTTGACCAGCCTGTGGACCTGCGCGAGGCCAGCGGCTGGTGGAGCAACGTGCACTGGAAGGTGATCCGCTCGCGCGAGGGCAAGCCCTTGTTGCTGGTGGCCCAGAAAAAGAAGGCACTGGCGGTCGCGCAGACGGCACTGCAGGCACCTCCCGTGTCCGGGCCAGGCTGAGGCACCGCGTCCCTGTCAACGAATCAACCGCTCACCCCTTTCACCCCAACCGGCGCACGACGCCCAACCACCGGAGACCCCAGAAATGAACCAACAACCCACCTCGCTCCCCCGGCGCCACCTGCTGGCCGGCAGCGGCGCTGCTTTGGCTGCCGTTGGTCTGGCCAGCTTTGGCCGCACCGCAGCCGCTGCTGGTGAGACCGCGCCCGTCGCCGTGGCCGGTGCTGCCAAGCCTCTGCCAGCGTACGTGGGCTGGAAGGACCCGGCCAGCCTGATCGTGCACAGCAGCACCACCATTGAGACCAAGCGCAGTGTGTTCGGCACCAGCGTAATCACGCCGTCCGAGCAGCTCTACATCCGCAACAACCTGCCCGCGCCCGACGTCTCGATCCTGGGCAACCGCGATGCCTGGGAGATCAACATCGAGGGGGTGAAGAACCCGCGCAAACTCACGCTGGGCGACCTCAAGCGCATGGGCATCGAGACCACGGCGATGGTGTTGCAATGCTCTGGCAACGGACGCGGCTACTTCCCCAACAAGCCCAGTGGAACGCCTTGGCAAGTGGGCGCAGCAGGCTGTGTGGTGTGGAGCGGTGTGCCGGTGCGCTGGGTGGTGGATGCCCTGGGCGGCGTGGAGGCCGGCATGGCCTACCTCACCGGCACAGGCGGCGAAAAACTCCCCGATGGACTGGACCCCAAGAGCGTGATCGTGGAACGCTCGGTGCCTGCTGCCGCACTCGCCGATGCCCTGCTGGCCTGGGAAATGAACGGTGTGCCGATTTCGCTGGCCCACGGCGGCCCACTGCGCTTGATCGTGCCGGGTTACACGGGCGTGAACAACATCAAGTACGTCAAACGCCTGGCCTTCACCGCTCAGGAGACCGACGCACGCATCATGTCGCACGGCTACCGCATTTCACCGCCCGGCGCGAAGGGCGACCCGTCGCAGCCATCGGTGCAGGAAATGACGGTGAAGTCGTGGATCAACGGTCCCGGCACGGACGGCGCCCCGCTTAAAGCGGGTGACACACAGATCCATGGCGTGGCGTTTGGCGGCATGAACGCGGTGGCCAAGGTCGAGGTTTCTCTGGACGGCGGAAAAACCTGGCAGCTCGCGCGCATGGTGGGGCCCGACCTCGGCCGCTTTGCGTGGCGGCAGTTTGTTTTTGCGGCACGCCTGCCGGCGGGCCAGTTCACCCTGGCGAGCCGAGCCACCGACACCGCAGGCAACGTGCAGCCCGAACAACGCATGGAAAACGCGGGCGGCTACAACAACACCAGCTGGGCCGACCACGCCGTGAAAGTGAGCGTGGCATGAAGCGCACAATCCAAAAACACGCGTTGGTCGCTGCCCTGTGGTCGTTGGCATTCACAGTGCTGCCCGTGCACGCCGCCGACGATGCCGCGCAACTTCAACAAGGCAAGGTGTTGTTCGGCCAAGGCGCGGTGCCTGCCTGCGCCCTGTGCCATGCGCTCAAGGACGCGGGAGCCGAAGGCGCCGTGGGCCCCAGCCTGGACGAGCTCAAGCCCGATGCCAAGCGCGTGGCCACCGCGCTGCGCAACGGGATTGGGCAGATGCCGTCCTACAACGGCAAACTCAGTGATGCGCAAATTGCCGCCCTGGCGGCCTACGTGGCCAAGGCTTCGGGTGGATCAAAGTGATGGCTGGTTGGCCACAGCGCTGCTGCGCCAACTGACAAAAAGGACGGGATCACCTGCAAACAGCGATCCCGACTGAGTGGCTGACCCAGGGCGGGTCAGCCACTCACCATCACTTGCCTGGTTTGATGTCGGGGACCACCATCCAGCCAGCCCCCATCATCACAACCGCCGGGAACTTCTCGCCGGCCTAAGTCTTGCCCAGCATGGCCTTGTGCTCGCGGTAAGCCATCAACGCTGGCGACACGCCCAGGTGATTGATCGCACCATGCTTGATGCTGCTGCAGTCTTGCTCGTCGAGCTTGCAGATCTCTGCACGCTGTTGTCAACTCTCTAGCAATGTCAACTACGCGCCTGAAACCTGTCTCTGCGCCTTACCACGATGCATGAATAGGAGTGATCGCAATCCGGCACGCCAAGGGCATGCACGTTGAAAACTCGAACGGCAGCAACCGCTGCCAACCGGCCGGCGGCGGACGAACGCCTGCTTGAGGCTGGCTGCCGTCGTTTGGTTTCGGGGCGCCAATGACTGCTGTCGCTGGTACCAGTCATTGAGCAGCTCGCAGAATGGCCGGCCGCTTCAGAGCGCGAAGCGGCCGTTCAAGGCACTTTTTGCCGCAGATGGTCATGACGGCCCTACTTGGACCAGCGGGTGGCCGCTATCGCGGTCCACGAACTGGTGCTGCCGTCCCGAAGGGGACACTCTCCGGCCACGGAAGCAACTGCTCAACGTGTGAGGCTTAGATGAGTCAGCCACCTGAGCCCTTTTCGACGCCAACGGCCAAGTGCTGACCACCGATCAGAACCAGACGTCGTGGATCGAGGCGTTCGCTTCAGCGACGGGCTTCAACTTTCCGATCCAGCCACGCCCAATTAATGATCCTCGGTCCCTTAGCCGTACTGGCGTCGGCATCAACACCTAGAGATCAAGGGATAGGACACGCGAAGACGAGCCCGAGCAGCAAGTAATGATGACATCTCCTGCCGCACGCTCTTCATCCGTCAGGCAGTCATCTCGGTGGTCTGGAGTGCCGCTCACAACTTTGACCTTACATGTTCCACAGATTCCCTGCGTGCAGGCGAAGGGGGCATTGATTCCGGCATCCAATAAGACGTCAAGGATGGATTTGCCTTGCGGGACAGGCAGTGTCCGACCGGTTCGTATCAATTGCACATCAAACCCTCCATCAACGGCTGCCTCCTGACTTGAGTTGAATCGCTCGTAGTGAACGCAGTTGGAAAGACGGCGTTGAGTGTTGACAATGAAGGCATCGATCAGCCCGCTGGGGCCGCAACAGTAGAGGTGTGCCCCTGCCGGGGTGGACTGGATGACGCTCTCCAAGTCCATCCGCCTGCCTGTGTCGCCAGTCACATGCTTCAGAACTGTTCCGAATCCTTTGCTTGCAAGTCTGTCCAAGCTTTCCAGGAATGGCATATGCGTCTGGCGGCGCGCGGAATAGTGCAGGTCCCATGTGCGCCCGAGTTCGTTCAGGCGTTCTGCCATAGACAAGAACGGGGTGATGCCGATCCCTCCGGCAATGAACACGCTATGCTGAGCATTCTCGATCAGGGCAAAGTCGTTGACGGGCGGCGAGATTTGAATCCGGGCGCCGACACGCGCTGTGTCGTGGAACCAGGCAGAGCCGCCGCGGCTGTCATTTTCGCGCTTGATGGCAATCCGGTAGTAGTGCGGTCTAGACGAGGCAAGCAGTAGTGAATAGGATCGTTGCAGTCCCCCAGGAATTTCGATGTCGACATGTGCACCTGCGCCATACGGAGGCAAGAAATCGGTGTCAAGCGGGACCAGGTCAAAGGAAGCTGTGTCTGGGCTTTCCAGCCGGATTTGATTGATCTGTACGGGAATTTTGTCAAGATGCATACGATTCGACGTTGCTCGTTTGAGTCGGAATGTGAGGCGAAATTAGATTGAGTAGGTCTCGTAGGTGGCGGGGTGGAACAGTTCCTCCACCGCCATGAGCCGCTTCGACAGGCCTTGGGCGTGGTGGTGTCGGACAAAGGTCTCCAGCGTCTTGCGCGCCGCCTGCACGCCGTAGGACCAATAGTCCTCGCCCAAAGATTCGCGTGCCGCCTTCAGCTGCTCTTCCACGAAGGGCAGGGTCACCTTGGTGGCCGAAGTGTCGGACAGCAGCTCCAGCGCCTCCGCCTTGGACGCCGTGAAAGCTTTCACGACCGCCGCGGGCAGCCAGGGATGGGCCTGCGCCAGTTCCTTGCGGATGCCCACCACATGCATGATGGGAAACACCCCGGTGCGGCGGTAGTAGTCCTTGGCCTCGGCCGTGGGGTCGTCGAACAGCCAGCCGATGTTCGGGTTGCGCAGGGCCACGCGGTTGGGCGGGCGCGGCCCGATGAAACCGTCGATCTCGCCACGGTCCAGCAGTTCCGAGATGGTGCTGCCTTCGGGCGCGGCTTCCACCTTCACGCCCGGCGGCAATTGCAGCGTTATCTTCTCCGGCCGTCCCGGCGTGTCGATGCCGCCGCGCACCCAGGTGATGTCCTCGGGCCGCACGCCATAGTCATCCTGCAGGATGGCACGGGCCCAGACATTGGCCGTGAGCTGGTATTCGGGCAGGCCCACGCGCCGGCCCTTGAGGTCGGCCGGGTGCTTGATGCGGTCCTTGCGCACATAGATCGAGGTGTGGCGAAACGCGCGCGACAGGAACACCGGTACCGCGATGTAGGGACAATCCCCCTGCGAGTGCTTGACCAGGTAGCTGGAGAAGGACAGTTCGGCGATGTCGAAGTCGCGGCTGCGCATGGCCCGGAAAAACATCTCCTCCGGGTTGAGCAGCATGTAGACCGGGTCGACGCCGTCGATCTGGACCCGGCCGTCATAGAGCGCGCGGGTGCGGTCGTAGTCGCCCATGGCGACGGAAAGTTGTAGTTTGGTCATGGTTGCGAGATCCCGTTCAGGGGCTTTTCGGTCTTTCGATCGACTGCACCAACGGCGTCCAGCGCTGGATCTCACTGTCGACGAAGCGCGTGAAGGTGTCGGCGTCCCAGTCTTGCGTCTCCATGCCTTCAAAGCCCATCTGCTTCTGTGCGGCCTCGGTCTTCAAGTTGTGACGCACTTCTTCATTGATCTTTTTGACCAGCGCTGGCGACATGCCTGGCGGGCCGGACAGGGCGAACCATGTCGTGGCCGTGAGGGCGGGGTAACCCAGTTCGGTGAAGGTGGGTACGTTGGGCATATCAGCCAGGCGCTTGCTGGCCGTAACCGCCAAGGCTTTGAGCTTTCCGCTCGCGATGAATGCATTGGCCGAAGAGTAGGTTACGAAGGCCGCCGGAATCTGGCCGCTCACCAGATCTGTCACGGCCGGGGCCGCACCCCTGTAACTGATGTGCGTCTGCTGCACCTTGGTTTGCTTGGCGAACAATTCGCCTATCAGGTGGCCGTGTGTGCCCTGTCCAGGAGAGCCCCAGCTCAAGCCTTCCTTCATCCTTTGCGCATGGGTAATCAGCTCGTTGAGAGTGTTTACTGGGAGCGACGGATGAACTACCAAGACAGTAGGCGGTCCGCCCAACAGTGCGATATGCGTGAAATCTTTCATCGGATTGAAGGCCTTGATGCCGATCGGCGCAATGACATGCGAGCCGATGCCCGATACCACCAGGCTATAGCCGTCTGGTTGGGCTTTGACCACCATAGCTGAGCCGATGGTGCCGCCACCGCCACCCTTGTTCTCGACTACAAAAGTCTGCTTTAGAGATGACTGTAGTTGTTGAGCGATCATGCGCCCCAGCGTATCCGCGGAGCCGCCCGGGGCGTAGGGAACGACGACGCGAACTGGCTTGCTGGGCCAGTCGCCGTTTTTGGGTTGGGCCTGAGCCAGAGCGAAGGTTGAGAGCCCGATAAGCGCGACGATGGGGAAAAGTTTCCTGATCACTGATGTCTCCTGTGGGTTGCAGAATTGTTTGACGGTATGGTATCGTTGTTCCTCCAAAAGGAAAATCATTCTTCTATACGGAACAGGAGATCAGAATGTTGAACAAGGAACAAAACGAACTCGTAACCCGGACGGATGCGGGCACGCCCATGGGTGAGCTCTTCCGTCGCTACTGGCTGCCGGCGCTCCTGTCCGAGGAGCTGCCCGCGCCCGACTGCGCGCCGGTGCGCGTCCAGCTGCTGGGCGAACGCCTGATCGCCATCCGCGATACGCAGGGCCGGCTTGGCGTGATGGACGAGTTCTGCGCGCACCGCGGGGTCTCGCTCTGGTTCGGCCGCAACGAGGAGAACGGCCTGCGCTGCCCGTACCACGGCTGGAAGTTCGACGTCAACGGCCAGTGCGTGGACGTGCCCTCGGAACCGGAGGGCAGCCGCCTGTGCGACAAGGTCAAGCTCAAGTCCTATCCGCTGATCGAGCGCGGCGGCGTGATCTGGATCTACATGGGCCCGCCCGAGCACCAGCCGCCGGCGCCCGAGTGGGAATTTGCCACCGTGCCCGCCGAGCAGAGCTTCATGTCCAAGCGGCTGCAGGAATGCAACTGGCTGCAGGCGCTCGAAGGCGGCATCGATTCCAGCCACGTCTCCTTCCTGCATCGCGGCGGCCTGAGCCGTGACCCGCTCTTCAAGGGCGCCAAGGGCAATGACTACAACATGCAGGACCTGCGGCCGCAGTTCGAAGTGGTCGACGCCGAGGGCGGGCTGCTGATCGGGGCGCGCCGCAAGGCCGAGGCCGGCAAGCTGTACTGGCGCATCACGCCCTGGATCATGCCCTGCTTCACCATGGTGCCGCCGCGCGGCGATCATCCGGTGCATGGTCATTTCTGGGTGCCGATCGACGACGAGAACTGCTGGGCCTGGAGCTTCGACTACCATCCCACGCGCGCGCTCAGCACGACCGAGCGCCAGGCCATGCAGGAGGGCCACGGCATCCATTGCAAGTACGTGCCCGGCACTTACATTCCCCTGGCCAACAAGTCGAACGATTACCTGATGGACCGCGAGAAGCAGCGCTCCGGCGAACTCTACAGCGGCATCGAAGGCATTGCCGTGCAGGACTCCTCCCTGCAGGAAAGCATGGGGCCAATCCAGAACCGCACCCGCGAGCATCTCACCGGGACGGACCGCGGCATTGTGCAAGCACGCCGTCGTCTGATGGCCGCGGCGACGGCGCTGGCCGAGCGCGGGACGCCCCCGCCTGGCACCGAACCACGGGTCCAGAAGGTGCGCTCCGTGGCGATCGTTCTGCCTGAAGGCCAGCCCTTCCATGAGGCGGCGAAAGATGCGTTGCGGGCTGAGCCTAACAAGCCGCACGACTCGGTATGAGTACAACGCCATACCCGATGACTGTCACCGAGGGCATTCGATGAAGGCGGCGGTTGCAATTGCGCCTGGAACTACGGAGATCCGCGACATTGAGGTGCCGCCTCCGGATGCTGCATCCGGCGTGCTGCGCGTAGCCAGCACGGGAGTCTGCGGCAGCGACTGGGGCTATTACCAGAACCTGCCTCAGGCGCGCGGCCCACTGATCCTGGGCCATGAGACCGTGGGCCATGTCGAGCAGATCGGCGCATTCGCGGCCCGGCACTGGAACGTGAAAGAAGGCGATCTGGTCGCGCTGGAGGAGTACCTGCCCTGCGGCCATTGCGAGTACTGCCGCTCGGGCGAGTTCCGGCTGTGCAATGCCACCGACTGGCGCTTGGGCGGGCTGCGCTACGGCGCCACCGGGCTGTCGGTGGCGCCCGGCCTGTGGGGCGGTTTTGCGCAGCAGCAGCACCTGCACTTCAACACGGTGTTCCACCATGTGCCGCCCGGTGTCTCGGCACGCCACGCGGCCCTGGCCCTGCCCCTGTCCAATGGCATCGAGTGGACCTATCTGCAGGGCGGCGCCGGGCCGGGGCAGACGGTGCTGATCCAGGGGCCCGGCCAGCAAGGCCTGGCCTGCGTGGTGGCTGCGCGCGAGGCGGGGGCCGAGCAGATCATCCTCACCGGCCTGGGCAGCGAGACCGACCGCCAGCGCATGGTGCTGGCCCGGCAGCTGGGCGCGCACCACACCATCGACATCGAGGCGCAGGACCTGCTGGAGACCGTGGCCGACCTTACCGGCGGGCGCATGGCCGACCTGGTGATCGACTGCGCGGCCGGCGGGCCTGCCTCGGTGCTCAGCGCGATCGAGCTGGCGCGCAAGCGCGGCCGTGTCATCTTGGGCGGACAGAAGCGGCAGAAGATCCCGGCCTTCGACAGCGACCGCATCATCGCCAACTTCCTGACCGTCAAGGGCATGCGCGGGCATTCCTACGAGTCGGTGGAACTGGCGCTGCAGCTCATCGGCGGCAATCGCCATAATGTCACCTCCATGAGCACCCACACCTTCAGCCTGCAGGAAACCGACCTGGCCTTGCGCTCTCTGGTCGGACAAGGGGTGGAAGGTCCCATCCACATGACCATCGAGCCCCAACGGTGACGACCCCGGACCCGGACAGCCCGTCGCGCCGCCTCTCGTCTGTCGGCGGCGCACTGCGCCTGCTTAAGACCTTCACCCCGGAAGAGCCGGAGCTGGGCATCACGGCCCTGGCCAAACGCCTGGGCGTGGCCAAGAGCACGGCTCACCGGCTGGCCAGCACGCTGGTGGCCGAAGGTTTTCTGGAACAGAACCCGGTCGATGGCCGCTACCGGCTCGGACTACTGCTGTTTTCTCTGGGTGCCCAGGTACGCCGGCGCATGGACGTGTCGGAGCAGGCGGTGCCGCACCTGCACGCGCTGAGCACCCAAAGCGGCGAGACGGTGCACCTGGCGGTGCTGCACGACGCCGAAATCCTCTACCTGCGCAACATCGACAGTCCCCACGCCATCCGCACCCGCTCCTACCTCGGTGTACGCATGCCGGCGTATTGCACCAGCGAAGGGCGGGCCCTGCTGGCCTACAGCCCGCCACTGGTGGTGGCCCACATCATGCGGGCCAAACTGCAGCCGCGCACCGAGCACACGGTGACCGACAAGGCCAAGCTCACGAAAATCCTGGCGCAGGTGCGTGAAAGCGGTTATGCCATCGACGACGAGGAGTCTGAAGACGGCATGCGCGGCGTGGCAGCACCGATCTTCGATGCCAGTGGCGCGGTGGTGGCCGCCGTGGGACTGGCCGGGCCCGCGCAGCGGGTCAGCAAGACCGGCTTGCGCAAATTCTCCGCCCTGGTGGTGCAAGCCGGCCACGCCATTTCTGCCCGCCTGGGTCATCAGCCTGGCTACAAATGACCAGCCGCCGGACCCCTGTCTGGATCGTGACCGGCTACCTGGGCAGCGGCAAGACCACGCTATTGAAACGCTGGCTGCGCGATCCTGCGCTGGCCGATGCCGCGCTGGTGGTGAACGAGATCGGCGAGATCGGTTTTGACGACCGCCTGCTGGCCAGCGCCATGGACAGCGCCATGCTGCTGTCCAACAGCTGCGTCTGCTGCACCGGCCTGCCCGGGCTGGAAGAGGCGCTCACCGAACTCTGGTGGGACCGCCTGCACCGGCGACGCCCGGCGTTTTCTTCCGTGCTGATCGAGACAACCGGCCTGGCTGATCCCCGGCCGATCATCGCTGCGTTTGAAACAGTACCCTTCTTGCGCGAGCGCTATCGGCTGGCCGGCGTGCTGACCACCGCCAGTGCGCCGGCCGGTCTGGCCCTGATCGAGGCGCAGCCTGAAGCGCGCGCGCAGATCGAGGCGGCCGATGCGGTGATCATCACCAAAGTCGATCGGGCATCCGGCGCATTCTTGGCTAACGCACTGAATCGATTGAATCCGCACGCAGGCATCGCAGAGTCGGCCCAAGCGTCACTAGCGTGGTCGCAGGTCCAAGCGCTTGTCTCCGGCCTGGCCGGTTCTACGAAGCCATCGCCGCGTGGCGCGGACGGGCACCATCACCATGCTGAAGCTAGTTTTATTCCGCTCGCAAATCCCATGTCAACACCGGCCTTGAAGGCCCAAGTAGATGCATTGTGCGATGGAGCGTTACTGAGGCTGAAAGGGGTCGTGGCACTGGAAGATGGTCAGCACCATGCGGTTCAGTGGGCTTCAGGCGACACAGACATCGCCCTCACACCCTATGTTGGCAGTTTGCCACCGCTCGGTCTCACCTGTATCAAGGGCAATAGATAGACGGGTTGTTCGACTGCGCTGCTGCCGGCTCCGTGGACTCGGCTTCGCTGACTCTCAATCAGATCTTCTCCGTGACATTTCGTGGAGCATGACTAACGAACGCGTCACAAAAGAATCTGTCCTCGGGAAGCCCAATCTGCTCAACGCAGACACGTCGTAACGCCGCCACCATAGCCGGCGCTCCGCAGGCGTAGACATCGTGGCTGGACAGGTCAACATGGTCGGCAAGCAGAGCCTCGTGGACCAAGCCGGTGCGGCCGGGCCACGTACCTGCGGGGGCATCGCTGACCACCGGCACGTAATGCAATCCCGGCAGTATCTGCTGCCATTTGGTTATCACCTCCGACGCGTATAGTCCCTCCACTTGCCGCGAGCCCCAGTACAGCACCAGCGGACGGCTGATCTTGCGCCGCACCATGTGGTCGATGATGGACTTGATAGGGGCGAAACCGGTGCCCCCGGCTACCATGATCAGCGGTCGTTCACCATCCTCGCGCAGCCAGAAGTCGCCGTGCGGCAGTTCGAGCTGCAGCAGGTCGCCAGCCTTGAGGCCGGGCAGAACACCCATGCTGAAGTGGCCACCCGGTACGTGACGAATATGCAACTGCACGCCGTCGCTTTCATGCGGGGCGTTGGCCATGGAAAAGGAGCGGCGCTGGCCGTCAGGCAGGATCACCTGCAGGTACTGGCCGGCCTGGAACTTGGCGCGCTGGCCGGCGGCAAAACGCAGCTGCAGCACGGTCACATCGCTGGCCGGCTGTGTGATGCGGAATATCTTGGCCGGCAATATCTTGCGGGCATGGGGGTCGACGCGCTGCCAACTGCGCGGGCGGATCAACAGGTCGCTGGCGGCCTGGGCATGGCAGAAAAGGTGCTCGTTGTCGGCGTGGATGCCGGCCTCGGCACTGCCGCCGGCGGTGCCGGGCACCAACTGGCCTTCGAGTACCACGCCGCGACAGTTGCCGCACACGCCCTTGCGGCAGGAGTATGGCAGTTCGATGCCGTTACGCACGGCGGCGTCGAGCACGGTTTCGCCGTGCTCGCAGGAGAAGGCGATTTCGCTGCCGTCGATCTTGATCTGATGCGTCATTCAAATATTCAAAGAGGTACCGGCACGGCGGCGAGCCGCGCGACGGTATGGATCATGGCCCTTGCGTCGGCGATGCCTTGTCCGGCGATATCCATGGCACAGCCATGGCCCACGCTGGAGAGGATCACATCGGCGCCGATGGACAGGGCGCTGGCCTGCTTGGGACTCAGCAGCTTGACCGGGATATGGCCCTGGTCATGCAGCATGGCGACATAGAGGTCGTGGCGACGATCCGCCAGCAAGGCATCGGCACCCACGGGACCGTCCACTTGCAGGCCGGTCGCACGCAGACGCTCAGCGGCAGGTCGGGTGATGCGCTCGTCCGCATCGCCGAACAAGCCGTTCTCACCGGCATGTGGATTGATGCCAAACAGGCCAATGCGCGGTGCTGCCACGCCCAAGCGCTGCATGGCGCGCACCCCAGCCCGCGTGGCCTGCTCGACCAGCTCGGGACTGAGTCGGTCCAGAGCGTGCTGCACGCTCTCGTGCAAGGTGGCATGCACGATGTGCAGGCCACCCCCGACCAACAGCAGGAATACGCTGTCTTCGGGCTGCCCACAGACGCGTGCGACCAGTGAGGGGTAACCGGAAAAGGCAATGCCGGCCAGGTGCACGGCCGTCTCGTGGTGCGGCGCGGCGACCACGGCGTCGAACTCGCCGCGCCGTGCGGCCGCGATGGCAGCACTGGCCGCAGCGATCATGGCGGCACCGGCTTCGGCACAGACCTGCCCCGGCACAAAGGTGCTGCTGACCCCCGCCTCAGTCGGAACGACCGCGCAGGCGTCCAGCAGGGGGCCGAGTCCCAGCTGGGACGCCGTGCGTTGGAGCACCGCCTGGGGTCCGAACAACGTGATCTGCACGTCATCGCGTCCGGCATAGGCGGCAACGGTCTTGAGGGCGATTTCCGGCCCGATACCGTTCGGATCGCCGACAGGCAGCGCGATGCGGACGACCTTCCGGCTCACAGCGGCACGGCCAGCAAGGTGTCGATCCGGCTGCTGTCGCACACCACGATGCGGCTTTGCAGGCGTAGCGTATCGGTGCCCGTGTCGTACACGTCGTGGTAGACCCCCGTGCAGTACAGACTGGTCTCTCCGTCGTGCATGATGCGCGCCACCATGAAGGGAGTTTCGGCACTGGCCGTCTTCGCCTGGCTGTCCGTGACGAAGGGCAAGCCGACGATGTGCCGGTAGCTGTGCCGCTCGTAGATGTTGGCGTGGCGCAGGGCGGAGATGCGGTCCTGCAGCATGGCGCGGTTGCTGGCCCAGATCAGGCCGGCGGCCAGACCGTCGCGCTGGTTGTCAGCGGTGGTGACGGTGTACTGGCATTGCGGCAGGAAGAAGTCCGGCCAGCTCTCGAGTTCATTGTTGTCGATGCAGCGGATGTAGGCAGCCTGAAAAGCCGCGATCTTTTCGCGTAGGGTAGCGGTGTCCATCAATCTGGCTCCTAGATGTCCATGAGGCGGCGGTAGAGTTTCCAGAAGCCCCGCACCGAGGCTTCTGTCACCCGTGACGGGCTCGACGAGGTGCTGTCGCCTCCCATTTCGATCACGGCCTGATCTTCACCAGCCGCTGCAATGCCGCGCTGCACGAAGCCGCCGACCGCGCCGTCTTCCATGGAAACGAAGCCGGCCGGGCCAATCAGGTTGGCCTGCTTGAGGCGTACGTTGCGTTGTTCGCTTGTGTCGTCGGCGTAACCGAGGTAGGTCCAGTTCAGATCCGTCTTTTCCACGCTGCGCGGCAGTACCTGGCGGATGGCCAGGCAGTTCTGGATCTGCTGCAGCACGAAGCCCGGAAAGACCGAGAGGATCTGCAGCGTGATGCCGTCCTCGAATTCCTTGAAGCCCGCCAGCAGCGTCGGGTCGGCCAGCTTGTAGCCTTCCTGGTCGGAGCGCAGGCCCTGTTCCTGGTACTGCTTGCCGGCCTCGGCCTGCGGTGCATCCACCATCGAATAGCTGACGTGGTGTCCGCCTGACTCGCTCACGATGACCGCGCCGCGTTGCGACAGGCGGTTGAGGCGGAAGGTGGTGAAGAACAGGTGCAGCAGGCTGGCATGGTAGCTGTCCTTGACGTTCTCGAAGTAGAGCTTCCAGTTGTTGGGGAGCGCCTGCGTGAAGCGCCCGATCACCTCCACGGGCTTGTGCAGCACCCGCTCGATACGCGCGCAGATCTCGGGGCCGAGGTAGTCCTCGATGCCGTCCACCTCGTCGCTGAAGCTGCCGAACACCAGGCCGCAGAAGGTGGCGATGCGAAGCTTGCGCGGCGAATGGTCTTCCTTGCAGAAGGTGGCCGGCATGCCGCCGGCGCCATTGAGGCCGGCCTCAAAGGCCACGCCCTTGAGCGAGCCCTGCAGATCGTAGGTCCAGGCATGGTAGACGCACTGAAAGTCTTTGGCCGTGCCGGCCTTTTCCAGGCAGATCAGCGCGCCGCGGTGGCTGCAGCGGTTTTCGAAGGCGTAGATCTCGCCATCGTTGTCGCGCGCCACGACGATGGGCGCCCGCCCGACGAAGGTCGTGCGGTAACTACCCGGCTCCGGAAGCTCGGCTTCCAGGCAAAGGTAATTCCAGGCCGGTCCTTCGTAGACACGCTTCTGCTCCTGTTCGAGAACATCCTGGTTTTGGTAGACAGCGTAGGGCACGCGGGTGTGCTGCCCCCGCACCCACTGGATGGGGTGAATCTGGCTCATGATGGTTACCTTGCGTTGGGGGATCTGCGCGTCGATCAGTCGACCGTGACGTGAGCGTCCTTGATGACCTTGGCCCAGCGTATGGCTTCGCTGTGCATGAAACGGCCCATTTCTTCGGGCGTGTTGCCGATGACTTCGGCGCCCTGCTCGGCGAAGCGCGACTGGACATCAGGCTGATTGAGCGCTTCGACCAGGGCGTTGTTGAGAGATTTCACCGCGGCAGCCGGGGTGCCAGGCGGTGCGACAACCGCGAACCAGGTCACCGCCTGCATGCCCGGTAGACCGGCTTCGGCGAAACTCGGCACTTCTTTGACAGCCGGCGAGCGCTTGCTGTCGGCCACGGCGAAGATGCGTATCTTTCCGCCTTTGTGGAGCGGGGCGGAGGCGCCGAGATTGTCAAAGAAGACGTCGACCTGACCGCCGGCAAGGTCGGTCAGCGCCGGTGCCGTGCCCTTGTAGGGAATGTGGGTCATCTGTGTCCCGGTGAGCAGCTGGAACAGATTGGCCGTCAAGTGCGAGGTCGATCCGTTGCCCTGCGAGGCATAGGACACCTTGCCGGGGTTGGCCTTGAGGTAGGCAATGAACTCCTGCACATTTTTCACCGGCAACTGGTTGCTGACGGCCAGGACGTTGGGCACGGCGGCCAGCACGGTCACCGGCACCCACTTGGTGGCGTCGTAGGGCAGTTTGGGGTAGAGGCTTTGATTGATCACAAGGGGGCCGGGCGGCGCAACCAGCAAGGTGTGGCCGTCCGGTTCGGATTTGGCGACGATATCGGCGCCGATATTGCCGCCGGCGCCCGGCTTGTTTTCCACGATCACGCCGGCCGGAAAGCGGTGGCGTATTTTTTCGGCCAGGATGCGCGGTAGCACGTCGGCTGTGCCCCCCGCGGGGAAGGGCACGATCAGGCGGATCGGCTTGCTCGGAAAGTCGGCGGCGTGAAGGCTGGTCCAGGCGAAAGCGGCGCACAGCCAAATCATCAGTTGTCTCAAGTCTCTTCTCCTCGGGTAATGACTGTCCGGATGAACCAGACGGATGGCGAAAACAGGGGGGAAGTGTGTGGCTCCGGCCTCAGTTTGATAAAGTCAATTTTGCGAATAGCGCAAAATTGGTGAAATTCTTTTGACCACCATCAATGCAGAATCGATGCGATGGACACACACCCTCCAGTTCCACTTGTCAATGACAAGGACCTGATCGCCGGCCTGGCCAAAGGCTTGCGTCTGATCGAGGCCTTTGATGAAATGCACTCCCGACTGACCTCGTCCGAGGCAGCTCGCCGAGTCGGCATAAGCCCGGCTGCGGCCCGACGTTGCCTACTGACTCTGTGCCAGGGCGGCTACGCCCAGACCGACGGCAAGCGCTTCTGGTTGAACCACGGAATACTGCGGCTGTCCTACGCCTACTCGGCATCCACTCGTCTACCGCGCCTTCTGCAGCCCACTCTGGACGCCTTGAGCGAACGCACACGTGAGTCGGCATCCGTGGCCGTTCTGCACGGGACGGAAGTCATGGTCGCCGCGCGATCGACGGCCCGTAAAAGTCTGACCGTAGGTCTGGGGGTGGGGTCGCGCCTTCCTCTGCACTGCTCGGCCACCGGCCGTGTGCTTCTAAGTTCGCGTCCAGCGGCGGAGTTTGAGATCCTCTTCAATGCCATGTCTCTGCACAGGTTGACTCCACACACTCTCACGGACCCGATTCGTCTGCGCAAGCTGCTCAAGGCCTGCGCCGAAAATGGCTATGCATTAAGTAACGAGGAAATTGAAATAGGGGTCAGGTCGATCGCTGTCCCTCTGTACAACATGGGGGGCCTGGTTGTCGGCGCTCTGAGTCTTTCCAGTCGCGCCGACCGCATGACCGCAAGTGAAATGGCCGAGCAATTGCTGCCAGCCATGCTTCGTAGCCAGGCGTGGGTACGCTCAAGGTTGTCCTGAAGTCAACAGGTTGTCCTTCGCCCTAAGCGGCATTCATAGTAGTGAGCGCGACAGCGTATCCGGATTCGGGTTCGGCTTTTCAAAAAAATAGAAGCTCGCCAAATCCAGGCCTCTTTACGCATCCAGTACCAATGTTCCAGATCGACAACTCGAAACGCAGATCATCATCGATTTGTTAGCCGCACGTTCTTCCTTGGTCAAGATACTGTCTCGGTGTTCGACGTCGCCCGATAAAACGCGTGTTTCGCAGGCGCCGCACAGCCCTTCCCGACAGCTGGACTCAACCTTGCAGCCAGCGGTCTGTAATGCGTCAAGCAGAGTCGAGTCTGACGGAACGTGAATTGTCTTGTTAGACCTTCGCAACTCAACCCAGTACCCTTCTTGGTCGACGGCTCGGCCCTTTGGCAAATCAGCAGCGGCGAAGCGTTCCATGTGAAAATTTTTGTAGCCTAGCTGAACGCACGCCTTTTCATAGGCTTCCAGCATCCGCCCTGGCCCGCAACTGTAAAAGTGAGTGTCCGGCGGAAAGTTGCTGAGCAATCGAGTGATGTTGGGCGGAGCGCCGTTTTCATCATCGAAATGGAAAAATGTAGTGATGGAATTCTTCTTGCTTCTAGTGACCAGTTCCGTGATTTCGGTCATAAATGCGGCATCCAGTCGACTACGCGCGCAGTAGATAAGATGGACTTGTTGCTTAAGCGCCGAAAGGCGCTTAAGCATGGCAACAAGAGGGGTGATGCCTATACCTCCCGCAAGTAGAACACTCAGTCTTGCGTCTTCATGGAGGTGAAAGTGATTCCGCGGCACGCTTGTCGCAATGAATTGTCCAACTCGCAGCTGCTCATGCACGTAGCGCGATCCACCACGGCTTGCTCGATCTTTGAGAACGGCCACCACGTACCGGTTGGACTCGCCAGGGTTGGTTAGGGAGTAGCTTCTTACAAGTCCGGTGTCCAGATGAAGATCGATGTGGGCGCCGGCCTCCACACTTGGAAAGACGACCTCGGGCGTGGCAGGGCGAAGCTCAACACTGATGATGTCGCGTGCCTCATATCGGATATTGAAGACAAGTGCTTGGAGGAGGTGTGAGGGCATGACGAGCGCGCGCCACAAAGATGGAGCCGGCAAGGCCCCATCGAGTTACATGATATGAAGGCCACCGTCAACCATCAGGGTGGTCCCGGTGATGAAAGATGCCTCGCGGGACGCCAACCAAAGGATGGGCCAGGCAATTTCCTCCGGACTAGCCCACCGGCCGATCAGCGAAGTGTCCTTACGCTCTGTCCGGAGTTGCTCCACGGATTTGCCTGTCTGCTGTGCACGCCCGACGTGAAAGTCGGTCAGCGTCGAGCCCGGGCATATCGCATTGGCACGGACACCATACTCGGCCTCCTCGAAGGCCAGCGTGCGGGTATAGGCCAGTTGCGCCGCCTTGGTCGCATCGTACAGGGCCATGCCCTTGCGGCCAGTTACGGCATAGCACGATGAGACATTGACGATACTGCCTTCCCCCGAAGCTCGTAGGTACTTCAGCGCGGCCTGACAGTAATTGGAGATACCCACCAAATTGACGCCCACTATGGCCTGCCATTCAGCTGGTGTGACCGCCGCCGTGGCGCTGTAGTTGCGCATGGCGGCGTTGTTCACCAGAATGTCCAGGCCACCGAACTGCGCTACTGTTGACTGCACCGCAGCAAGTGCTGCCGCCGTATCAGAGACATCCGCTGTGGCGCTGGCCACGCGTGCCTGTGGCACGGCCTGGCGGATAGCCTCGCAGGTGCGCTGCAATGCTTCGGCGTTGGCGTCGACCAGCAGAACGGACGCGCCTTCCTGCGCAAAACATTTGGCGGCAGCCGCGCCAATGCCGGAACCTCCACCCGTGATCAAGGCGGTCTTGCCTCCCAAGCGTGCTTGACCCATACTCATTCTGCCTTTGCGCCGGTATCTTTGATGACCTTCCCCCAACGCCCGATCTCGGTGCGGATCCAGTCGCTGAACTGCTTGGGGCTGGAGGCCACGATATCGAATTCCATCTCGATCAACCGCTTTCTGATGTCAGGCTGGTTGAGAATCTTGACGATCTCGCGGTTGTAGCGCTCGATGATGGGTGCCGGCGTGCCGCCCGGGGCCAGAAAACCGATCCAGGAGGTGGCTTCGAAATCCTTGTAACCCGACTCGACAAGCGTTGGAATATCTGGCGTGCTTCCAAAACGCTTACTGCCAGAGGTGGCCAGCAGGTGCAGACGTCCTTCCTTGACGAATTGCTGCACATTGCCTGGCACGAAAAAGCCGGCCTGGATGTTGCCTGCAATCAGGTCCGTGACGGCCGGACCGGCACCCCGATAAGGTATGTGCGTCATGTGGAAGCCCGCGGCCGACTTCAACATCTCCATCGTCAGGTGCGAGGCGCTACCCAGAGCAACCGAGCCATAGGAGTACTGGCTCGGTGCAGCCTTGGCTTTGGCTACCAAGTCCTTCACGCTGGTGATGCCGGTGGCGGGGTTGACCACCAGATACTGTGGTGCCTTCACGGCCAGCGTGATGGGAGCCAAGTCCTTGAGCGGGTCGTAGGGCATTTTCTCGAACAACGTGACGTTGATCGCCAGAGGTCCGTTGTAGCCCACCAGCAAGGTATGGCCATCCGGCGCGGATCTGACGACCTCGTTGGCACCGATATTGCCGCCCGCGCCGGGCTTGTTCTCTACCACCACAGGCTGGCCCAGCGCTTCCTGCAGCTTGGGTGCGACCAGGCGAGCCAGCACGTCGTTGGTGCTGCCGGTAATGGGTACAACGATGCGCACCGGCTTGCTGGGCGACCAGTCGGCGCCAGCGCTTTGGGCCCACGCCGATACGGACGCGCAGACATAGAACACGGCTACAGCGATGAACCGTTTGAGATTTTTCATTTTGTCTCCTTTGTTTATTGAGGTTCGGTCGGCATCAGAGGCTGAAAACCGGCTTGCTGATTCCGTCGGCAAGGTTCTCTCGCGCCCATTCGACTGGGTCTTGCCCCTTGGGCAGTAGCACGCCGGCCGGACGCACCCGCTGCTGGCTTGCGTCCAGCGCCGGCGGATTCTGACCTTCTTCTAGGCCGAGCGCCGCTTCTTGCAGCATGCGCCGTGCCATGACGATCGCCTTGTCGGTCGGCAGCAGGTGCTCGGCCTCGTGGTTCTGGATCGTCCCCATGCTTTCCTGCAGCGAGTAGTCCTGCGCAGCGAAGCCGAAGATACCGCTGTAGGCGCGCTTTTCCTTCTGGGCGACACGGTCCATCATGTAATCGTTGTCGCTGTTGGCTTTGGGGATGAAGCTGCCCGGTGCCTCGTACTCCACGTGGATGCCCTTGCCGGCCTCCATTGCCGAACGCTCCTCTGCTGACAGGGGCCGGCCGGGTTGCCAGTTGATGCTCCAGGCCCAGCAGCTGTGATCGTCGATCGGCACCCAGACATGACCGCCCAGCGCATGCCCGCCAAAAGGGGCAATCAGCGTGAACCACGGGAACAGCCACTGCGTGACACGCCAGTAATACGAGTCAGGCTCGCCGTTGCGGCGGCCGAACAGGCTCAAGCCGAAAGGCGTCTTTTCGATCTCGAACACCACATTGCCATCGGCCTTGATGTAGTCAAGCGCCTTGACGCCCTGGTGCATCGGGTCCGAATCCACTTCGAAGCTGTGCACGTACGAGACGTGCGCGGTGTCGATGCCGCCCTCCATCGCCTGCAGGTAATTCGAATATTGCAGCCGCTTGGAGACGAACACATGGTCTGCAGGCAGCGTGCACCATTCGAGTTCCGGCGGTGCCGGCTGCTTGTCGGCCGGGCCCATGTAGGTCCAGACGATGCCGCCGCGCTCGATGCAGGGATAGGCCTTGATGTGCATGCGCTCGCAGGCTTGTGGCGACGACGGCACGTCCACACACTTGCCATCGCCGTCGAACTTGACGCCATGGTAGGCGCAGCGAATGCCGTTTTCCTCATTGCGGCCGAAATACAGCGAGACGCCGCGGTGTGAGCAGAACTCGTCGATCAGACGGGCCTTGCCATCGCTGTCGCGGAAAGCCAGCAGTTTCTCGCCCAGCAGCTGGACACGCACCTGGGGGCCGTCGGGATCGGCAATCTCGCTCGATTGCAGGGCAGGGACCCAGTAGCGGCGCATCAGGTTGCCCATGGGGGTGCCGGGGCCGACACGGGTAAGCGTTTCAGACATTTCCTTGTTCATGAGTGCGGTCTCCTTCGGTTGTGAAAGCCGGCATTTCCGTAAAAAATGCCGATCCTTTGATGTCCATCAGATAAGAACAGTGTCCATTGTACGGACTATTTGAGCTATGTCAAACGCTTTCTCAAGAAAACCTCCAGCCACCGCCGTTGCCTGGTTCTGCCCGGGATACGATGCGGCCTCTGCCCGTCATTCGAAGGAAAGTGGATTGGCCCAGACTGAAAAAATGAGCGACAGCGTCCGTGCGGTGGACCGCGCGCTGGACATCCTCATGGCGTTTACCGCCACCGATTACGAACTCTCAGTCGCTGAACTGCTCAAGCGCGTCGATCTGAGTCGGCCCACGCTATATCGCCTGCTGCACACGCTGGAGCAGAGCGGCTTTGTGATATCGGTCGGAGAACCGCAAAAATTCCGACTGGGTCCGTCCGTAGCTCATCTGGCACATGTGTGGACGTCCAGTCTGGACATCAGCGCGCTGGCACAGCCCGTCATGCGCCGAATCTGGGAACAGACTGGAGAGACGGTGGCCTTGTTTGTTCCGCAGGGGGCCTATCGTCTTTGCATTGCTGAACTGCCAAGCGCCCAACCCTTGAGTTTCAAACGAGGAGCAGGCTATCAAGAACGCATCCTGTTGGGCGCCAGTGGGCGAGCCATCCTGGCTTATGCGGTGAACGATGCGAGCGAATTGAAGAGCTATGCAACCGGTTCCCCGATTGATCTGACGCGGTATCCCGCTGAACTCGCGCAAATTCGCAAGCGTGGTTACGCCATCAGCAAGGATGAATTAATTGAGGGTGCGGTCGCAGTGGCCGCCCCGTTTTTCAATGGCGCAGGCAGGGTGGCGGGGTCAATTGGCGTATTCGGTCCCAGTGCCAGGTTGCATGCAGCACAGATCGAGGCTTATGGCTTGCTACTGTTGCAGGAAGCCAAGGTTTTGTCCAAGGCGTTGGGCCATGTCCCATCTGACATTAGCTCCAAATAGGATATTCCAGCTTTAGTCGTAGGCACGTACTTGGATTTCATGCAGTCTGCCTCAGGTTCGTGATTTCTCTCGTGAAGTCGCAAACTGCCATATAGCGCTCGCATGCGGTGTGGCTTGGTAGTATGAAATAGCGCTGCCGGCCAAGAGCTGGGTGCCGTCATCCAGTCGTGTTTGTACTATGACCGCTTCCCACTGCACACAAGCCGTTGATGTGTAGATCTGCTTCAGATTGCGCCGCTGTTTCCGCGATTTTGTTGCCTCGATTCCTAGCCAGGTGGTCAGCTTCTCGGCGTAGGGATCGAGCTTGCTTGGGCTGACCCGCTTTGCGTATGTGGGCTCGGTCTCGTCGGACCGCAGGTACTTCTTCACCGTGTTGCGAGCCAGGCCTGTACGCCTGGAGATCTCGCGGATGGACATCTGTTCTCGCAGTGCCCAACGTCTGATGACATTCAATGTCGCCACGTCTATCACTCCTAATTTCCCCCTGCATTTAAAACTAGCAGGGTAGGGCCTACGTGGGTCAACTTTGGATGGAAATCACTGTCCTAAGTGGGTCAGATTTCGGCGGAATTCAACACGCCATCCGTAACCTAGCCACTAAAGGGCGATCGCCCCAGCAAATATTCGAATCGGTGGGCGCAAGGAACCTCGAGCAGGTCCAGCGCGTCCTCCAGGGCAAGACATATAAGCGCATTCAGCCATCAGCAGAGGAGTGACTCGCGATGCGGGCAAACGCAGTGGAAGCACCGGCGAGTGCAATGATCGGCTGAATGTCGTTGGGTGATCGTCACCAGTGAGCGACCGGTCTCTTGGACGGGGGAGTAGCCGCTTCGGGTCGAGAGTGCCGGTTGGAAATCGGGGCAGTAGTCGTTCACGATGACGTTGCGATGCAGCATACGGTCGGTGTCGGCTCTTCCTATGAAACCGGCCGTCGGATCGGCCAGGGCTCGTGCACCCGAATGACTGCTGCAGGGAAGAAACCGTGACTTGTCGGCACGGCCGCGACCGACGGCAATCGCTGCACACCAGTCGGTAGTGGTGGCAATGTCAGTTCAAGGCTGATTGCGTTCTTTCGCAACGGACAACCCACTGATCGCAATCAGCCCGAAGTGGTCAACCGACTCGAGAAACCGAGAGACCATTTTTAACCGGCGGCTAATGTTTGCTTTCACGGAAGGGCATGTATCTGCGAGTCAATAATCACCATGCCAAGCGTCTACCAATGGACCAACATGGACCTTAACAACACCCGGGATAGCTCGCAACCAGGACAGAACTGCGTCGCGATCAAGCTCAGTCGGATTTTGAACAGCACCGACAATCGCACCTTCTGTGCAGCCGCCACCGAGTAGTAAGTCTCTTGCCACGATAATTTCCTCCAAGAATCCGTTGATGAAGCGGTCTTGCTGGCTGACAGTCGGAAGCTGCGACCAGACAATAGAGTAGTCAAAGCCGAGTTGCTGAAACTCAGCGATGCGCAGCTTCTTGCGTAGACGACGACTCCTGCGCTTGTTCACATTGGGATGGACTGAAGGTGGCATTAAAAAGACCTATGAAATGAGTGAGCTAGCCTCGATCACTTGCGGTTATTGTCCTCCTGAACGGCCGCTTCGCGTTCTGATCCGGCCGGCCAGGCCGAGAGCCACCTAGTCACCGGCGCCGGTAACACCGGTCATTGGCCCTTCTAAATCAAGTGACGGCACTCAGCCTTGAACCGACATTGCCATCACAGCCGACGCTAGCGCAGTGATTTCTGCCGGTGGATTGTGGGCGAGCGAAATTTCGACATTTGTCTTGGATTTTTAGCGGTCATGGATGTTGAGGTGCCTTGTCAGCGCAATATCCATGCGCCTTCCAAAATGTATATAATAAATTATATTAATAAAATTAATTATAAGTATGGCGCCCGCATCACGCGCAATCGTCCTGACAGAACGTGCCATTGCCAGTTTGGCAAAGCAGCCGGGCCTGACTCAAGCCACTGCGTTGCTTCTCTGGAAATTGGTCGGTCTCCTGCCCATTTCTGGACAGCCTCTGAATCTCAGCCAGCTTGCTGATGAACTGGGCCTGACCATCGCTACAGTCACAAACGGCATGCAGACGTTGCTCAAGGCGGGGTTTGTGCTGCGTGGTCCCAAGGTGGGAAGGCTCCACACTTACAAGCTCAATACCGCTTATTTCCATCATCTATGAGCGATACGGCCGCAGACATGACTTAGCCCCACTGCAAGAGGCGGCTTACCTTTACGCAGCCTGGCGATCACGCGATCCTGCTCGGCAATACGCCGCCTGAGTGCCGCAATATCAGTGCGGTACTGGGCTGATGCCTTCTTCAAGGCTTGGGTTTCGGCGCGGATCTCTTTACGGGCAATACGGGAGATCTCTGCCTTAAGCTGGCTGGAAAAGTTGGCCATTTCATTCTCTGAGTGCTATCGAGTGCCCCATCTTAAAGAGTGCAGGATGGCATTTGCTACTGCGTGCGACACAATGCACACTCCTCGGCTGCACTACAGAATTGGTGAGGCGGAGCTCCGGAGCAAGAACACGTCGAGCATCAAGCCCCTCTTTAGGTGAGAATGACCTTGTTAACCCGGAAAGCACAGTGCAGCTGGCACATGCATGAAGCTCTTATATTGGGAGATAGGGCTGGAGTACCAATCCTTACATTGGTTGAACACGCTTGAGAATCCAAGTCGCCTCTGACCTGCATTTGGAACTTCTGCCTGAGGATCTGAGGGTAGAGCTCCTGGTCGACCCCCACCCGGACGCTGAGCTACTGATCTTGGCAGGGGACATCCATACCGGGGTTGAGGCCATCCGGCATTTCCGAAACTGGCCTGTCCCCGTACTCTATGTCGCGGGAAACCATGAGTTCTATGGACAGACCTGGGAAGATGTCCGGGCGAGTTTGCGGGAGGCGACTGCCGGCACGCTCATCCAGGTCCTGGACAACGACGCCTGCGTTATCGGCGGTGTCCGCTTTCTTGGGACGACCCTCTGGACCGACTTCGCCGTCGATAGGGCGCGTCCAGCACCCAGCGCCATGGAGTTGGCGGGGACTTATCTGAAGGACTTCTTTGAGATTCACACCCGGTCAGCCGAGGCCTCCACGGGGCGGATCACGCCGGCCCTGATGCTGGCTGATCACCTGGCATCCCGTACATGGCTGGAAGGCGAGCTACGGCGTGAGTTCATCGGCAAGACGGTGGTGATCAGCCATCATGCACCCCATCGCCTGAGCGTGCACCGCAAGTACGTTGGCCATCCATTGACACCCGCTTTTGCCTCCGACCTATCGGAGCTGATGTATCGGACGGATCTCTGGATCCATGGGCATGCTCATGACAGTTTCGACTATCAGGTGGGGCGATGCAGGGTGGTCTCGAACCCGGCTGGCTATTCGCTGAGTCCCCGCTGCAGGCTCTCAGGGCGCGAGTCGCTTCAATTGGAGAATCCTGGGTATCAGGCCAGCTACCTGGTCGTGATCTAGCAACAACTGGCCTTCAATCTTCAGCCTAGGGGGATATTCTCCAAATGCGGCATGGAACGACAGACTTTGGCTCCGAGCTTGGTTGAGCGCCATCGGCGCTAACGGCCTCTGGTGTTCATTTGCCTTAGTTGCTGCACCCCAACAACCCACAGGTCAAGGGCCAGATTGCAGCGATAGCCGCCGGTCGGTAACTAATGCTGAGCGGCTGCTACTTGGTCGCTAACGCCATCTCTGCGTGGAGATCCATAGCTGAAAAGCAGGATGCCCAACCCGGCCTGTTTGTCCGGGTGGACACCACCCACCCCTCAGATCTCCGTTTGCTCAGAGATTTCGAGGGCGTCGTCAACTTCAATGCCTAGGTACCGCACCGTCGACTCCAGCTTGGCGTGCCCGAGAAGCAACTGCACGGCGCGAAGGTTCTTGGTTCGCCGGTAGATCAGCGTCGCCTTGGTCCTGCGCATCGAATGCGTTCCATAGTCGGCACGGTCAAGCCCTAGTTCGTCAACCCAGTGCCCGAGAATCCGCGCGTACTGCCGGGTTCCGAGATGGGGCGACTCGTGAAGTCGGCTGGGAAACAGGAAATTGTCCGGTTTCAGCCCAGCGTACTTGATCCACGCCTGCAGGGTATCTCGAGTGGTTGCGGTGATCTCGAACTGAACCGGACGCTGAGTTTTGTGCTGCATGACGATGGCGCGGGTTGCCACCTGGTCGCCATGGCAGACGTCCCGGACTTTGAGCGCGACGAGATCGCATCCACGTAACTTGCTGTCGATGCCCAGATTGAGGAGCGCAAGTTCTCGTATGCGTCCTTCCATCTGAAGGCGGACGCGGAGTGCCCAGATGTCCTTGGGCTTGAACGGCGCCTTCTGCCCTACGATCTTGCCCTTGTTCCACGGCTCGCGATGTGTGGTGTTACCTACTGTTTCCATGATGGTCTCCCATCGAGTTGAGGGGCACGTAGGATGCGCCGAGAACCGCCGGCGGACTACGATCTTGGTTTACAAGCGGGCTAGAACGGCTGGTCAGAGTCAGCTTGTGGCACGCCCCGGGTAGACACTGATCCGGCCAGGTGCGGACGGTAGCGTGGAAAGCGCAGAGTGGACACCATGTGCCGACGGGTTTCCCAGCCTTGTTATTACCTTTGGAATACCAGAGATTCAGGAATTTCCAGGCCCTAGCCTCAGCCCCTCGCCAGCTCCACAAAGGCCTGCAGGTAATCCACATCGCCATCCGATTCACGCAGGCCCAGGAAAATCTGTTTCTTGAGGCCGTGCCGGCCCAGGCGCACGGGCACGATGTCCATGCGTTCGGCGTACTCCTCGATTAGCCAGCGCGGCAGTGCCGTGACACCACGGCCGCTGGCCACCATCTGCAGCAGGATGTCGGTGGTCTCGATGGTTCGGTGCTGGCGCGGCGCGATGCCTGCGGGCGTAAGGAACTGGTTGAACACGTCCAGCCGCTCGGGTGCCACGGGGTAGGTGATGAGGATCTCCTGCGCCAGCTGTTTTGGCAGCACATGGGTCGCCCCGGCCAGCGTGTGGCTGCGCGGGACGACCAGCACCTGTTCGTAGTCGAACACGGGTTCGAAGCGCAACCCGGGTTTAAACAGGGGGTCGGGCGTGACCAGCAGGTCAATCTCAAAACCGAACAGCGCGCCGATGCCGCCGAACTGGAATTTCTGCTTCACGTCTACGTCCACATCGGGCCAACGCGTGAGGTAGGGGGCCACGAGATTGAGCAGCCACTGGTAGCAGGGGTGGCATTCCATGCCGATGCGCAGCGTGCCGCGTTCACCCTCGGCGTATTGCCGCAGGCGTTCTTCGGCCTGGTCCAATTGCGGCAGCACACGGTTCGCCACCGCCAGCAGGTACTCACCCGCCTGAGTGGGGATGAGCTGGCGCCCTTCGCGCAGCCAGATGGCCGTGCCCAGCAGCGACTCCAGCTTTTTCACTGAATGGCTCAGGGCTGACTGGGTCAGGCACAGGGTGTCGGCGGCGGCCGTCAACGAACCCTGTTTGGCGACTTCCTGCACGATGGCCAGATGGATGCGTTCCAGCATATATGAGCCAATCTCATGGATGATTGAAATAAAACCATTTTACGTAATGGGTCTGCTTGCCTAGGATGCCGAGCTTCGACATCACACACACGATAGGCAACAACAACATGGCCCTGATCCACAACCTAGGCTTCCCCCGTATCGGCGCCAAGCGTGAACTCAAATTCGCCCTGGAGTCCTATTGGAAAGGCGAGTCCTCGCGCGCAACCCTGCAGGCCACGGGCGCCCAGCTGCGCCAGCGCCACTGGCAGCAGCAGGCCGGGCTGGACCTGGTGCCCGTGGGCGACTTCTCTTTCTACGACCAGGTGCTGGACATGAGCTTTACGCTGGGCAATCTGCCCGAGCGCGTGCGGGGTTTCCACGGCGAAGCCCTGGACAACTACTTCCGCATCGCACGGGGCCGTTCTGCCGTCGGGACCGACGAGCACAGTGCCTGCTGCGTTGGTGTGGCCGCGGGCGAGATGACCAAGTGGTTCGACACCAACTACCACTACATCGTGCCGGAGTTCACGGCCGCCACCGAATTCAAGCTCGATGCCTCGCGCCTGCTGGCACAGCTGGCCGAAGCCAAGGCCCAGGGTGTGAAGGTCAAGCCGGTCATCGTCGGGCCCGTCACTTACCTCGCCATCGGAAAAGCCAAGGATGATTCCGACAAGCTGGCCCTGCTGCCTCGCCTGCTCGACGTCTATGCCCAACTGCTGGAGACCCTGGCCGCGCAGGGCGTGACCTGGGTGCAGATCGACGAGCCCCTGCTCGTGACCGAGCTCGATGCTGACTGGCAACACGCCTACAACACCGCCTACCACCAGCTCAAGAGCTGCAAGGTCCAGCTGCTGTTGGCGACCTACTTCGGTCCCCTGCTGGAGAATGGCTATCTGGCTGCCAACCTGCCCGTGGCCGGCTTGCACATCGATGCGGTCCAGGGCCGTGACGACGTGCTGCCCGTGCTGAATCTGTTGCCGGCGCACAAGGTGCTGTCGCTGGGGGTGATCAGCGGCCGCAATATCTGGAAGACCGATCTGAACGCGGTGCTCGACTGGCTGGAGCCGCTCAGCGCACGCCTGGGTGACCGCCTGTGGATCGCCCCCACGTGTTCGCTGCTGCATGTACCGGTAGACCTGGACAATGAACAGAAGCTCGATGCCGAGGTGAAATCCTGGCTGGCCTTTGCCTTGCAGAAGCTCGATGAGCTGCAGGTGCTGGGCACCGCCCTGCGTGAGGGGCGCGCTGCGGTGCAAGACGCGCTTACCACCAACCAGGCCGCGCTGGTTGCACGGCGCACTTCACCGCGTGTGCACAACCCGGCTGTGCAGGCCGCCGTGGCCACGATCAGCGACAGCCTGGGCCAGCGTGAACACAACTATGCCCAGCGCGCACCCAAGCAGGCCGCCCTGCTGCAACTGCCTGTCTACCCGACCACCACCATCGGCTCCTTCCCGCAGACGGCCGAGATCCGCCATGCACGCAGCGAGTTCAAGGCCGGCCGCCTGGACGAGACCGGCTACCAGGCTGCGATGAAAAAGGAGATTGAACGCAGCGTGCGCGAGCAGGAGGCCCTGGGCCTGGACGTGCTGGTGCACGGCGAGGCCGAGCGCAACGACATGGTGGAGTACTTTGGTGAGCAGCTTGAGGGCTATGCCTTCAGCCAGTTCGGCTGGGTGCAGTCCTATGGTTCGCGTTGCGTGAAGCCGCCCATCCTCTTCGGTGACATCAGCCGCCCCAAGGCGATGACGGTGGAGTGGATACGCTACGCGCAATCGCTCACGGCCAAGCCCATGAAAGGCATGCTCACGGGCCCGGTGACCATCCTCAACTGGTCCTTTGTGCGTGACGACCAGCCGCGTGCGCTGTCCTGCAAACAGCTGGCGCTGGCTATCCGCGAGGAGGTGCTGGACCTGGAGCGGGCCGGCGTGCAAGTGATCCAGATCGACGAGGCCGCGCTGCGCGAAGGCCTGCCGCTGCGTCGTTCTCAATGGAAGGTCTATCTGGACTGGGCGGTGGAGTCCTTCCGAATCACGGCCAACGGCGTGCGTGACGAGACGCAGATCCACACCCATATGTGCTATTCGGAGTTCAACGACATCATTGCCTCGATCGCCGACATGGATGCCGATGTCATCACCATCGAGACCTCACGTTCGGACATGGAGCTGCTAGATGCCTTCGACCACTTCAAGTACCCGAACGAGATCGGCCCCGGCGTCTACGACATCCACTCACCCAACATCCCGACGCAGGAACACATGGTGCAGCTGATGCGCAAGGCCGCCGAGCGCATTCCGGCCGAACGCCTCTGGGTGAACCCGGACTGTGGCCTCAAGACCCGGCAGTGGTCCGAGGTGTTGCCAGCGCTGACGCATATGGTGGGCGCGGCGCGTCAGCTGCGCGCCACCGTCGCAGCCTAGGACGTATACTGAACTCGCCTCGCGGTTTCCTGCCCAACAGCAGGAATGAAAAGGGAACGACAGAGGGATGGACACGCCATCCAAGCTGTGGCTGCCCCCGCAACTGTGATCGGCGAGTCCGCTGCCTGACAACCACTGGCTATATGCCGGGAAGGCCGCAGCGGACGACGACCCGAGAGCCAGGAGACCTGCCACGGGGCGATGTGATTGTGCATGGGGCGGGGTGTCCTCGAGCAAGATCGGTGGTGCTTCGTCCTGCCTTCGTCTTCCGCGCGCCTGCGTCTTCGGGTCAGCGCGTGTGGCCGTGTCCGCGTGCGTTGCGCCTGGTTTTGCCGTGCTCCCGCCTTCTTAACCGGAGGAAGCACCTTGTCTGTACTCGTTGAGCCCGAAACGTCCGCGCCCGCGGACACCCCCAACATGTCCCTGGTCGTGGTCGACATGGTCTGGCCCGATCAATCCAACCACCACGGCACCCTGTTCGGCGGTGCGGCCCTGTCCATGCTCGACCGCATGGCCTTCATCGTGGGCAGCAAGGTGCTGCGTGGTTCCGTGGTCACGGCCGCGGTGAGCCGGCTGGACTTTGCCGCACCAGCGCCTGCGGGCCATCTGGTGGAGTGCCGCGCCGAGGTGCTGCAGCGGGGCCGCCGGTCCGTCACCGTAGACACCCGCCTGATCGCCGAAGACCTGCTCAGCGGTGCACGTACCCACTGCCTCTCGGGTGAGTTCGTGATGGTGCGCCAGGCTGACGAGGCGCCCGCCGATGCAGCTGAGGCAGCCGAGGTGGCGCAGGCCAGGCATGAGGCCGGTGCCGAAAACACGGCCATGGCCTGCGCCACCGTGGCTGAGATCGTCTTCCCTGGCCATGTGAACCACCGCGGCGTGCTGCACGGCGGTCCCGCCATGGCCTGGATGGCCAAGGCCGGTTTCGTGGCCGCCACGCGCCAGGTGCGTCGACCCGTGGTGATGGCGGGCACCGAACAGCTGGACTTCGTCGCCTCGGCGAGGGTGGGGGATGTGGTCGAGGTCACGGCCCGCGTTATCGGCACCGGCCGGCGCTCCATCCGTGTGCAGGTAGATATGTGGGCTGAGTCGTCGAGTAGCGGCGAACGCCGGCTCTGCGCCTCGGCCCCGCTGACTTATGTGGCCATCGAGGCTTGAGATCTCGCCGCTGCTGCCCGTGCACCGTGGTGCGCTGGGCCTGCACCTGCTGGCCCTCCCGGCCGAGCACCGGTACTCTCGCTTCGGCGCCACGCTCAGCGACGAGGCCCTGCTGCGCTGGGTGGCTCGCTTGGCCTGGGAGCGGCAACGATGCTTGGGGGCTTGGCTTCCGGGAGACCTAGGCTTGGTCGCCGTGCTTCAGCTCACCCCCACACGCCGGCTTGGCAGTTGGGAACTTGCCCTCACAGTGGCCGCCGCCCTGCATGGTCGGGGCGTGGGCACGACCCTGCTAGCTACGGCCTTGGGTCAGATGCCCGACGTACGGCGACTGGTATGCCAGCACGGCCACGCGGCCGTCTACGCCATGGCAAAGCGGCTAGGCTATGGTGTGCAGTGGCAGGGACAGCAACTGAGGTTGGCAACAGCAGCACCGCACAGCACGGTCCCGGCAACTCCGAAACGGGCTGGTAGGCGCTGATTCAATATCTGCTTTAGCAAGGAGCGAAGGTTCAACAACGCTAATTCATGGGCCCCGATAGCGGCCACCCAGTCAGCGAGCTGCTCAGTGACTGGTGTCGATGGCAGCAGTCATTGACGCTCCGAAGTCAAGTGACTGCAGTCAGCCTTGAACTGACATTCCCGCCACGACTGTGAACCACACTAATTTAATGAATTACACAAGTATTTCTTGAACTGAGATTGGGTGGCTTGCCGAAAAGTTCAATGCAGATACTAGATGACACCACATGGTCATGGTATTGCCGCTTTGACATTACTTGCGGCACCGGGCGTGCCGTGAATTCTCCGGGGGAGCTTCAGTCAATCTTGCTCTTTTGATGCACGAGCCCGCTGGCGGGGCGATATAGATTTCAGCATCTGCAGCGGACTGATGGTGACCGTCGGCTGCAGCATTGAGATCCAATCCGTCCTTTCCATGGCCTTTAGGACCCGCACCAGAGTCTCGACCGTGGCTCCTTTCCCGCCCTCAAGATTGCGCACCGCTGTACGGGAGACACCAGCATCCCGGGCCAGCGCTTCCTGGGATAAGTTCCGTAGCAATCGAGCAGCACGGATTTGCTCACCCAACGTTACTTCGAGCTCGGCCGGCGTAGAGAGATCTTTTGCCATGGGTTGATCAATAGATCGATTTAGGACTTGATGCTATTGGATTTCTTTAAGACCAATAAATGAAATTTTAGGCTTATTGGTTTTTATTAGAACCAAAATCCCAGAACAATAAAAGCAAGCCTTGCCAAGTCGATAGGCCATGTTTACTTGTCTAGTATCGTGGACAAATGATCACGCACGACTCACTCGGCATTCTTGCCGGTGTGATACGTCGCGCCGATCACCCGTGGTCGAAGAGACGGGCCAAGCTTGCGGGCAGTTTCAGAAAACTGGTAGGTCTGCACCCAGGTGGTGGAGAGCACAATCCTGACCTCAGGATGGGGTTCGAGCAGTCGTTCCAGTAAAGCGAGATGTTCGAACAGGCTGTGGCCAGGAGCTTTGAGGTAGGGGCCCTTGCGAGGATGCCAGTAGCAATACTCGGGATGAAGGACACCGTCGAAGTCCAGGTACAGGATCGGCAGGCCCAGTCCTTTGACTTTTCGGTCAAGCATGGTGGTATCCGGGATGCTTGGTGGTTAGTCCGAGACTAGCCTTCTGGAGACGATGGGGTGGAGTGCCCCGCGAGTTCGCGCGTGCGTTTCATCAGCCAGATTACCTCGTCGTTGCTGAGGCCCCAACCTTGACCGCGAACACGATGCTCGGTTTCTCGGTGGAAGACGTCCAGGTTAGAAACGAGGCCAGCCGCCCGCTTGCGACGCGTTCGCTCCGCCAGTTGCTGAGCCAGATCTTCGCAATAGACCCATCGTTCGTGCAATTCAGATGCGGTCGGTCCCACCACATATCGACCATCAATCTTTCGAGCCATGAATTTGGCTTGAGCTCCAGGAACCGTTGGCGCGGTAAACCCACGAGGAAAATCGACTGGAACGTCTCCCATGGCTTTTCTTGAGCGAATCTTCAGCCGCAGACAGACTAGACCTTTATCGTTCTCAACGCGCTTAAAAGGTATTCGTCTCCATTCTGGTCACTCACCCCGATGATTCGCGTCACGATCTCGCGTTCTACGGTAATAGAGAGGATCTGTACGGCCTGAATGAGTGACTCCTCTGGAATCGATATCTTGCGATCTCCTTTTGGAGATGCCAGAAGCATGAGGTACTTCACAACGAGATACACCGCTACGCTCAGGCTGCTCGAAGCCTCGGCGTCCTGTTTCACCATCAATTCGACACGGCGAAGATCCAACGCGAGGGACAACAGGATCGGCTCACTTAACTTTGAAGGAAGGAGCTCCTCCACGGGCCTGCTCTCAGCAAACCTACTAAGCAAAGAGAGATCGGTTGTGGATATTGGTCTCAATGTCTGCAGCATCGGAACTCCAGAATCTGAAAAGGATACTTATAGTCTGTAGACTTATAGTCGTCAATGCAGGGAAGCTATCGGGCACATGCCCCGTAGAAAAACATCCCGAATGTCTGCTCGCGAGTGTCTTGCTGGACAGATGCGTGAGCTTCGACTAAAGATCGGAATTTCCCAAGAGAAATTGGCCGAGGCTGCAGGCCTTCACCGCACTTATATTGGGGGCATTGAAAGAGCCGAGCGGAATGTGTCTATCGACAACATTGAAAAAATCGCGGTTGCCCTGGGAGTCGACGTCGTTCAATTGCTGTCGCCTATTGGAGCCTCCGTTGAAGGGGACTAGGCGAGATATAGCGATGTATTCCAACTGGCAAAAATCACTGAAAAACGTCTATTGCAATACAAAAAAACAAGGTAATGAGTACCATTGGTGAGGATTTGGTCCAAATTCGACTCTGGAAACAGAAAAAATTCAATGGATACGAACTAGAGCTTTCGCATACGGCCAGTACATCGATTTCACCGAGGTGCCGGGCGGCCAGCGCGACGGCGGCCGCAGCCTGGCGCGTCTGATCCAGAAAAGCATCTTCGACGCCACGGGCCTGACCTGCTCCATCGGCGTGGCGCCCAACAAGCTGATCGCCAAGATGGCCAGCGAGTTCGACAAACCCAGGGGCATCTCCATCGTCATGCCCGACGATCTGCAGGCGTTGATCTGGCCCTTGCCCTGCCGCAAGATCAACGGCGTGGGCCCCAAGACCGACGAGAAGCTGCAGGCCCAGGGCATCCACACCATCGGTGAACTCGCCGCGCGCGAGCGCGAGGGGCTGATCGGGCACTTCGGCAAAAGCTACGGCGCCTGGCTGCATGAGGCGGCCTGGGGGCGCGACGGACGCCCGGTGGTGACCGAGAGCGAACCGGTGTCGCTGAGCCGCGAGACCACTTTCGAGCGCGATCTGCATGCCGTGCGCGACAGGGCGGAACTCGGCGCCATCTTCACCGCCCTGTGCGAGCGCGTGGCCGCCGACCTGCAGCGCAAGGGCTATGTGGGCAAGACCATCGGCATCAAGCTGCGTTACGACGACTTCAGGAGCGTCACGCGCGACCAGACCCTGGAGCACTACACGGCGGATGCCAGAACCATACGCCAGGCCGCAGGCCTGTGTCTCAAGCGCGTGGACCTGAGCCGTCGCCTGCGCCTGCTGGGCGTGCGCGTGGGCTCGCTGCGCCGGATCGGCGCCGAAGATGCTGCGGCGCAGCAGGCGGAAGACAAGAACAAGTCTGAATCTGAAGCTATCAATTCAGGAGCAAATACCTTGCCTCTGTTCTGAGTCCGATGTCTGGGCATCCAGCATTGACAGAGACTGACGTCAAACTTACATTGGGCTCGTGTTCAGGAGGCTTCCATGACACCCCCTCTGACCCTGACGGAGATACAGCGCATCCGGAACTGGCATCTGGAGCACAGGGACGGACATCCGCTGGAATACCAGCTCTGGGATGCTGTGCTCTGTTTTTGGCTGATGGGCTGGGTCGGCTGGTTGCCGGCCTTTGTGCTGGACGTGTTCTGGGCCTGGCCGCTGTGCCTGCTGGCCAGCGTGACGCCGCGGCTCTATGTGGACTGGCGCCGGCATGCACACCTGATGCGCCGTCTCAGGTGCGACTGGCTCTCCTAGTAGACTGAATCCGTGAGATTCACTGGCACTCGTCTGCCCCTCGCTGTGCCATGCGGCGTTGCAAATGCTCGCCGGGCCTACGGGCCCGTCTGTGCTTTGCGCCTTGCCTGCCGCAGCGCTGGTCAGCCGCTTGCCGGCGATCTCACAGATTCAGTCTACTAGTACAGTGAGGGCATGAACACCCTGCACTGTTTCACCCTCTCCATCACCGATCACATTGCCCACCTGGTGCTCCATCGCCCCGAGGCGATGAACACCATGCACCCGCAGTTCTGGCGCGAGCTGGACCAGGTGCTCACCCAGCTGCATGCCAGCGGCGAGGCGCGGGTGCTGGTGATCAGCAGCACCGGCAAGCACTTCAGCGCCGGCATGGCGCTGGAGACCTTTGGCGGCGCCATCACGCTGGACGACCACAGCGCCGAAGGCCGCGCAGCGATCTTCGACCTGCTGACCGATATGCAGGCCACCTTCACCAGGCTGGAGACCTTGCGCATGCCCGTCATCGCGGCCATCCAGGGCGGTTGCATCGGCGGCGCGGTGGACATGGTCAGCGCCTGCTGCCTGCGTTACGCCACGGCCGATGCCTTCTTCTGCATCCAGGAAATCAATATCGGCATGGTGGCCGATGTGGGCACGCTGCAGCGCCTGCCCAAGCTGATCCCGCTGGGCGTCGTCAAGGAACTGGCCTACACGGGCCGGCGCATGCCGGCGGCCCAGGCCCTGGGCTACGGCCTGGTCAACCAGGTCTTCGACACGCCCGAGGCCCTGCTGGCCGCTGCGCTGCAAACAGCGAAGGACATTGCCAGCAAACCCCCCGTGGCCATCTGGGGCAGCAAGCAGGCCCTGCACTACGCACGCGACCACGGCGTGGACGACGCGCTCAAGCAGATGGGCTGGCTGCAGGGGGCGGTCTGGAGCAACAAGCACGTGATGGAGGCCGTCACGGCCATGAAGGAAAAGCGGGCGGGCAAGTTCCCGGATCTGGCGCCGCTACGGTCTTTCCGCGATGCCGGCCAGTAAGGCGGGCCGGGGCCTGCTTCTTGTTCTGGCTTGCGGCCTGGCGCATGCGGCCGACAAGGACGATGCGCTGTATGCCAGCTACGCCTGCCAGCAATACGCCCTGGCGGCGCTGAAGACCCTGGGCAAGCCCAGGGCCGACGCCTCACGGCCAGCGACACCCGCGCCTGCGAACGACAAGCGCTGGGCGGGGATGACCGAAGTCTGGTTGGCCTCGGGCGCGATCCATGCCCAGGCCAGCTTTGGTGCGGCCATGGTGCGTTCCGGGTACCAATGCGCGGTGCAGAAGACAGCAGGGGCGGGCTGGAAACTGCTGGAGTTGCAATGGCCGCAAGGTCGCCCCTGAGACCTGGCTCTGGGGGAGGCGCTTACTGCCGCGCGGTCCGGATGTCGGCCGGCAGGGCCTGCGGGTGGCTGGTGCGCCAGGGGTTGATGTCCAGGCCGCCGCGGCGCGTGTAGCGCGCGTAGACCGTGAGCTTGGCGGGTTTGCAACGCGCCCAGATGTCCATGTAGATGCGTTCCACGCATTGCTCGTGGAATTCGTTGTGGTTGCGGAAACTCACGATGTATTGCAGCAGGCCGGCCTGGTCGATCTGCGGTCCGCTGTAGGCGATCTGCACGCTGCCCCAGTCGGGCTGGCCGGTCACCAGGCAGTTGCTCTTGAGCAGATGGCTGGTGAGCACCTCGCTGACCGGTTGTTCGTCGAAGGCGGCGCTCAGCAGCTGCGGGGCCGGTGTGTAGTGCGTGCATTCCAGGTCCAGCCGGTCCAGGCTCAGGCCGTCGAGTTCGTGGATGGGCTGCCGGTCGAACAGCTCGGGCGCGATGAGTTTCACACCCACGGTCCCGGTCTTGCCGGAGTCGCGCCACACGGCTTCGCTCAGGTCGGCGCGCAGGCGCGACAGCACCTCGCTTGTGTCGGCGAATTTCGTGTTGTTGTAGCTGTTGAGATAGAGCTTGAAGGACTTGCTCTCGATGATGTTGGGTGTCTCGCAGGGCACGGTGACCTGGGCCAGGGCCACCTGGGGTTTGCCGCGCGTGTTGAGCCAGCTCAGCTCGTAGGCCGTCCACAGGTCCGCGCCCAGGAAGGGCAGGATGGCGGGCACGCCGATCTCCTGGCGTTTTGTCAGCCGGGGGATGGGGAAGAGCAGGGTGGCGTCGTACTGGTCCACATAGGGCACGGCCTTGCCGAGCAACGAGTCTTCAGGACGGGTCATGGGTCGGTTTCTTTCTCCCTCTCCCTTTGGGAGAGGGCGGGGTGAGGGTATGGCACGTTGCGGTCGCCCTCCCCCTGGCCTTCTCCCAGGGGGAGATGGAACAAGATGGGTGGCGTTCGGACATGCTCATGCGTCCACTTTTCTCCTGAACACCAGACGATCCGGTTCGGATGCGGCCGCTTCGTAAGCGTAGCCATCGAGATTGAATTTTTCCAGCTGTTTGGGTGTGGTGAGGCGCTTGGTGAGGGCGTAACGCGCCATCAGCCCCCGTGCACGTTTGGCGAAAAAGCTGATGACCTTGTACTGTCCACCCTTCCAGTCTTCGAACACGCATTCGATCACGCGGGCCTTGAGCACCTTGGTGTCCACGGCCTTGAAGTATTCCTGCGAGGCCAGGTTCACGACCACGGGCGTCTTGTCGGCCTGCAGGCGTTCGTTGAGGTAATCGGCAATCTGCCTGCCCCAGAACTTGTAGAGGTTCTTACCCTGGGGGTTCTCCAGCGCCGTGCCCATCTCCAGCCGGTAGGGCTGCATCCAGTCCAGCGGACGCAGCACACCGTAGAGGCCGCTGAGGATGCACAGGTGTTCCTGCGCCCAGTCCAGGTCCTCGGCTTTGAGCGTCCTGGCATCCAGGCCGTCGTAGACATCACCGTCGAAGGCCAGCACGGCCTGTTTGGAATTCCTGGCTGTGAACTTCGGGCGCCAGGCCTGGTAGCGCGCGACGTTGAGGCCGGCGAGCGCATCGCTCAGGTCCATGAGATCGGAGATCCGCTGCGGCGAGTAGTCACGCAGGAGCTGGATGAGCTCGGCGGATTGCTTGGTGAAGAGGGGGTGGGTGTGGGGGACGTCGCCGGTGGGCGTGTCATAGTCCAGCGATTTGGCGGGCGAGAGCAGAAAAAGCATGTTGCGTATTCTCTATCAGGACGAGCAGCTCGTGGCCGTGGACAAGCCGCCGGGCCTGCTGGTGCACCGTACCGGCCTGGACGCCGGCGAGACGTCATTTGCCCTGCAGCTGCTGCGCGACCAGCTGGGCCGCCCGGTCTGGCCCGCCCACCGGCTCGACAAGGGCACCAGCGGCGTGCTGCTGTTCGCGCTGGATGCGGACACGGCCCGTGCGCTGGGGCAGGCCTTCGAGGCGCCGGATCTGGTGCACAAGACCTACCGCGCCGTGGTGCGCGGCTGGCCACCGGAATCGGGGCTCATCGACCACCCGCTCAAGCGCATGGAAGACGATGCCCGTGCCGGCCGCACCGGGTTGCAGGAGGCGCAGACGCGGTATCGCACGCTGGAGCGCTACGAGCTGCCGCTGGCTTATGGTGATTTCGCGAGCACACGCTGCGCCCTGGTGGAGTTGCAGCCGCTCACGGGCCGGCGCCACCAGCTGCGCCGGCACATGAAACACATCGCCCATCCCATTCTCGGGGACGCCACGCATGGCAAGGGCGCGTTGAACCGGGCGGTGGCGGGGCTGCTCGGGGTGCGGCGCCTGTGGCTGCACGCGGCAAGACTGGAGCTGCGACAGCCTGTGCACGGCGCGGCGCTTTGCATCGAGGCATCCGGCGGCCCTGGCTGGGCGCTGTGGCCACGCGGTGTGGATCTGCATCAAGACGTGCAGGCCGGCGCGGCCTGTTCCTGAAATTCAGTTGAGCGTGCTGCGCAGATCGGGCGCGATGCCGGCTCAGGCCAGCGTGCGCAGCGCCGCGAGGGTTTCCGCCTCGGTCCGGTAGAGCCGGTGCCCGGCGTCGCCCAGTTTCCAGCCGGCTTGCAGCAAGGTTTTTTCCACCGGCAGCTTCATGCCGCTGATGTGCAGCAGCACGCCATGTTCGCGCAGCTGCTTGCCCAGCTTGAGGAAGGCGTCCACGCCTGTGGCATCGATGTGGCTGATGGGCTGGGCGAAAAGACAGATGTGGCGGGTGTCCGGGTGCTCGGACAGGTACTCGACGATGGCCCGCTCGAACTCGGCGGCTGCGGCGAAGTCCAGCGCCGCGTCCATGCGCAGGGCATAGGTGTCGGGCGCCAGCGGCGGCAGCTTCCAGAGGTGGCGGTCGCGCAGGCTGCCGTCGGGGTGCAGGCCCACTTCGATGATGCGCGGATGCAGGCGCTGGTAGAGAAAATAGCTGAGCGACATCAGCACGCCGGCCAGCACGCCCCAGTAGAGCTGGGGCGCGGCGGCCAGGGTGATGAGGAAGGTGAGGGCGGCGATCACGGCCTCCACGCGCGCCATGCGCCACAGGCGCAGGAATTCCCGCGGCTTGAGCAGGCCCAGCACGGCCGCGACGATGATGGCCGCCAGGACGGCCTGGGGCACGTGGCGCAGCACGGGGACGAGGATCCACAGCGCGATCAGCACCACCCCCGCCGAGAAGATCGTGGCCCAGGCCGTGCGCGCGCCGGCGTAGAGATTGAGCGCAGAGCGCGAGAAGGAGGCGCTGGTGGGAAAGGCGCCACTGAAGGCGGCGGCGATCTTGCCCAGGCCCTGGCCGATCAGGTCCTGGTCCTGGTTCCAGCGTGCGCCGCGGCTTTCGTTGTCGACCTTGGCGCTCGACGCGGTTTCCAGAAAACTGACCAGCGTGATGACCAGGGTGGGCAGCAGCAGCTGGCCCAGCAGCTGTGGCGTCGGCAGCTCGGGCAGGCCCAGGGGCGGCAGCCCGGTGGGCAGGGCGCCCACGACATGGCCGCCTGCGGTGTCAAAGCCCATCAGACTGGAGAGCCCGGCCGCACCGAGCACGACAAACAGAACCGTGGGAAAGGCCGGCCGCCAGCGCCGGGCCGCGAGCAGCAGCAGCAGGCTGCCCAGACCGAAGGCCAGCGAAGGCAGGTGCCAGGCCTGGGCCTGGCTCCAGTGCGCGTGCTCGGACTGCAGCCCCAGCAGATCCGGCAGTTGCGAGGCGATGATGAGCACGGCGGCGGCCTGCGTGAAGGCCGTGAGCACCGGCGAGTTCACGAGATTGAGCAGCCAGCCGAAGCGCATGAAACCCAGGGCCAGTTGCAGCAGGCCGCTGAGCAGGGCCAGCCAGACGGCCAGCTGCACCCACTGGGGCGAACCCGGCACGGCCAGGCCGGTGAGGCCGGCGCCGACCAGCAGGCAGGTCAGGGCGGTCGGGCCGACGGACAGGCGCGGTGAAGCGCTGAAGAGCACGGCCACCAGGGCCGGCAGGATGGACGCGTAGATGCCCGTGACGGGCGGCATGCCGGCCAGCACGGCGTAGGCCACGCCCTGGGGGATCACCATCAGGCCGACGGCCAGGCCGGCCAGGGCTTCGCCGCGCAACAGGCCTGCCGTGGGTCGCGGCCAGTTCAGGAAAGGAAAGAGTTTGCGCAGGCGGGAGGGCGTGGAGGAGGATGTAGACGACATGGGTAAACGGAGCAACTGCCCGGAGTTTAGCCCCGTGCTGGGCGCCCCCGGCTCTTGCGCGGGGTGCGGGCTGTGGCGACAATGGTTACGTTCAGGTGAATGCATTACGCATAAAGAAATTCCGAGGAGCCGCCATGTCCCAGCCCGCCGCCGGCCTGCCGCCACCCCCGCCCATCCAGCAGCTGCATCACTACGCCTACCGCGCGCGCGACGCCGAGGAGACGCGGCACTTCTACGAAGACATCCTGGGCCTGCCGCTGTACCACATCATCCAGAGCGACCACGTGCCCAGCACGGGCGAGTACTGCCCCTACACGCACTTCTTCTTCCGCCTGCAGGACGGCTCCTTCATCGCCTTCTTCGATCTGGGCGACGACGTGGCCGCCGAGCCCAGCGCCAACACGCCGCGCTGGGTCAACCACATCGCTTTTCGCGTGGACGGCATCGCGCAGCTGGAGGCCATGAAGGCGCGGCTGGAGGCGAACGGCATCGAGGTGATCGGCGTGACCGACCACCATGTCTTCAAGAGCGTCTATTTCTTCGATCCCAACGGCATCCGCCTCGAGCTCTCGGCCCAGGTGGCCGACGAGTTCCAGATGCTGCAGGAAAGCAAGACAGCCCATGCGCGCCTGAACGAGTGGAGCGCGCGCAAGGCCGTCTGGCGCCAGGAGCGCGCGGCCGGCAAAGCGACAGCGCCGCTCAAGCCCCGGCAGAACGACCGGCCCGAGCTGGCGGCACGCAGCCCGCAGAAGGACCGCGCATGAACACCGCACGGCCGCCCGAGGGTGATCCTGCACGCGCCGCCTACCGCGACGTGGCCTGCACGAATGGCTACGAATTCACGCAAGGGTCGGGCTACGAACTGCCCGAGTACCCCTTTGTCGAGCCGCCGGAGCTCAAGTCCGGCGAAGTGACGCGCCACAAGATCGTCATCGTCGGCGCCGGCATCACGGGCCTGACCCTGGCCTGCGGCCTGGCCCGGCTGGGCGTGGCGGCCGTGCTGCTGGACGAGGACAACACCGTGGGCGTCAAGGGGGCCTCCTCGCGCGGCATCTGCTACACGCAGAAGTCGCTGGAGATCTTCCAGCGCCTGGGGGTCTACGAGCGCATCGCGGCCAAGGGCATCCAGTGGAGCGTGGGCCGCACCTTCGCCGGCAAGGACGAGGTCTATGCCTTCGACCTGCGGCAGAACAGCAGCTACAGCCTGTCGGCCCAGCCGCCCTTCATCAACATCCAGCAGTTCTACATCGAGGGTTATCTGGTCGAGCGCATCCACGCACTGGGCCAGGTGGACCTGCGCTGGAAGTCCCGTGTCACCGGTTTCGAGCAGCATGAGGATCATGCGACGCTGACCGTGGAGACGCCGGCCGGCCCTTACACGCTGGAGGCCGAGCACGTGATCGACGCCAGCGGATCGCACTCGCCCTTTCACGCCTGGACCGGCGCCACCATGACCTCGCGCCGCGGCGACGACCGCTGGTGCATCGTCGACGTGCGCTTCAAGCACCGCCCGCCGCAGGAGCGCCACACCTGGATCGAGGCGCCCTTCAACGGCAACCGCGCGGTCTGGCAGCACCTCATGGGCGACGAGGTCTGGCGCATCGATTACCAGATGGAGCCCAACGCCGACCCCGAGGCCGTGAGCCGCGAGGAGGTGGTGCGCGAGCGCCTCAAGGGGCAGTTCGGCCCCGATGCGGACTGCGAGATCGTCTGGGTCGGTCCCTACGCCTACCGCAGCCAGTGCCTGGACCGGCTGCGCATGGGCAGCGTCTTTTTCATGGGTGACACGGCCAAGATCGTCAGCCCCTTCGGTGCGCGCGGCGGCAACACCGGCGTGGCCGATGCCGACAACCTGGCCTGGAAGCTGGCCGCGGTGCTGCGCGGCCAGGCCCCGGCCAGCCTGCTGGAGAGTTATGACGAGGAACGCCATGAAGCGGCGGCACAGAACGTCATGGTGACCAACCGCACGGCGCGTTTCCTGCGCCCGGCCGATGGCATGGAGCGCACCTTCCGCAGCGCCGCCATCGGTCTGGCGCGCCAGCACCCCTTTGCGCGCGCGCTCATCAACACCGGCCGCATGGCCGTGGCCAACAGCTACACCCATTCGGGCATCTGTGACCGCAGCGGCGGGCTGTCGGTCCAGAACGTGAGCTTTCGCTGGGCGGATCACAGTGCCGGATGCGTCAATGAGCTGATCGCCTGGGCCGGCGGCCAGCTGCTGGTGCTGGTCTTCGGCGACATCTCGGCCGCGGCGGCCCAGCGCCTGCGCCACCTGGGCGTTGCCGCCCCGGTGCGTTGCGTGCAGGTGGTGGGGCCGGACACGGCGGCACAGGCCATGGAACACGTGATCGACCCCCAGGGCCATCTGCAGGGGGCCTGCCATGTCTTCGGCCATGCCTGGGCCCTGGTGCGGCCCGACGCCTACATCGCCGCCACGGGCGAGAGCGTGGACGCCGGCCTGATCCAGGCCATCGAGCGCGCCATCGGCATCAAGGAGTAGTTCATGAAAACCACCCCCCATTTCCAGGACGCCGACACCTTTTACGAGCAATTGCTGGACGCCCACACGGGCCTGAACCGCGAGCAGTCCGAGCTGCTCAACGCCAGGCTCATCCTGATCCTGGCCAACCAGATCGGCAGCCGGGAAGTGCTGGCCGAGTGCATACGGGCGGCCCGGGAGCTGCCTCAGGCGGCCTGAGACGGTTATCCGGCGGTCCGCCCGGTAAAATCAGGTCAGTTCCCAGACATTCCCCGGAACGGCGCCCACAGGGGCGCCGTTTCGCATTTCCAGTCCGTACCATGACCGACACCGTCCAGCAACCGGGCCTCAACAGCCTGTCCAAGTCCTTCGAACCCGCCGCGCTGGAGGCCCAGTGGGGGCCCGAGTGGGAGAAGCGGGGTTATGGCGCCGCCGGTTTCCGCGGCACGGGTAAGGCCAAGGCGGGCGCGCCATCCTTCGCCATTCAGCTGCCGCCGCCCAACGTGACGGGCACGCTGCACATGGGGCACGCCTTCAACCAGACCATCATGGACTCGCTCACGCGTTACCACCGCATGGCCGGCGCCAACACGGTCTGGGTGCCGGGCACCGACCACGCGGGCATCGCCACGCAGATCGTGGTGGAGCGTCAGCTGCAGGAGCAGAAGGTCAGCCGCCACGACCTGGGCCGCAAGAATTTCGTGGCGCGTGTCTGGGAGTGGAAGGAGCAGAGCGGCAACACCATCACCACGCAGATGCGCCGCATGGGCGACAGCGTGGACTGGAGCCGTGAGTACTTCACCATGGACGAGAAGCTGTCCAAGGTGGTGACCGAGACCTTTGTGCGTCTGTACGAGCAAGGGCTCATCTACCGCGGCAAGCGCCTGGTCAACTGGGACCCGGTGCTCCAGTCCGCCGTGTCCGACCTGGAAGTCGAGAGCGAAGAGAGGGACGGTTCGCTCTGGCATATTGCCTACCCCCTGGCCGATGGCTCAGGTTCGCTGACCGTGGCCACCACCCGCCCCGAGACCATGCTGGGCGACGTGGCCGTGATGGTGCACCCCGAAGACGAGCGTTACAAGGCGCTGATCGGCAAGATAGTCACCCTGCCCCTGGTGGGCCGTCAGATTCCGGTGATTGCCGATGAGTACGTGGACAAGGAGTTCGGTACCGGTGTCGTCAAGGTCACGCCGGCCCATGACACCAACGACTATGCCGTGGGCCAGCGTCACAAGCTGGCGCTGATCTGCGTGCTCACGCTGCAGGCCACCGTCAACGAGAACGCCCCCGAGAAATACCGTGGCCTGGACCGCTTCGTGGCGCGCAAGGCCATCGTCAAGGACCTGGAAGCCATCGGTGCGCTGGTCGAGACCAAAAAGCACAAGCTCATGGTCCCCATCTGCACGCGCACGGGCCAGATCGTCGAACCCATGCTGACGGACCAGTGGTTCGTGGCCATGAGCAAGGTGTCCGACCAGGACCCGACGGGCAAGAGCATCGCGCAGAAGGCCATCGACGCCGTGGGTTCGGGCCAGGTGAAGTTTGTGCCCGAGAACTGGGTCAACACCTACAAGCAGTGGATGAACAACATCCAGGACTGGTGCATCTCGCGCCAGCTCTGGTGGGGTCACCAGATTCCGGCCTGGTACGACGAGGCTGGCAACGTCATCGTGGCGCGCAACGAAGCGGAAGCGCAGGCCAAGGCCGGCGCCGGCAAGAAGCTGGTGCGTGACGAGGACGTACTCGACACCTGGTACTCCTCGGCCCTCGTGCCCTTCAGCACCATGGGCTGGCCCGAGCAGACGGAGGACTTCGACCTCTACCTGCCCTCCAGCGTGCTGGTCACGGGCTACGACATCATCTTCTTCTGGGTCGCGCGCATGATCATGATGACGACCCACTTCACCGGCAAGGTGCCCTTCAGGCACGTCTACATCCACGGCCTGGTGCGTGACGCCCAGGGCCAGAAGATGAGCAAGTCCGAAGGCAATGTGCTGGATCCGGTGGACCTGATCGACGGCATCGCGCTTAGCGCTCTGCTGGACAAGCGCGTCGTCGGCCTGCGCAAGCCCGAGACCGCGCCCCAGGTGCGCAGGAACACCGAGAAGGAGTTCCCCGCAGGCATCCCGGCCTTCGGCGCCGACGCGCTGCGCTTCACCTTCGCCTCGCTGGCCTCGCTGGGGCGCAACATCAATTTCGACAGCAAGCGCTGCGAGGGCTACCGCAACTTCTGCAACAAGCTCTGGAACGCCACGCGTTTCGTGCTGATGAACTGCGAGGGCCATGACTGCGGCCTGGAGGAGCACACCAAGGAGCAATGTGTACCCGGCGGCCCCTTCCATGGCTACCTGAGCTTCAGTGCCGCCGACCGCTGGATCGTTTCGCTGCTGCAGCAGGTCGAAGCCGAAGTGGCCCAGGGTTTTGCCGATTACCGCCTGGACAACGTCGCCAACACCCTCTACGACTTCGTCTGGAACGAGTTCTGCGACTGGTACCTGGAAATCGCCAAGGTGCAGATCAATACCGGCGACGATGCGCAAAAGCGCGCCACGCGCCGCACCCTGATCCGCACGCTGGAAACCATCCAGCGCCTGGCGCACCCGCTGATCCCCTTCATCACCGAGGAGCTGTGGCAGAAGGTGGCGCCCGTCGCCGGCCGTGCCGGTGAGTCGGTGAGCGTGGCCGCCTATCCCGTGAGCCAGCCTGAGCGCATCGACGCCGCCGCCATGGCCGAGGTGGCCCGTCTGCGCCAGTTCGTCGACGCCTGCCGCAACCTGCGCGGCGAGATGAACGTTTCGCCCTCCACGCGCCTGCCGCTTTACGCCGTGGCCAGCAGCGCCGGCGAGTCGGCTTTCCTGGAGCAGTGGGCGCCGGTGCTGCAGGCCCTGGCCAAGCTCAGCGAGGTCAGGGTCTTCAAGGCCGAAGCCGAATGGGCCGCTGCCGCCCAGGCCGCGCCCGTGGCCGTGGTGGGTGAAGCCCGCCTGTGCCTGCACATGGAGGTGGATGTGGCCGCCGAGAAGCTGCGCCTGGGCAAGGAAGCCACGCGTCTGGAAGGCGAGATCGCCAAGGCCAGGGGTAAGCTGAGCAACGAGGCCTTTGTGGCCAAGGCGCCGCCGGCCGTGATCGAGCAGGAGAACAAGCGCATGGCCGACTTCACGGCCACGCTGGCCAAGATCCGGGACCAGCTGGCGCGGCTGGTCGCATGAAGCATGACAAAATGATCTTGCGCCTGCGGCGTATGGAAGATGCGGGCTGCGCCCGCATGACTTCAGTCATTTCGTCATCGATGCCGCTTGGCGGCGAGGTCATACCCGCGCAGCGGGCGTCATAGCCATTGAAGGGAGTCGAAGTTGAATAACAAAATCAAGACAGCGGTGTTCCCCGTGGCCGGCCTGGGCACGCGTTTCCTGCCCGCCACCAAGGCAGCGCCCAAGGAGATGCTGCCCGTGGTGGACAAGCCGCTGATCCAGTACGCGGTGGAAGAGGCCTATGCGGCCGGCATCCGCCACATGGTCTTCGTGACGGGGCGCAACAAGCGCGCCATCGAAGACCATTTCGACACCGCCTACGAGCTGGAGAACGAGCTGGAGCAATCGGGCAAACAGGCCCTGCTGGACCTGGTGCGCTCGGTGCAGCCCGAGGACATGCTGTGTTCCTATGTGCGCCAGCCGCGTGCCCTGGGCCTGGGCCATGCCGTGCTGTGTGCCGAGCACCTGACGGAAAACTCGCCTTTTGCCGTGCTGCTGGCCGACGATCTGATGATGGGCCCGCCCGGTGGCCAGCCTGTGCTGGCTCAGATGGCCGAGGTCTACCAGCGCCTGGGGCGCTCGGTGCTGGCCGTGCAGGAGGTGCCGCAGGAGCAGGTGCGCCGCTACGGCATCGTGGCCGGCACGCCGGCCGGCGAGCGCCTGCTGCAGATCGAGCGCATCGTCGAGAAGCCGGCGCCCGAGGTGGCGCCTTCACGCCTGGCCGTGGCCGGCCGCTACATCCTGACCCCGGCCGTGTTCGAGCAGATCCGCCTGCAGCCGCGTGGCGCGGGTGGCGAGATCCAGCTGACCGACGGCATTGCGGGCCTGCTGACGCACGAGGCGGCCTACGCCTACGCCTATGCGGGCAAGCGTTATGACTGCGGCAGCAAGGAAGGTTTTCTGGAGGCCACCGTGGAACTGGCCCTGGCGCACCCTGAGGTGGGCGCGCGTTTTCGCGACTATCTGAAGTCGCTCGCGGTCTGAGTCACTGAACTCCGTTCACGCTGAGAGCACCTCCGTTCGGGCTGAGCCTGTCGAAGCCTCAGCAGCCCTTCGACAGGCTCAGGGCGAACGGAGTGGGGGTTGGCCTTATCTACGTTTCAAAACGTGGATGTAATCCTTGCCCTCGGTGACCTGTTCCAGCAGCTCGTTGCCAGTCTGCTTGGCGAAGGCCGCAAAGTCACGCACCGAGCCGGAGTCGGTGGCCACCACGCGCAGGGTCTGTCCGCTCGTCATTTCCGCCAGGGCTTTTTTGGCCTTGAGGATGGGCAGGGGGCAGTTCAGGCCACGGGTGTCGAGTTCTCGGTCAATGTTCATCACAGGTCCAGATATATCAAAATTGGCTTAATTTTAAGCAATCCTGGAGTCAGACGGGTGGCACGTGGTTTTGTGTGGGGCGCGACCATTCGATGAACTGGGGTTCATGGCCCCGTGAGCGCAGCCAGTCGGCCAGGGCATAACCCGTGCCGGCGGGCCAGCACTTGACCTTGTCCGGCGTGAACAGGCGGTAGTCCACCAGTTCGGGCGAGAGCCGCACCTCGCCTTCGCAGCTCGCATGGTAGGCGATGATCACCTGGTTCATGCGTTGGAAATCGTAGACGCCGATCAGCTTCAGCTCCAGCGCCCGCAGATTCGTTTCTTCCTGGATCTCGCGCGTGATGCCCTCCTGCGGTGTCTCTCCGGCTTCCATGAAGCCGGTGATCAGCGCGTACATCTTGCCTTCCCAGGCCGCGTTGCGCGCCAGCAGGATCTGGCCCTGGTACTCGACCACGGCGGCCAGCACCGGCGTGGGATTGTTCCAGTGCGTCCAACTGCAGGCCGGGCAGCGCAGGCGCTCTTTCGCGCCGCCGTCTTCCTGCTGGCTGATGAAGGCCAGCGGCGTGGCGCAGGCCGGGCAGTAGCGGTAGGCCTCGTTCATGCGCAGTAGATTTATTCACAAGTTCAGGCGGGGAAGACGCCGGTGGAGAGGTACCGGTCGCCGCGGTCACAGACCACGAAGACGATGGTGGCGTTCTTCTCGCGCGCGGCGATCTGTTGCGCCACCCAGCAGGCCCCGGCGGCGGAGATGCCCGCAAAGATGCCTTCCTCGCGCGCCAGGCGGCGGCACATCTCTTCGGCGTCGCTCTGGCTCACAGAGACCAGTTCGTCCACCGTGCTTGGGTCATAGATCTTGGGCAGGTATTCCTGCGGCCATTTGCGGATGCCGGGGATGCGCGAGCCCTCGCTGGGCTGGGCGCCGATGATCTTGATCGCGGGGTTCTTTTCCTTGAGGAAACGCGAGACGCCGGTGATGGTGCCCGTGGTGCCCATGGCGCTCACGAAATGCGTGATGCGCCCGCCGGTCTGTTCCCAGAGTTCGGGGCCCGTGGTCTCGTAGTGGATGCGCGGGTTGTCGGGGTTGGCGAACTGGTCCAGCACGCGGCCCTTGCCGCTCTTTTCCATCTGCTCGGACAGGTCGCGCGCGTATTCCATGCCGCCGGACTTCGGGGTCAGGATCAGCTCGGCGCCGAAGGCCTTCATGGTCTGGGCCCGTTCGATCGACAGGTCCTCCGGCATGATCAGCACCATGCGGTAACCCTTGATGGCCGCAGCCATGGCCAGGGCGATGCCCGTGTTGCCCGAGGTGGCTTCGATCAGCGTGTCGCCGGGCTTGATCTCGCCGCGTTCCTCGGCGCGCTTGATCATGGAGAGGGCGGGGCGGTCCTTGACCGAGCCGGCCGGGTTGTTGCCTTCGAGCTTGCCGAGGATGACGTTGCCGCGCTCGGCGTTGTCGGCAGTGCCGATGCGCTGCAGGGCCGCCAGCGGCGTCTTGCCGATGGCGTCTTCGATGGTCGGGTACTTCATGACCGCCACTGTGCCATAATTTCGGCCTTCATCCCTCGTGGATGGCCATCTCCGCCCGGGTGGTGAAATTGGTAGACGCAGGGGACTCAAAATCCCCCGCCGCAAGGCGTGCCGGTTCGATTCCGGCCCCGGGCACCATGTCTTTTATCCTGAGACATGACTTCTCTCGCGAACCGGCACGCCCAAGGGCGGTCATGTTGAAGCGCACTTCGTGCGCGGGTTCGATTCCGGCCCCGGGCACCACACGGTTTTCGCCTCTTTTTGGAGGCTGGCCGTTTCTACAAATCCCTCTTGCTTTCTACAAAACGGCCTACAATTTGGGCTGGAGGGCTCCGATCATGAGCGTATCGAGCGTGAGCAGACTGCAAACCGAGACCATTGAGTTGCCGGCCGATGTGGTCGTGATGCTCAAGGCCGAGGCGCGTGCGCATCGCAAGCCAATCGCGACCTACATGAAGGAATGGCTCGTCGAGCAAGCCGAACTCCGCGCCGAGGAAAAAACCCTCCGTGCCGCAATCAAAGTCAACAAGGGCAAGCCCAGCATCGCCGCTGAGGATCTGTACCGCGAATGTGGGATCTGAGGTACGAAAAGTCGGCGGCCAACACTTTCCGGCGGCTCGATTCCTCAGTCCAAAAGCGCATCAAAACCTACATGGCCGGTGTCTGCCGGCTCGAAGACCCAACCGCCAGGGGACAAGCGCTGACAGCCGAATTTGCAGGGCACTGGCGCTACCGTGTCGGTGACTATCGCCTGATCTGCCGCATTGAACACGGCCAACTTCTGGTGTCCGTTGTCACGCTGGGGCACCGCTCGACGGTGTACGACTGAAACGCCTCCCGGTCGTTCAACGCAGGGGCTTGACCCTATCCCCGATGCGTGCTTTGACGTAGTGCTCGGTCATGTCCCGATGCTTGTGCGCCAGCAGCTTTTGCGAATGGGCAAGGTCCCCGGTGTCGGTCGCGGTCTTGGCCCGGATATCTCGAAACTGGAAGTCCACCTTGGCTAACTCGCGTGCTTTCTCAAAGCGAGAGCGCAAGGTACGACTCGACAGAGGCTGACCGTTCTCGTCCTGGATCAAGTAGACACCGACGCCACTTCTTTGGCGCGGCGGCTGACCCGGCCCCGGGCACCTTTCTCCACGATCTAACCTTTCTCAAGCCAGCGGCGTGTGCATGGCTGGCGTATGCGCACTTGCTCAGTAGCGTTCACGCAGATAGATGTAGGGAGCGGTGGGGCTGCCGAAGCGGATGCGGGCTGCGGGTGCGCGGTCGGCGTTGCTGCCGCACCAGTTGGCCAGCAGGAAGCTCAGATCGGGGCTGGGTGCGGTGCCGGTGCCGGCGGCCGGACCGGTGGTCCAGCTGCCGCACCAGTTGCTGTTCGCTACGCCCGCGCCGAGATTGAGCACCAGGTCCACGCTGCCGGCGCCTCTCACGCTCGGGCTGATGCTCGGGTTGATGCGGAAGTTCGTCACGCCGCCGCTCATCGTCGCAGCGGGACTCAGCGCCAGGCTGGCGCTGGTGACGTTCAGGCTGGAGCCGCTGGCCGGGGTGACATTGCCCACGGCCAGGGTCGTCGCGCCCAGCGTGGTGCACCTGTCATCCGCATTGAGTTGCCAGGTCGTCCCGTTCCAGTATTCGGCGCGCACGGGCACCAGCAGGGGCAGGGCGTCAGAGCCGTAGGCGTTGAGCAGGTTCAGGCGGCCCAGCACCATGCCCGTGCTGCCCAGCTTTTTCGCATTGCAGGCAGCGCCGCTGCAGGTGCCCGTGCTGCCCGCGTTCATGTCGGCCGCAGCCATAACGGCCGTGCCTTCGGTGACCAACACACCCAGGTCCAGGTTCCAGAAGGGGTTGCCGGCATTGGTGCGTGTGTTGGTGCACTGCGTTGGGGTGCTGGCGTCCAGCGTGCCGGGCGCAGCCGTGCCCGGGCGGCTGAAGCTGGCGGTGGCTGTCGAGGCTGTGTAGACCCCGGCTGCCCAGGTGGCGGTGGGTGCGCCGCTCAGGCGGCCACCCACGCCGTTGCCCAGTTCGCAGCCCTGGTTGGCCGCAGTCTGGTCCTCGGCCAGCAGCGCGGGCGCCGGCAGCACGCCGCTGCCGTACAGGGTGTTGTCATAGTTCACGGTCTTGGCATCGAAACCGTTGCGCGCTTCGAGCTGGTAGGCCACACCCAGACGGGCCTGGCCCATGTAGGTGAAGTTGCGCGTGGTACCGGTGCACGAAGGTGTGACGCTGCCCGACACCAGCGTGAAACGGTCGGGGATGAAACGACCGAACAGCGCGCTGTTGGCCGTGATGCCGAACAGGCAGCCGTACTTGCCGTAGTTGGTGTTGCTCGCGAAAGTGCCACTGATGTCGCGCGTATTGGCGTAGCTGCCGGTGATGCAGTCCTGCTGCGCGCCCTGGTCTACCGCAGTCCAGGTGCGGTCGTACACGCCGCGCGGCGAGGCAGTGTTGCTCGCCGGGTCGTAGCCCAGGAAACGGAAGTGACCGACCTCGCTGTAGGTGAAGCTGCTGCCGGTGGAGCTGGAGGCCGTGGCGGCGGGGAAGCTGGCCGGGCTGAGGGTGCCCACCGTCCAGCCTGCCGCGTTGGCCGTTACAGCCGCAGGGTTGATGGTCGGCACGGCAGCCGCGCCGGCGTAACCGGCCGTGGCGGTGCCCACCGTCATGCTGAAGCTGTCGCTGCCGGCGCGCAGGGCCGGCGTGCCGGTCAGGGCGGCGTTGCTGGCGGTGCTGCTCAGGGTGTTGAAGTTCAGGGGACGCACCGAGAAGGCATCGGTGGAGCAGGCGGTGGTGGTGTCGTCACCGACGATGGCCACCAGATTGCTCCAGGCGTCGGGGATGGTGAAGTCGGTGCTCTGCTTCTGGCCCGCGTTGGCCGAGACGAATCTCAGCGTCTGGCTGCCGCCGCTCACCGCTGTCTTGGCCTGGCAGGCGGCGCTGCAGTAGTTGGCCTGTGCGCTGTTGAGCACACAAACGCCGTCCCTGTTGTCGACCAGCTTGACGTTGACGGTTTTGGTGCCTCTGAGCGCGTAACCGGTCTGGATCTGGTTGTTGTTGATGGCCGCGACGTTGAGCTTGAAGGGCGTGCCGGCCAGCTTGGTGTAGATGCGGCCTGTCAGGTAGTTCTGCACGGCGATGGCCGGGGTGCCGTAGGCCTCGTCGATCACGGCAAAGCCCGATGCCACGCCGCCGTTGGGCGGCACGATCGTTTGCGCGCAGATGCGCAGACCACCGATTTCGTGGATGTTGTTCGCGCCGCCGGTGGAGCCGGTGAAGGAAATCTGCCAGTTGGCCGGCACCGGGGCCTGGGCCGGGTTGGCCGAATAGGCGTCGAAGGGGCTGATCAGGCTGGCATAGCTGGCACCGGTGCCACCCGTGTCCCGGTTCACCGACACGATGGTCTGAGGCGTGGCCGAGCCCGCGTTGCGTGCATCGACCACGATCTGGTAGCGGTACCCCGGCGCCGGCGTCGCGCCTGCCGCGTCTATGCCCGGCGAGAGATTCGCGGCCGTGCCGGACAGCCAGGGGTAGCCGGTGGTGCCGCTGCCCGAGCCGCGCACGCCCACGGAATCCATCCGGAAGCCCGGGCCGCCGTTGCGGCCTTCGGTGGGGTTCTGGTAATTGCCATATTCGTCCAGCGCCACGCCGATCCAGCCGCCGGCAAAACCGTTGATGCCGGTGCGCTGTGCATAACCGAGCGATCCGCCATAAGCGCCCGGCACGGCCGGCACGTTGTAGTCTGACAGCGTGACGGCGATGCCGTCGGCGCCGCTGCCGTTGTAGGCGTAATGCAGGAACTCGACCGAGATGTAGTTGCCGGCAGCCGGGAAGGCCGCGGGCACGGTGGCCGCCTTGGCGTTGTTGGCCGTGTTGTTGGTCAGGCGCAGGTAGTTGCTGGCGACGATGCTGGGCAGGATGCCGGTGCCGTCGCTGGTCGAGGTGATCCAGTTCTGGCCGAAGATGGTCGAGGGATTGAGGCTGGCGCGGTTGAAGTTGTCGCAGACGCAACTGACGGAGACGCCCGCAGGGATGTTGCTCGGCGGGTTGCAGGGAACCGCCGTCACGGTGTAGACCGCGCCGGTGAAATTGCCATTGCCGATACCTGTGCCGCCCAGGCGGTTGTTGGCCAGGTCGCGGATCGAATCGTCGTCCACCAAGTTCAGACCCAGGGTGCCGGTGCCTGTGCCCGTACCGGCCGTGACCGTCCACGTTGCGCCGCTGCCGCTGACGCTGGTGATGCTGGCGCCGCTGACACCGCCGGCCTGGACCAGCGCGAAGTCGGCGGCGTTGACCCCTGTCACGGATTTGCTGAAGGTCACCGTCCACGAAACGGTGGCGGCTCCATTGGTGGGGCTGGGATCGGCCAGCACCATGGAGGAGACAATGGGGTAACTGTTGTCAGCCACATAGGTCACGCCCAGGCTGATCACGTCCACGTTGACGGTCCGGGCGCCGCCCGAGTTGTTGCTTTTCTGCGCGGCGAGGGCCAGACCGAAGCCCGTGGCGTTGATCTCGTTGATCGACCATTCCGCGCCCCAGAGATTGCCTGTCCCGCCATAGGTGTCGTCGCGGTAGCTGCCGTTGGAGTAGGTGGTTGTCGTGGCCAGGTTGTTCGGTTCCCGGGCGCCGGCGCGCAGCAGCACCACGGTGTCGTCGATCACGTTGGTGTTGTTGGCCTGACGCCGGATGGTGGCCGTGATGCCGGTGACCCGGTTGCCGTCCGGGATGGTGAAACCGTAGTTCGAGCACTGAAGGTAGTCGCTGATTTCGCCGTCGTTGACGGAGCGCGTAGCGCCGATGGCGTTCTGCGTCTGGGCATTGGGTGGATTGGCCCAGGCCAGGCCGTCGGGGCCTGCAACGCTCACACAGCTGGCCGGGGCATTTGTAACTGTGGTCTGGGCCCACAGCGAAGTGGCTGTGATGCCGGACAGCGCCATAGACAGTAGGAGACGGGACAGGCGTTTCACGGGCATCTCCGCATCACTGGTTGAAGGTCACGTCCAGCCGGCGCTCGATGTAACGGGCGCCGGGGCTGGTGTTGGGGCAGGCGCCCAGCGCGGGCTGGTTGCAGGCCCAGGACCGCACTTCGTAGGTGGCCGGCCCGCCGTTGGTCCCGGCCGTGGCCGTGCAGCTCACGGTGACGGTATAGGCCGAGAGCGTGGGCGCGGCGGGTGCGAAACTGGTGCTGGCAGCGCAACTGCCATCGCGCAGCTGGCGGTACAGACCCCATTCCACGCCGCTGCGCGCCGCCTCGTAGACGCGCACCCCCTGCACATCCAGGCCCGAGCCGATCTGCTGGCCGGTGGAGACACTCAGGATGAAGGCGCCCAGCGCCGTCAACACCACCATGATGAAGATGGCCGAAATGGCGGTGAAGCCGCGCTGGAGCCGGGGAGCGAGGGGGCGCATCATGGCGAATTGTCCACGCGGATCTGGTGCTGCAGCGTCACGGTCTCGGCGTTGGCGCCGGCACCCGAGGTCAGTGTGAGCCGCACTTCCAGCAGGCCGTTGCGTCCGCCGAGGCTGGGGGCATAGGCCACGGCGCAGGTGACGCCGCCTGCGGCCAGCAGGGCCTGGCTGCCGCTGGCAAAGCTGGTGGGTTGCGCGGCGTTGAAACCGTAGTTCCAGTAGCGCGTGAGGTTACCTGCCGTCGCCGTCGGGCAGCTGTAGGTCACAGCCTTGGTGGCGCCGGGAACGACCTGAAACCGCCCGCTGGGCGAGGGCAGGGGCGGAACCTGCGTGGGGAAAGGGTTGCTCACCAGCGTCACGGTATTGCCGGTGAAGCTGGAAATGCGCGCCCGGTTGCAATTGGTGCAAGGGTCTGCCGGCGCATAGGCATCGGCAGCCGTGTCTGTCGGTGTGTGGTTGGGACCGAGGTTGTAGACCACGATGTAATCAACCGTCGGATTCATGGCCGGCATGGGGCCATGCACGTCGAAGGTCGTGCTGCCTGTGTTCGTGAAGCTGAGGAAGTTGCCGCCGGTGGAGCCGTCGCTCGGATCACGGTAGCGTCCGCCGGCGCTGGTCATGATGAACTCGATGTAGTTCATGCCGCCCGTCGTGGTCACGCGCAGGCTGTTGGGCAGGGCCAGGCGCACGTCGCGTGTCAGACGGCGCAGGGCCACGTCGGCCGTGTCGGTGAGTTCGGCGCGGCGCACCGAATCGAAATAACCATCCACCGGGGCGCGGATGAAAACGGCCACGATGGCGGCCAGGATGCCCGTGATGACGATCACGATGATCGCCTCGACCAGGGTGAAACCGGCCATGCGCCGCAGCGGTGTGGAGCTTCGGTGGTGGGGTTTCATGGCAGGGCATTCGGCGCGTAGCGCGTGCGGTAGCCTTCGAGGACCACGCTGTCGGCGCCACGCGTGACGGTGACACGGATGCGCAGGGCTTCACCGGCCGCGATCCCTCCCAGCGCTTCCTGCAGCACTTGCACGCCGGCGCTGTAGCCCGGGTAGGCTGTGCCGGCCAGGCTGTTGGTGATGGTTGCGTTGTTGTAGTCCATCACATGATCCCAGGGGGTGACGGCATTGCCGCGCGTTTCACCGGAGGTGGGCGCCGTGGCGAGCTGGTCGTTGGGTCCGCCAGCGCCGCCCGTGCAGCCGGCCGCGCTGGTGGCCGTGGTGGCGTTGACGTCATCCGGGTCGCACCAGGTGTGGGCCTGCAGGCGCACCTCTTCCAGCACGCTCTCGGCAATCGCCAGCATCTGCTTGCGCACCATGGGGTCGGCGCTGCTGCTGCTGGTCTGGTTCAGCACCAGCAGGATGCCGGTCAGGCCGGCCGTCACGATGACGATGAAAAAGATCAGCTCGATGAAGGTCAGACCGCGCTGGCGCGACCGGTCTGGGAGCCTGCGCGGTTCAGTGCACATGGCCGGTCTCCGCCTCGACGGTGACGGTCCAGGGTGCGTCACCCGTGACGGTGTAGGTGGCTGCACCCGACGGCCGACCCAAGGGGCCGAAGTCCAGCGTGGCCGGACCGCTCAATGCAAGGCCGCCGGGGGCGCAGAGCTGGTTGGCGGCGCCGCCGCAGCGTCGATCGGGTGTCGGCAAGGCAAGTGCACGCGGGAAAAGACCGGTGGAACTTTCGGGGCCGACGTTTTCTATCGTCAGCGTCAGGTTGTTGCCGACGAGGGTGGCGCGCACATTGCGCCTCTCGGCCACGGCGCTCTTGCGTGCGAATTCGAGCGTGGCGCGCACCGCATCGCGGTAGCCCACCTCGTCGAAGCCGCGCGTCAGATCGATGCGCGGCAGCACGAAAACCGCCAGGATGCCGAGCAGGACCAGCACCATGACCAGTTCGATCAGGGTGAAGCCGGACGTGCCGCGTCGCGTCGCCAGGGAGTGCCGCAGGGGGGACATACAGGGATTATCCGGGCGATCTCAGGTCGCCCGCAAGCCGGCCGTCACCGTGGGGTAACGCAATGTGAGACGCAATTCACGCTTCAGGCGCGTGTTTTCGAGCCGGCGCGACTCGCTCATGAAACTCAGCAGCGAGGGGGGCAGTTCCTGCGCGGCCTGCAGGCGGGGCAGGCGCGGGGGTCGGGGCAGGCCGTAGAGCCCGGCGGCCAGGTCGAAGTAGTCGCCCATTTTCAGCTCGCTGTCGTCGCTGGCGTGGTAGACGCGCTGCGGCGCACCACGCCACAGCGCGGTCAGGCAGGCGCGGGCCAGGTCGTCGGCGTGGATGTGGTTGGTGTAGACGTCGTCCTCGGCGCGCAGCACCGGCGTGCCCTTGAGCAGCCGTTCGCGCGGCGTGCCGCCAAGGCGATCCGGGGCGTAGATGCCGGGGATGCGCAGGATGCTGGTGCGCACCCCCGCGCTGCGGCCGTAGAAGCGCAGCTGTCGCTCCGCCGCCACGCGCCGCTGCGCGCGTGCCGTGCCGGCCTGCAGGGCGCGGGTTTCCGCCACCCACTCGCCGCCGCAGTCGCCGTAGACCCCGCTGGTCGAGCCGTAGACCAGAGCGGCCGGTGGCGTGCGCCGCCGCAGGGCGCGCAGCAGGTCGCGGGTGCGTGGATCGTCCTTTCCTTGTGCCGGGGGCGGCGCCAGATGCAGGACATGCGTGGCCAGGCCGGCCAGGCGGCGCAGCGTGGCCCCCTGGTCCAGATTGCCGGGCAGCGGCGTGATCCCGCGGGCCCGCAGCTCGCCCCGGCGGGTGGGCGTGGAGGTGAGCGCCAGCACCCGCACACGGGCGGGCAGGGCGGTGGCGGCGCGCAGGCCCACGTCGCCGCAGCCGACGATCAGCACACGCTGGCGCCGGAAACGCATGGGCAGCGCGCCCAAGGGGCTTGTTAACACTGGCAAAATTCCTGTCTTTGCGTTGAAAAACTGTTCAAGGATAACGAAAAGATGTCTTCCCACCAGGTCACGGTGCAGCCCAGCGGCCGTAGCTTCGAGGTTTTGCCGGGGGAAACCATCCTGGCCGCCGGCATCCGCACCGGCATCGGCCTGCCCTATGGCTGCAAGGACGGCGCCTGCGGTTCCTGCAAGTGCAAGAAGCTTTCCGGCGAGGTGGTGCATGGCCCGCACCAGAGCAAGGCCCTGAGCGAGGCCGAGGAAGCCGCCGCTTATGTGCTGACCTGCTGCGGCCTGCCGCTGAGCGACGTGGTGCTGGCGTCGCGCCAGGTGACCGAGGCCGGGGCCTTCCCCATCCGCAAGATGCCGGTGCGCGTGAACCAGATGGAGCGGCTCTCGCCCGACGTGATGCGCCTGGTGCTGCAACTGCCGGCCAATGACAACTTCCAGTTCCACGCCGGCCAGTACGTCGAGTTCCTGCTGCGCGACGGCGCGCGGCGCAGCTACTCCATGGCCAACGCGCCGCACAGCCGTGCCGGCCAGCCCACGGCCACGCCGCCGGTGGGGGCCACGATGGAGCTGCACATCCGCCACATGCCGGGCGGCAAGTTCACCGACCATGTGTTCGGCGTCATGAAAGAGAAGGAAATCCTGCGCATCGAAGGCCCCTACGGCAGCTTCTACCTGCGTGAGGACAGCGACAAGCCCCTGGTGCTGCTGGCCTCGGGCACGGGCTTCGCGCCGCTCAAGGCCCTGATCGAGCAGATGCAGCACAAAGGCATCACGCGCACGGCCACCCTGTACTGGGGCGGCCGCCGTCCGGCTGACCTCTACCTGCAGGACTGGGTGCTGCAGAAGTGCCGCGAGATGCCCAACCTGAAGTACGTGCCCGTGGTGTCCGATGCCTTGCCCGAAGACCACTGGGCCGGTCGCACCGGCTTCGTGCACCAGGCGGTGCTGCAGGACCTGCCCGACCTGTCAGCCTGCCAGGTCTATGCCTGCGGCGCCCCCATCGTGGTCGATTCGGCCCGACAGGACTACACGCAGGCCGGCCTGCCCGAGGAAGAGTTCTACGCCGACGCCTTCACCAGCGAGGCTGACAAGCACGGCGCAGCCGTGCTTGCGGCCTGAACCCGGTCTTCCCCACCTTGGGACAAAACAAAGGGCTGGCAGTCAGGTGACTGCCAGCCCTTTGGGCGCATGGCCGGCCAGCGCTGGATCAGCGACGACGGTTATGTTCACCACGCTCGCCGCGTTCGGCGTGCTGGGCTTGCGGCCTGTCCTTGCGGCCGTCGTGGTTCATGTCGCGCTGGCGGTCGTGCTTTTCGCGGGCGATGTCACGGCTGGCGTGGTCCTGCATATTGTTCAGATGGGCGCGCTCCTTGGCGCTGACCTTGCCGTCCGCCTTGGCCTTGTCCTCGGCGCGCTCGATGCGGCCCTGCTGGTTTTCCAGGCGGTTGGCCTCGCGCGGGGTCAACTGACCCGATTTCTCGCCCTGCTCGATGCGGCGTTCCTGGTTCGCCTCGCGCTGGTCCGCGCGCGGTGTGGCCGTGGGGTTGGGGGCGCTGCCCGTACTGGCGGACTGGGCCAGGGCGGTGCCGGCGGCGGCCAGGGCGAGGATACTGAACACGATCTTGGTCTTCATGCGGATCTCCTTCTGGGTTGACGTATGGAAACGACTTCCATGGACCTGCAACGCGGCAGGCCGGCCCGGCAGCCGACAGACCACTGCAAAGTCTTGTAAAGGGATGTGACCGGATTCTGCACAATGGCGGCATGAAACCTCGCAGCCTTCCCCTTTTCATCCTGGCCATGCTCGCCTTGGCCAACCACTTTCCAGCCCTGTCCCAGACCAGACCCATCCGCCTGATCGTGCCCTATGCCGCGGGCGGCCCCATCGACATCACGGCGCGTGCATTGGCCGAAGGGGTCAAGGACACGCTGGGGACCGTCATCATCGAGAACCGCGCCGGCGCCGGTGGCAATATCGGCGCCGATGCCGTGGCCAAGGCCGCGCCTGACGGCCTGACCATCGGCATTGCGGCCACCGCCACGCATGCGGTCAACCCCTGGCTCTACAGCCGCATGCCCTACAAGGCCGACACCGATTTCGCGCCCATCACCCAGATGCTGCGTGTGCCCAATGTGCTGGTGATGAATGCCGAGACCGCGCAGCGCCTCCCTGTCCAGACCCTGCAGGACCTGATCGCCTACGCCAAGGCCAACCCCGGCAAGCTCAACTACGGCAGCGGCGGCAACGGCAGCGCGGGCCATCTGGCCGGTGAACTGTTCAAGGCCCAGGCCGGCATCTACGCCGTACACATTCCCTACAACGGCGGCAACCCGGCGCAGCTGGCCCTGCTCAGCGGGCAGGTGGATTTCAATTTCGACAACCTGGCCACGGCCTCGGCCAATATCCGCGCCGGCAAGCTCAAGGCCCTGGCCGTCACCACGCTCAAGCGTTCGCCGGCCTTGCCGCAGGTGCCGGCCGTGGCCGAGACACTCAAGGGGTTTGCGGTGGACACCTGGTGGGGGCTGGTGGCGCCTGCGGGCACGCCCAGGGATGTGGTGGCCCGCCTGAACCAGGCTTTTGTGGCCGCGCTCAAGGCGCCCGAGACGCAGGCCCGTTTTGCCGCCCTGATGGCCGAACCCGTGCCCACCACGCCCGAGGAGTTTGCCGCTTTCATGAAGGCCGAGCTTGCCAAGTACGAGCAGGTCGTCAAGGCCTCAGGCGCGAAGGTGGATTGAGCTTCAGCTCTCGCCCAGGTAGGCGGCGCGCACGGCCGGGTCGTGCAGCAGTTGCTGCGCGGGTCCGTTGAGGGTGATGAGGCCGGACTCCATGACGTAGCCGCGGTCGGCAATGCCCAGCGCGCGGCTGGCGTTCTGCTCCACGAGCAGCACCGTCATGCCCTGGCTGGAGACTTCGCGCACCACCTCGAAGATCTTGTCCACCATGATGGGGCTCAGGCCCATGGAGGGTTCGTCCAGCAGCAGCAGCCGGGGCCGGCTCATCAGCGCGCGGCCCATGGCCAGCATCTGCTGCTCGCCGCCGCTGAGTGTGCCGGCCAGTTGCGTGTGGCGTTCCTTGAGGCGCGGGAACAGGGTGTACATGCGCTCCAGGTCGGCGGCGATGCCGTCGCTGTCGTCGCGCGTGTAGGCGCCCATGAGCAGGTTCTCGGCAATGCTCATGCGCGTGAAGACACCACGCCCCTCGGGCACCATGGCCAGGCCCTGGCGCACCAGGTCCCAGGGCCCCTGGCCGCGCAGGGGCTTGCCCAGGTAGTGCAGCTGGCCCAGGCAGGGCAGGGTGCCGGTGACGGCTTTCATGGTGCTGGTCTTGCCCGCGCCGTTGGAGCCGATCAGGCAGACCAGCTCGCCGCGCTTCACCTCGAAGTCCACGCCCTTGACCGCCTGGATGCCGCCGTAGGCCACCTTCAGGCCGCTGACCTGCAGCAGGATGTCTGCGTCGTGGCTCATGGCTGGCTCCATGGACGTGATGACGCCCGCTGCGCGGGCATGACTTCGCCGCTGTGCAGCATCAATGACGGCGCCGCGGGCGCCATGATGAAAGTCATGCGGGCTTTGCCAGCGTCATTGAGGCGCCTTTGGCGCGAGATCATGCCCGCGCAGCGGGCGTCATAGGTTGTCATGTGGCCGTGGCCTCCGCGGCGGCCTTGGCGCCGCCCTGGCCCAGATAGGCCTCGATCACCTGCTCGCTCTTCTGCACCTCGGCCGGTGTGCCCTCGGCGATCTGGCGGCCGTAGTCGAGCACGGTGACGCCGTCGCACAGGCCCATGACCAGTTTCACGTCGTGCTCGATCAGCAGCACGGTCACGCCGTCCTGGCGGATGCGTTCGATCAGGGCGCGCAGCTCCACCTTCTCGGTGGCGTTCATGCCGGCGGCGGGCTCGTCCAGGGCCAGCAGCTGGGGTTCGGTGGCCAGGGCCCTGGCGATCTCCAGGCGGCGCTGGTCGCCGTAGCTCAAGGTGCGCGCCTTGTAGTCACCCAGGTGGCCGATGCCCACGTAGTCCAGCAGTCCGTTGGCGCGGCGCGTGATGGCGGCCTCTTCGCGCTCGAAACCACGCGTGCGGAAGATGGCGCCCAGCAGGCCCGAGCCCGAGCGGATGTGCCGCCCCACCATCACGTTCTCCAGCGCGGTCATGTCGGCGAAGAGGCGGATGTTCTGGAAGGTGCGCGCGATGCCGGCGCGCGCCACCTCGTGCACGGCCGTGGGCTTGTAGGCCAGGCCGGCCAGCTCGAAGGTGCCGCTGTCGGGTGTGTACAGGCCCGTGATGACGTTGAAGAAGGTGGTCTTGCCCGCGCCGTTGGGGCCGATCAGGCCGTAGACCATGCCGCGCGCGATGCGCAGATTGACATCGCTGAGCGCCTGCAGACCGCCGAAGCGCTTGGAGACACCGCTGACATGCAACAACACCTCGCTCATAGGGATGCCCTCCGCGCCATGCGCTGCGGGATGAGCGCTTCGGGGCGGCCGTGCGCGCTCATGCCGGTCCTCCCTTGGTACGTCGCACCTTGCCGTGTTCAGGCGAGGGCCAGAGGCCGCGCGGGCGCAGCAGCATGACGACGATCATGGCCAGGGCGATCAGCAACTGGCGCAGGATGGAGGCGTCGAGCCGCCCGTCCGTCATGGCCTGCAGCGGACCGGCCACGTAACGCAGCACCTCGGGCAGCGAGGCCAGCAGCACCGCGCCCAGGATCACGCCCGGCAGGTGGCCGATGCCGCCCAGCACCACCATGGCCACCACCATCACGGACTCCATGAGACTGAAGGACTCGGGCGAGATGAAACCCTGGAAGGCCGCGAACATGGCGCCCGAGACACCGCCGAAGGTGGCGCCCATGCCGAAGGCCAGCAGCTTCATATTGCGGGTGTTGATGCCCATGGCCTTGGCGGCGATCTCGTCCTCGCGGATCGCCATCCAGGCGCGGCCGATGCGCGAGAACTCGATGCGGTGGCAGATGACCACACTCACCACCACCAGGGCGAGGAAGAGGTAGTAGTACATCGTGACCGGCGCCACGTCGAAACCGAAGACGTTGAGCTTCTTGCCCAGGTCGAAGCCGAAGAACTTGATCGAATCGATCTGGCCGATGCCCTTGGGGCCGTTGGTGATGTTGACCGGGTGGTCCAGGTTGTTCAGGAAGACGCGGATGATCTCGCCGAAACCCAGGGTCACGATGGCCAGGTAGTCGCCGCGCAGCCGCAGCGTGGGTGCGCCCAGCAGCACGCCGAAAGCGCCCGCCAAGAGGGCACCCAGCGGAATCACCAGCCATAGAGGTGTGTGCAAGCCGTTGGGGAACATCGCGGCAAAGGCGGGGAAGTGGTCGCTCAGGTGGGGCGAGGCCAGCAGACCGAACATGTAGGCGCCAATGGCGAAGAAGGCCACGAAACCCAGGTCCAGCAGGCCGGCGTAGCCCACCACGATGTTCAGGCCCAGGGCCAGCAGCACGAAGAGCAGGGCCATGTCCAGGATGCGCACCCAGGCATTGCCGTAGCCCTGCAGGATCAGCGGCAGCGCCAGCAGGCCGATGGCCGCGACCAGGATGGCGATGAGGCGGTGACGACTGTTCATGTCACGTTGCCTGCAGTCTTGCAACGCATGAAATGTACTGAGCGCCGAACGCCGTGGAACCGGCTTTGCCGGGCCACTGGCGTTGCCCCCTGCAAGGGGGGTGGCGCAGCGAACGAAGGGAGCGGAGCCTGGGAGTGTTTCATGGTCAAGCCCGGTCCGCCACGCGTTCGCCCAGCAGGCCCGAGGGCCGCAGCGTGAGCACCACGATCAGCACGATGAAAGCAAAGATGTCCGCGTAGTGGCTGCCCAGCACGCCACCCGTGAGGTCGCCGATGTAACCCGCGCCTATGGATTCGATCAGGCCCAGCAGCACACCGCCCACCACCGCGCCGGCCAGGTTGCCGATGCCGCCGAAGACCGCCGCCGTGAAAGCCTTGAGCCCGGGCAGGAAACCCATGGTGTGCTGCACCGTGCCGTAGTTGCTGGCCCACATCACGCCGGCGATCGCGGCCAGCACGGCGCCGATGATGAAGGTGGCCGAGATCACCCGATCGGGCTGCACGCCCATGAGGGCCGCCACACGCGGGTTCTCGGCGGTGGCGCGCATGGCACGGCCGAGTTTGGTGGCGTGCACCAGCCACATGAGTGCGGCGAGTGTCAGTGCCGTGACGACCAGGATCATGATCTGGGTGGGCGTGATGCTGGCGCCGCCGAGCTGGATAGGTGTGCTCGGCAGCAGCGTGGGATAGGACTTGAAGTTGGGCTTCCAGATGATCATGGCCAGCGTCTGCAGCAGGATGGACATGCCGATGGCCGTGATCAGCGGCGCCAGGCGCGGGCTGTTGCGCAGCGGCCGGTAAGCCACCTTCTCGATGCTGTAGTTCAGCGCCGCGGCCAGCACGCAGGCCACGATGAGCGCAATCACCAGCACCAGCCAGGGCGGCAGCAGGGGCTGCAGCAGGCCGACGACCGTCCAGCTCACCAGGGCCCCGACCATGAGCACCTCGCCGTGGGCGAAGTTGATCAGGCCGATGATGCCGTACACCATGGTGTAACCCAAGGCCACCAGCGCGTACATGCTGCCCAGCACCAGCCCGTTGATGATTTGCTGCAGGAAGATATCCATAGATTCCCATCAGCAAGCTTCATGCCACTTGCGTCCGGTCCCGTTTTTATGGCTGGTTCCGACTCTTTTCGTTCAGCGCGCGCAGCGCACGCAGCTTGTCGGCGATTTTGATCTCCAGACCGCGTTCCACGGGTCGGTAGAAACCCGGCTCGGCCATGCCCTCGGGCAGATAACGCTCGCCGGCGGCAAAACCGCCCTCCTCGTCGTGCGCGTAGCGGTAGTTCTTGCCGTAGTCCAGCTCCTTCATGAGCTGGGTCGGCGCATTGCGCAGGTGCATGGGCACCGGGCGGGTGCCGTCCTTCTTGATGAAGGCCTTGGCCTCGTTATAGGCCTTGTAGACGGCATTGCTCTTGGGCGCGATGGCCAGGTACACCACACATTCGGCCAGGGCCAGCTCGCCTTCGGGCGAACCCAGGCGCTCGTAGACCTCGGCCGCGTCCAGCGCCAGCCGCAGGGCGCGCGGGTCGGCCAGGCCGATGTCCTCGCTGGCCATGCGCACCAGGCGGCGCGCCATGTAGCGCGGGTCGGCCCCGCCGTCGAGCATGCGCATGAACCAGTAGAGCGAGGCGTCGGGGTCCGAGCCGCGCACCGACTTGTGCAGCGCGCTGATGGTGTCGTAGAACTGCTCGCCGCCCTTGTCGTAACGGCGCATGCGCTCGCCCAGCACCCTGAGCAGCCAGTCATCGTCGATGCGTTCCTGCTTCTGCTGCGTGGCCGCCACGGCCAGCGTCTCCAGGGTGTTGAGCAGGCGGCGTGCGTCGCCGTCGGCGTAGGCGATCAGCCGGTCGCGGGCGGCGTCGTCCATGGGCGGCACGGCGTTGATGTCCAGCGCGCGCTGGACGATCTGCTTCAGATCGTCTTCGCTCAACGACTGCAGCACGTAGACCGCCGCGCGCGAGAGCAGGGCGGAGTTGACCTCGAAGGAGGGGTTCTCGGTGGTGGCGCCGATGAAGGTGAAGAGGCCACTCTCCACATGCGGCAAAAAGGCGTCCTGCTGGCTCTTGTTGAAGCGGTGCACTTCGTCCACGAACACGATCGTTCGTTTGCTCTGGCCCAGCGCGACCTGCGCCAGCTCCACCGCCTCGCGGATGTCCTTCACGCCGCCCAGCACCGCGCTGATGCTGATGAACTGCGCGCCAAAGGCATCGGCCATGAGCCGCGCAATCGTGGTCTTGCCCGTGCCCGGCGGCCCCCAGAGGATGCAACTGTGCGGCTGGCCCGATTCGAAGGCGATGCGCAGCGGCATGCCTACACCCAGCAACTGCTGCTGGCCGATGACTTCGCCCAGGGTTTTGGGGCGGAGGCGTTCGGCTAAAGGCTGATGGGGGGCGGCTGCGGGGGGCATGCGGGGGATTCTAGGGCTTCGTTTCTTCTTTGCTCTGCGCCCGGGCGATCGTTGCAGGCCGGGTCTCGCCCCGGCGGGCGAGGTACTTTTCTTTGCTTCGCCAAAGCAAAGTACCCAAAAGAAAGGCGAGCCGGATTCGTCGACCCGCTGCGCGGGCACGCTGCGTTGCTCGGGACCGGCGGGAAGCGCAGAAACTCGGCTAACGCCTCAAACATCTGCGCTTCTTTTTCCGCCGCTCCCTGCGCTACTCGCCTCCTCATTACGGCGGTGGGAACCGAATACCAGAAACCAAGACAACAAGGACGCGCCATGGCACGTCCTTGTTTGAAGAAGACGACATTTCCTATCTGATGTCTGCGAAAACGGGGTGGCTTGTTAAGCCGGAAAGGATCCGTTTGCGCTCATTCAGATCCTTTTCTAGCCACCAATAGGCAACTGATTTTTCGGAAACCTTTTTTGCCAATGCTGGCAGTTCCTTTTGTAAGTTATCTACGGCGATAGCGAAGGCATTCTGGAAGGCTTCGTCCGCGATGATGAGAATGCCTGGATGCTTGTCAGTTTCGCAGTCCAAATCTAATTTGAGAAACGCGTGCTTGAAATCGCCATTTTGGCTTTGCCAAGCATGCAATATTCCGCCGGTTTGCATTGGATACTTGGGGTCGAGTTTCATACTCTCTCCTATCTCTAAACCCAAAGGCACTGGCCTCCGCTTATTGTTGCACTGGTGTGTTGATCATGGGTCGATTGCCAAGGGGCGGGTTTCCCGAAAGAATGTAAGCGACATGCGTCGACTCGTTGCCCTTACCTTAGTCACGACTTCCCCTTCGGCGTTCGCCCGTGGCGCCGACGGTTGGGGATGGTTGATAGTCGGCGCCCCATTCATTCTCCTGATCTTTGCGGTTCTTGGAGGCTTCTCTGACCAGAAGTCCAATCGTAGAGGGTCGAGCGATAGTGCGTCGCTCCTTGTGTTCATGGTCGCTGTTTTTGTTGGGATACCGGTTGCCATTTTTTGTGCGGAGTTGCTTGCTGAAATCCTTGGGATTCAGCGCAAATATGGCGTCTGGATCCTTCTACTTATCGAGTTGGCTTTATTCATCCCCTATGCGGTCTGGTTGGAGCGCCGCAAGAAATCGAAGGAAATGCGAGATTTCTGGCGAACTGAAGATTAGGTGGTCAATTCTTCGGGGGTGAATCCCTGTGCCCTATGCAGACCAATACAGACGAGGAAGAACATAACCTGCGAAAATCACACCATCGCACCCCTACCCACCCCATGACCTACTCCGTCAAAGAGATCTTCTACACCCTGCAAGGCGAAGGCGCGCAGTCAGGCCGGGCTGCCGTGTTCTGCCGTTTTGCGGGCTGCAACCTGTGGACGGGGCGCGAGGAAGACCGGGCGGCAGCGGTCTGCAAGTTTTGCGATACAGACTTTGTGGGTACGGACGGCACGGGCGGCGGTAAGTTCACATCGGCCAATGCGCTGGCCGATGCCGTCGAGACAAGCTGGGAGCCGCAGGGGCGGTCCGGTCGCTACGTGGTGTTGACCGGTGGTGAGCCTTTGTTGCAGGTGGACGAGGCGCTGACCACCGCTCTGCATGCGCGCGGTTTCACGATCGCCGTGGAGACCAATGGCACGGTGGCGCCGCCGCCGGGGCTGGACTGGATCTGCGTCAGCCCCAAGGCCGATGCCGAGGTGGTGCTCACAAAGGGCAACGAACTCAAGCTGGTCTACCCGCAGGTGAATGTGGACCCGGCGCGTTTCGCAGGCCTGCCTTTCGAGCATTTCTTTCTGCAGCCCATGGACGGGCCGGATCGTGCGACCAACACGGCACGCGCGATTGAATACTGTCAGCAACACCCGCAATGGCGGCTGGGCATCCAGTCGCACAAGATGATCGGAATTCGGTGATGTACGAGATCAGCCAACGTTTTTTCTTTGACTCGGCCCATACCCTGCGGCGCGATATCGAGGCGGCGGGCAGCCGGCGCGTGCATGGCCACACCTATTACGCCGAGGTCTTTGTGCGCGGCGAGCCGCAGGGCCAGTCGGGCATGGTGCTGGATTTAGGCTATGTCCGCCGCGAGATCGAGGGGCTGCGGGAGAAGCTGGACCACCATTTCCTCGATGAAGTCGCGGGCCTGGGCGTTCCCACGCTGGAAAACCTCTGCACCTTCATCTGGAAGGAGTTGCAGCCCAAGGTGCCCGGCTTGTCGGCCGTGACCGTGGAGCGCCAGGCTTTGGGTGATAAGTGCGTGTACCGGCCTCAGTGATGCCTTGTGAGGCATCACCCGGATGTAGGCTCAAAGCGCCGCAACCGGAATGGCGTCGGTATTCGTGATCACTTGGCGCTGCGGTATGTAATCCAGCAGCAGATCGGTTTCCTTTTTGACGACGGCATAGCACTCGCAACTCAGAGTCTCCAGCTTCGCGCGGTCCAGCACTTTGATCAATCCGCGCTGGTATGAAATCACGCCGAGTCGCTGCAGTTTTAATGCAGCCTGGGTCACGCCTTCGCGGCGAACGCCGAGCATGTGGCTGATGAATTCCTGTGTCATGGTCAGATGGTTGTGAGACAGGCGATCCATGGAAAGCAGGAGCCAGCGGCAGAGCTGCTGGTCGATCGAATGGTGTCGGTTGCAAACGGCGGTCTGGGACACTTGCGTGATCAGCGCCTGCGTGTAGCGCAGCATCAGCATCAGCAACTGGCCGTGGCGGTTGAACTCCTCTTTGACCCGCAGCCTGGGGAGCCGGTAGGCGTAACCGGCGCTCTGTACCAGCGACCGGCTCGGCGTGCTTTCACCGCCCAGAAACAGGGTGATGCCCAGCAATCCCTCATTGCCCACTACGGAGATGGCGGTCGACGCTCCGTTTTCCATCACATATTGCAGCGAGACGATCGAGTCGGTGGGAAAGTAAACGTGACGCATGGGGCGCTTGGATTCATACAGCAGCGCGCGCAAGGGCAGCGGCACCAGTTCCAGGTAGGGGAACAACCGTCCTTGAACCTCGGGTGACAAGGCTGCCAGCAGATGGTTCTGCTGGGGTTGGGGCTCGGGTTTGGCGGACATTCAGGGCTTTTGGAGTGGGGCGGGTTGGAGATGGCTCGCCCAGATTCATGCCAATGTACTTTTTGTCTCGCGCGATGAATGTGCGGTAGCCCACAGAGGGTTAAAGTGGATTCCATGCGACATGTCCTTGCATCCTATTACTGGCGTGGTGATGCCATCCGCAGCCGGAGCGTGAGTGATGTCGTGCTGACAGGAACAGTCGATGTGCCGGCGCCCCCTACAAGGCTGGTGGCCGATTGGAACAGGGAGATAGCGTTGCGCCTGGACCTGGAGCCCGGAGACGTCGAACCATTGCCTTTGGCACGTGCGCGAGCCCGCTGGCCCGACTACCGCCACTGTGTGCAGGCGGTGGCCGACTGGACGCGCGCGCGCGGTCTGCAGGAGGTGCTGGCCTCCTCTGACGTCGCCCTGATGGTCTGCCGCGGCGCGAAGTACCACCATGACGGCGAACGTTATGGCGGTGCGGCTTTTTGCAATCTCTTTCTGAGCGAGGACAGGGGTCTGGACCTGCATTTCCCGGCGACCGGTCTTCGAATTCCTCTGGTCAGGGGGACGGTCGTGCTATTCGATACGGGCCAGCCTCACGCCGTCATCAAGCGCCACAGCAGCGGCTTTGATGTGGCCGACTTCCCGCCCGACCAGGAGTGCACCCAGGTCTTCCTGAGCTGGGAGCTTCCTATCGAGAATGTCCATGTCGGACGTGAACTCCGGATCGCCTTCGACATCGACCCCTCAAGCGCGTTGCTGCTGGAGGATGAGCAGGTCTGGCTGAACAGCGCACGGGCCCGTGTGTGCCCGTCTACGGGTCGCTGGTGCCCGGCTGATGCCGCTTAGCCCGTGTTGCGCAGGCCCGCCGCGATGCCGTTGATCGAGATGTGGATGCCGCGCCGCACGCGCTCATCCGCCTGACCCGCGCGGTAACGGCGCATCAGCTCGATCTGCAGATGGTGCAGCGGGTCGATGTAGGGGAAACGGTGGCGGATGGAGCGTTGCAGCGCGGCGTTGCCGGCCAGGCGCTGTTTCTCGCCGGTCAGCAGCGTGAGGGCGTTGACCGTGCGCTGCCACTCGGCCTCGATCTGGGTGAACACCTTCTTGCGCAGCTTGCCATCGCCCACCAGCTCGGCATAACGTGAGCCCAGGGCCAGGTCGCTCTTGGCCAGCACCATGTCCATGTTGGAGAGCAGGGTCTTGAAGAAGGGCCACTGGCGGGCCATCTTCTGCAGCAGGGCCAGGCGCTCCTTGTTGTCCTTGGCGCTGCCGGCGTTCAGGAACTGCTCCACCGCCGTGCCGAAGCCGTACCAGCCCGGCAGGGTGAGGCGGCACTGGCCCCAGCTGAAGCCCCAGGGGATGGCGCGCAGGTCCTCGATCTTCTGCGTGGCCTTGCGTGAGGCGGGACGCGAACCGATATTGAGTTCGGCGATCTCGCGGATGGGGGTGGCGCCGAAGAAGTACTCGGCAAACCCCGGGGTCTCGTAGACCAGGGCGCGGTAGCTGGCCATGCTGCCTTCGGACAGCGCTGCGGCGGCCTTCAGATAGGCGGGGGCGGCCGGCTTGGTGGGCTGCAGCAGGGTGGCCTCCAGCGTGGCGGCCACCAGGGTTTCCAGGTTGCGCCGGCCGATTTCGGGGTTGGCGTATTTGGAGGCGATCACCTCGCCCTGCTCGGTCAGGCGGATCTGGCCGCGCACCGTCCCCGGGGGCTGGGCCAGGATGGCCTGGTAGCTCGGGCCGCCGCCGCGCCCCACGGTGCCGCCGCGGCCGTGGAACAGGCGCAGTTGTACACCGTGCAATTGATCGAACAATTCAACGAGGGCGATCTCGGCGCGGTAGAGTTCCCAGTTGCTGGTGAAGATGCCGCCGTCCTTGTTGCTGTCGGAATAGCCCAGCATGATGTCCTGCTCGCCGCCGCTGCGCCGGATCAGGGCGGCGATGCCGGGCAGGGCGTAGTAGTCGCGCATGATGGGCGCGGCCTGGCGCAGGTCTTCGATGGTCTCGAACAGGGGCACGACGATCAGGTCGCTCACGCAGCCGGGCTCGTCCCGGACGCCGCCGGGCCGCCCCAAGGCGTGAGCGCCCCCCTGGGGGGCGGCGTCAGCGTGGGGGTCGTCCAATGTGCCGCGCATCAAGCCCACTTCCTTCTGCAGCAGCAGCACTTCCAGCAGGTCGCTCACCGTCTCGGTGTGGCTGATGATGTAGTGGCGGATGGCCTCATGGCCGTAGCGCTGACGCATCTGGCGCGCGGTCTCGAACACGGCGAGCTCGCTTTGCGTGCGCGCGCTGTAGTCCACACCGACCACACGCAGCGGCCGGGCGTCGCCCAGCAGGCGCAGCAGCAGGGCGCGCTTGGCCATTTCGTCGAGTTTCGAATACTGCGACTCGACACGGGCCGTGGCCAGCAGTTCGGCGATGACTTCCTCGTGCTTGTCCGAGCTCTGGCGCAGATCCAGCGTGGCCAGATGGAAACCGAAGACCTCCACCGCGCGGATCAGGGGGCGCAGGCGCTGCTGCGCCAGGGCCTGGCCGTGGTGGGCGTTGAGCGAGGCGTCGATGGTCTGCAGATCGGCCAGGAAGTCGGCGGCGCTGGCATAGGGGTTCTGCGGTGCCACGGCGTGGCGGGCGGCCTCGGTGCCGGTGAGCGCCTGCAGGGTGGCGGCCAGGCGCGCGTACATGCCGGTCAGCGCGCGGCGGTAGGGTTCGTCCTTACGGTGTTCGCTGGTGTCGGGCGAGCTGTCGGCCAGCCGGCGCATCTCGGGGCTGCAGCCCACCAGCAGGTCGGAGACGGACAGCTCAGCACCCATCAGGTGCACTTCGGTCAGGTAGTGGCGCAGGGCCACCTCGGCCTGGCGGCCCAGGGCCATGACCATGGTGTGCGCGCCCACATTGGGGTTGCCGTCGCGGTCGCCGCCGATCCAGTGACCCATGCGCAGGAAGCTGTGCACATGGGCCTGGCCCAGCTCGTGCTCCAGGTTGGCGTAGATGGCCGGGATCTCGCGCAGGAAGGTGGGTTCGTAATAACTGAGCGCGTTGTCGATCTCGTCTTCCACCTGGAGCTTGCTGCTGCGCACCAGGCGGGTCTGCCACAGCTGCAGCACGCGCGCGCGCAGCAGGGCCTCGTTGCTGGCGAGTTCGCGCGGGGTCAGCATGTCCTTGCGCGGGTCCACGCCGACGGCGCGGGTTTTGATCTCGTCGCGCTGGGTCAGCAGGCGCGCGATGTCGCGCTCGGCGTCCAGGATGCTCTTGCGCTGCACCTCGGTGGGGTGGGCGGTGAGCACGGGCGAGAGGTAGCTGTGCGCCAGGGTGTTGGCGATCATCTTGGGGCTGATGCCGGCCCAGCGCAGGCGCGAGAGCGCCACGTCGATGCTGCCTTCCTGCTCGTTGCCGGCACGCTCGTGCACGGCGCGGCGGCGGATGTGGTGGCGGTCCTCGGCCAGATTGGCCAGGTGGCTGAAGTAGGTGAAGGCGCGGATCACGCTGACCGTCTGGTCGTCGCTCAGGCCCTTGAGCAGTTTCTTGAGGGTCTTGTCGGCCTCGGTGTCGGCGTCGCGGCGGAAGGCCACCGAGAGCTTGCGGATCTGTTCGATCAGCTCATAGGCGGGCGTACCGGCCTGTTCGCGGATCACATCGCCGAGGATGCGGCCGAGCAGGCGGATGTCTTCAACCAGGGGGCGTTCGTTGTCTCTGGAGCGGGCGACGGTGGCGGGCATGGCGATGTGCGGTGTAGTGGTAAAACTAAAGCTGGGCGATGCCATGCTAGCATCGCCGGCCCACTGATGAATCCGTATTCCACGACTGATGAATCCGTGCTTTCGAACGACAACTGACAGCCAAATGAAACTGACCATCGCCACCCGTGAGAGCCGCCTGGCCCTGTGGCAGGCCGAACACGTGAAGGCCCTGCTGGAACAGCGGGGCCACAGCGTCACGCTGCTGGGCATGACCACCAAGGGCGACCAGATCCTGGACCGCTCGCTGAGCAAGGTCGGCGGCAAGGGCCTCTTCGTCAAGGAACTCGAAGTCGCACTGGAAGAGGGCCGCGCCGACCTGGCCGTGCATTCGCTCAAGGACGTGCCCATGGAGCTGCCCGAGGGTTTCGTGCTGGCCTGTGTGATGGAGCGCGAAGACCCGCGTGACGCCTTTGTCTCCCCCAAATACGCCAACCTCGCCGCGCTGCCCCGGGGCGCCGTGGTGGGCACCTCAAGCCTGCGCCGTGTGGCCCTGCTGCGTGCAGCCCGCCCTGACCTGAAGATCGAGCCCTTGCGCGGCAACCTCGACACGCGCCTGCGCAAGCTGGACGAAGGCCAGTACGACGCCATCGTGCTGGCCGCGGCCGGCCTCAAGCGCCTGGGCCTGGAAAACCGCATCCGCTCGGTCTTCGCGCCGTCCGAGATGCTGCCCGCCGCCGGCCAGGGCGCGCTGGGCATCGAGATCCGCAGCGACCGCGCCGATGTGCAGGAGGCGCTGGGGCCGCTGACGCACCCGGGCACCTGGTTGCGCGTGGCGGCCGAGCGCGCCGTGAGCCGGGCCCTGGGTGGCAGCTGCTCCATGCCCTTGGCGGCCTATGCCACGCTGGCGGGCTCAAGCCTGAGCATCCAGGCCGCCTGGGGCGACCCCGAGGGGCGCGTGTCTCTGGTGAGTGCCGATGCGTCAGCCCCGGCGACCGATCTGGCCGCGGCCGAAGTGCTGGGCACCCAGGTGGCGGCCCGGCTCAGGGATGGCGTGCTGCGGGCCGGCGGGTCGCTGGACACAGAGAAGCACTGAGCACCATGCGCGTCATCGTCACCCGCCCCCGGCGCGAAGCGCAGGACTGGGTGCAGGCGCTGCGGCAGGCCGGGCACGACGCACAGGCCCTGCCCCTGATAGAGATCGCCCCGGCACCCGATATGGCGGCGGTTCAGCAGGCCTGGCGGCAACTTGACACGTGTCTGGGCCTGATGTTCGTCAGCGCCAATGCCGTGGACGGTTTTTTTGCGGCCCGGCCGGCCGATGCGCACCTTTGTGTACAGGCCTGGGCCACCGGCCCCGGCACGGTCCAGGCGCTTTTGCGTGCCGGCCTGCCCGCGTCCCTCATCACCGCGCCGCCGGCCGATGCGCCGCAGTTCGATTCCGAGGCCTTGTGGGCCTTGGTGGCCCAGCGCATCGTTCCCGGCAGCCGTGTACTGATCGTGCGCGGGGCCGATGCGGCTGAGAGCAGCCCACAGGGCGCCGGGCGCGACTGGTTCGCGCGCCAGGTGGGCGCGGCCGGTGGCCAGGTGGACTTCGTCGCCAGTTACCAGCGCCAACGTCCGCAGCTCGATGCCGTGCAGTTACGACGGGCGCGGGCGGCGGCCGGTGACGGCTCGGTCTGGCTGTTCAGCAGCAGCGAGGCCGTGTCGAACCTGCAGGCCAGCCTGCCGCAGCAGGACTGGCGCGCTGCGCGCGCCGTGGCCACGCATGCGCGCATCGCCCAGGCCGCACGCGCGGCCGGTTTTGCCCTGGTGCGCGAGTCACGCCCGGCCCTGGCCGACGTCCGGGCCTCGATAGAATCGATGCAATGACGACACCCGAGCCCCTGGAACCCCAAGCCACCGGCAGCACGGAGCCTGCAGGCCCCGTGGTGTCTGCGCCATCTGCTGCGGTCGAAGCTGCGCCGGCGACCCCGGTATCGCGTCCCCTGGTGCTGGCCCTGGGCGCTGCGGCCCTGCTGGCCCTCCTGCTCAGTGTCCTGCTGTGGGATCGCCTGTCGACCCTGCAGGACCAGTTGGCCCGCCAGACCGCCGATGCCGGGGCCAACGCGGCCGAGGCCCGCACGCTGGCGCGCCAGACCCAGGAGCAGGAGCGCGAGCTGGCGGCCCGCCAGGCCGTGCTGGAAGCGCGCCTGGGTGAAGTGGCGCTGCAGCGCAGCCAGCTTGACGAGCTGATGCAGAGCCTGACGCGTTCGCGCGACGAGAACCTGGTGGTGGACATCGAATCGGCCCTGCGCCTGGCGCAGCAGCAGGCCCAGCTGACCGGCAGCGTGGAACCCCTGCTGGCGGCGCTGCGCACCGCCGAACAACGCGTGCAGCGCGTGCCGCAGGCCCGGCTGGCGCCCGTGCAGCGCGCGCTGGCGCGCGACATGGCGCGCATCAAGGCGACGCCCCACATCGATACGCCGACGCTGCTGGCCCGGTTCGATGAGCTGGTGCGTCTGGTCGACGAATTGCCGCTGGCCAATGCGGTGGGCCTGGCCCCTGCGCCGTCGGCTGCGGTCGACGAACCGCCTGCCCCGTCGCGCACGACCGTGGCGGGTCTGCAGGCCTGGTGGCAACGCAGCCTGCAAGCGGTGCTGGACGAAATGCGGAGTCTGGTGCGCGTGCGTCGCATCGACCACCCCGAAGCCGCGCTGCTCACGCCCGCGCAGTCCTTCTTTGTGCGCGAGAACCTCAAGCTGCTCCTGCTCAACGCCCGCCTGGGCCTGCTGGCGCGCCAGCCCGAAGCGGCCCGGGCCGACCTGCTCAAGGCGGCTGCGGCCCTGGAGAAATATTTCGACGCCAACTCGCGTCGCCTGCGCGCGGCCGCGGCCCTGTTGCAGCAGACCCGCGAGCAGATGAAGTCGCTTGAATTGCCGCGGGTGGACGACACGCTGGCGGCGCTGGCCACGGCCGCTGCCGGGCGCTGAAGGCAGCAGGCGGACCCCATGCGCAATCTGCTCTGGTTTCTGGCCCTTTTCGCCATGGCGGCGGCGGTGGCGCTGTTCGCCGGCAACAACCAGGGCACGGTCACGCTGTTCTGGCCGCCTTACCGCGTCGATCTTTCGCTCAATCTGGTGCTGCTGCTCCTGCTGGCGGCTTTCCTGCTGTTCTATGCGGCCTTGCGCGGCATGTCCCTGCTGCTGGCCCTGCCGGGCGAGGCGCGGCGCTGGCGTATCCGCCATCAGGAACGTGTGCTGCAGCAGGGCCTGCTGGACGCGCTGTCGCATCTGACGGCGGGGCGCTACATCCGCGCCCGCAAGGCGGCCGAGAACGTGGTGAGCCAGACGGCATCGTTGTCGCGCGCCGAGCAGGCCCTGCCGCACAGCACGCGGCTCATGGCCCTGTTGCATCTGCTGGCCGCCGAGTGCGCCCACGCCTTGCAGGATCGCGCGGGCCGTGACGAACACGTGCGCCAGGCCCTGGCCCTGACCCAGGGCAAGCGTCGCGACGAACAGGAAGTGCGCGAAGGCGTGCAGCTGCGCGTGGCCCGCTGGGCCTTTGATGACCGCGACGTGCAGGCCGCCCTGCAGCGCCTGGACGAGCTGCCCCAGGGCGTGGCGCGCCGCACCCTGGCGCTGCGCCTGCGCCTCAAAGTCACGCGCCTGGCGGGCCAGTCCCGGCTGGCGCTGGAGACGGCGCGCCTGCTGGGCAAACACCGCGCCTTCTCCGAATCGGCCAGCCGCAGCATCGTGCGCGGGCTGGTCACCGAATGGCTGCGCACCAGCCACGATCCGGCCCAACTGCACAAGGCCTGGACCCAGCTGGACGAGAGCGAGCGCCGCATGCCCGAAGTGGCCCTGCAGGCCGGCGAGCGCATGCTGGCCCTGGGTGGGGACTTTGCGCTGGTGCAGCAGTGGCTGCTGCCGGTGTGGGAGCAACTGGTGCGTCCCGGCTCGGTACTGCCGCAGGAACTGCGCCTGCGCCTGGTGCTGGTGCTGGAGCGGGGTTTTCACCAGACCCCGGGCCAGCCCGATGGTGTGTGGCTGGCGCGCATCGAGGCGGCCCAGATGGGCAATCCTCGCGAAGCCCTGCTGCAGTACCTGGCCGGCGTGGCCTGCATGCACCTGAGTTTGTGGGGCAAGGCCCAGCAGCTCCTGCGCCAGTCCCTCACGCAACTGGCCGACGAGGCGCTGCGCCGGCGGGCCTGGGCGGCCCTGGCCCGCCTGGCCGAACAGCGTGAAGACGGCGCAGCGGCGTTGGAAGCCTGGCGCCAGGCTGCCCGGGGCTGATTTCCTTCCCCGTCTGCTCCCGGGAAACCGGGGGTGACGTCTGGGGCTTTCCCGGCTATAGTGGACCGCACCATGGCGACCCTCACCGAACACCTGATCAAGCTGACCGATCACCGTGATCGTGATCTGCTGGAGTTGACGCTGGCCAAGGCCCTGATCGACCTGGCGCCGATCCAGCGCGTGGTGATCTCCCGTGTCAGTGTCGAGGACAACGAGAAGCGCTGGCTGGACCTGGTCTCGCTGGATGCGCGTGGGGGCGGCAAGGTGGTGGATCCGCTGCGCATCGATTTCCAGAGCCTGCCCAGGCTGGAGGAGTCCTATGACCGGCTGCGCAGCCTGAACGGGCGCCAGGTCATCGAAGTGGCCTGGGCCGGACCCGAGGGCCCGCGCATCTACTATCTGCCGCTGTTTGCCGATTCACGCGCCGATGCCGAGCAGGGCGTGATCGAGGTCCACACCGCCGGTATCCTGGAGCCCGCGGACCGGCAGACCATCGAGCAGCTGCACCACATCTACCGCAATATGTACACCTTGCTGGCCTACAGCGACCGTGATGCGCTGACCGGCCTGCTCAACCGCAAGTCCCTGGACGACACTTTCTACAGCGCCGTGCTCGAGGAGATGGACGGCATCCTGGAGGACGCCAAGAACGAACCGGCCCCTGGCAAGGAGCGCCGCCACCGCGTGCCGCCCAATTACTGGCTGGGCACCATCGCCATCGACAACTTCCACCTGCTCAACGACAAGCACGGCCACCTGATCATGGAAGAGGTCACCCTGCTGGTGGCGCGCATCATGAACAGCACCTTCCGCACGCACGACCGGCTCTACCGTTTCGGTGGCGAGCAATTCGCCGTGCTTTTCCATTGCCCCGAGGAGGCCCTGGCCCTGGGCGCTTATGAGCGCATGCGCGCCAATGTCGAGAAGTTCAGCTTCCCCCAGGTCGGTCGGGTCACGGTGAGCGCCGGTTTCACCCGTGTGCTGGCCGATGACTCGCCCAGCACCGCGCTGGAACGCACTGAGCAGGCCATCGACTACGCCCAGAAAAACGGCCGCAACAAGGTCTGCAGCCATCCGGACCTGGTGCGCAAGGGTTTGTTTGGGGAGGTGGCGCGGACAGGGTCGGTGGACGTGTTCTGACCGTCTCGCCGGCTCACTGCGCAAAGCCACCTCCGGGTGGCACTTCTTTTTTCGGGCGGCATCTTCTCTGTTGTGACGATGCCGGGGCGAGACCCGGCCTGCCACGAAAGCAGTTCCCTATCCAGATATCAAGCCGTCTCGGCGACAATTCCCCTGCCCCCAACACGAAAGAATACCCTCCCGTCATGGCCGTCCAGTGGTTCCCCGGTCACATGCATCTGACCAAGAAGACCATCGAGGAGCGCATCAAGCACATTGATGTGGTCATCGAGATGGTGGACGCGCGCCTGCCGGGTTCCAGCGCCAACCCCATGCTGGCCTCGCTCACCAGCCAACGCCCCAGCCTCAAGGTGCTGAACAAGCAGGACCTGGCCGACCCGACGCGCACCGCGCTCTGGCTGGCGCATTACAACGGCCGCGAGGGCACGCGGGCCATCGCCCTGGACACCACCGACGGCAACGCCGCCAGGCGACTGATCGCACCCTGCCGTGAACTGGCGCCCACACGTGGCGCGAGCATGGCGCGCCCGCTGCGCGTGATGATCTGCGGCATCCCCAATGTGGGCAAGTCCACGCTGATCAACCGTCTGGTGGGCAAGGGCGCGGCCAAGGTGGCCGACGAGGCCGGCGTCACGCGCAACGAGCAGCGCATCGTGCTCGAAGACGGTTTCTATCTGTTCGACACACCGGGCATGCTGTGGCCGCGCATCATCGTCGCGCAAAGCGGCTACAACCTGGCCGCCAGCGGCGCCGTGGGTCGCAACGCCTTCGATGACCAGGAGGTGGCGCTCGAATTGCTGGACTATCTCAAGCCGCACTACGCTGCCGAGCTGGCCGCACGTTACCAGCTCAAAGAAATCGATGCATTGCAGAGCGAGGAATTGCTCGAAGCCATCGGCCGCAACCGCGGCGCGCTGCAGGCCGGCAACCAGGTGAACCTGCAGAAGGCCGCCGAGCTGCTGATCCACGACTTCCGATCCGGCGCCTTGGGCCGCATCTCGCTGGAGACGCCGCAGGAATATGCGCGCTGGCTGGCCGAGGGCAGGCAGCTGGACGCCGAGCGCCAGCTGCGCAAGGAGGAACTCCAGAGCGCCGGCCATATCCGCAGCAAGCCCGTCGCGAAAAAATCCGCGCCACCCCAGGCTGCCCCCCGTTCCAGGAAACCCGCCCGATGAAAACCCTGCTGCCCCAGCAACTGCTGGTCCATCCCGACCGCCACGATCCCTCGCCGCTCATCCTCTACCACGCGCGCTGCGCCGACGGCTTCGGCGCCGCGCTGGCAGCCTGGCTGTATTACGAAGGCCGCGCCGAGTTCCGCCCCTGCGACCATGGCGACGTGAAGACCGTGGACGAGCTGCCGGCGCTGGACGGCCGCGCGGTCTACATCCTGGACTTCTCCTTCGCGCCCGAGATCATGTCGGCCATCGAACAACGCGCTGCCAAGCTCGTCATGCTGGACCACCACAAGAGCGCGGCCGAGAAGCTCACGGGTTTTGCCTGCCGTTGCGGTGTGGTGCACTTCGACATGAGCAAGTCCGGCGCGCGCCTGGCCTGGGAGTTCTTCCAGTCCGACCGCGTTTTGCCGGCCCTGGTGCGCTACATCGAAGACCGCGATATCTGGGCCTGGCAATACCCCGAGAGCGCGGGTTTCCTGGCCGCGCTCGACATGGAGGCCATGGACTTCGAGCGCTGGGCGCAGATCGCCTCCTGGTCCGACGATGAGTTGGCGACCTTCATGCTGCGTGGCCAAGCCATGGACGAGAAGTTCAGCAAGCTCTGCGAGGACATCGCGGCCGGCGCCGAGACCGTCACTTTCAACGGCCAGGCCGGTCTGATGGTCAACGCGCCGGGCATGTTCCACAGCCTGGTCGGCGAGTTGCTGAGCAAGAAAAGCGGTACCTACGCCTTGATGTGGAGCGCCAGCAAGGGCGGCCTCATCAAGGTGGGCCTGCGCTCACAGCGCAGCTTCGACTGCATCCCCCTGGCCGAAAGCATGGGCGGCGGTGGCCACGCCCAGGCCTGCGGTTTCCGCATGGGCGCGGAGCGCCTGCCCGAGTTGCTGCGCGGCACCCTCAACGCCTGATCGTCGGTTCCTGGCTCAAGTTGTCGACCGGCCTGCCGATAAAGGGTGTGGAACCACCCGGTATCGACCATGGACGGCATCAGCAACCAGATCATCGCCATCGCCAGCCAGATGCCCTCGGCGCGGCTGGCGCAGAGCGTGCAGATCTACGTGCTGCACCAGGCCATGGACATGCAGCAGGCCAGCGTGCAGACCCTGCTGCAACCCACCGCCATCGGCAACCAGCCCCTGGCCACCTCGGGCAGCCTGGGCACCCGCTTCAATGCCCTGGCTTGAAGCCGGCTCAGCCCGGCGTTTCAGTAGCCCTCTTTGAGCGTCACATCCGAACAGGGGTGGGCCACGCAGGGCAGGACATAACCCTCTTCCTTCTCCTCGGACGCCAGACCCGGCCACTCGATTTCGTAGCGCACCGTGCCGCTCACCAACTGGGTCATGCAGGTGCGGCAGGTGCCGTTGCGGCAGGAGCTGGGCCAGTCGATCCCGCCCTGCTCCATGGAGATCAGCAGGGGCCGGTCGGTCCAGGCGTCGAACTGCTGGTCGAAGGGCCCGGTGCGGCCGATGTAGAAGGGCGGGGTGTCGTTCGGATTCATGGTGTGTCTGGAATCTGTCTTCATTCTATTGATGTTTTCTTCAGGCATGACACCTTGCCGGCTGAGCGCTGCCGCCTCAGGCCGCGGTGTCGAAATGCTCGGTCACCAGTTCGCGCAAGGCCTTGCTGACAAAACGGCTCAGCCGCGTGGCCGGCCTCGCGGTGGGCACGGCCAGCACCAGCAGGTTGCGCATGGCCGGGGTGTGGATGGCCGCCACGTTCAGCTTTTGCGGGTAGGTCCAGGCCCGGATGGCGCCTTGCGGCAGCACGGTGTCGCCCACGCCGCGCGCCACCAGCGAGAGCACGGTCTGAACGGAATCGACCTCGGCCACCAGCTGCAGCGGCAGGCCGCGCGGCCGGGTGTGCTGCTCCAGCAGCTGGCGCAGGGCATTGGGTCCGCTGGGCATGACCAGGGGGCGCTGGGCCACATCGGCCAGACGCATGCGCTTGGGCAGGGCCTGCACGCTGATCAGCACCAGGGGCTCGCGCAGCAGGGTCTCCTGCTGGAATTGCGGAGAGGCCGGCGGGTCGAACATCAAGGCCACGTCGATGCGGCCCGCCACCAGCCATTCACGCAGGCGGATGCTCAGCCCTTCCACCACCGTCATCGTGGCTTCGGGGAACTGGGCGTGGAAACGTTCGACCAGGTCGGCCGTCAGCACATGGGCCAGGCGCGGCGGCAGGCCCACGGTCAGGCGGCCGCGCGGGCTGGCCTGGCGCTCGCGCATGTCTACGCGGGCGCGTTCGGCCAGGTCGAAGATGCCGCGCGCATGGGCCAGCAGGGCCGTACCGGACTCGGTGGCCTGCACGCCGCGACCGGTGCGCTCGAACAGGCGCTGCCCCAGCTCCTCCTCCAGCAGCAGCACCTGCCGGCTCAGTGCCGGCTGCGACATGTGCAGGGCCGCCGCCGCCCGGCTGAAGCTGCCGGCCTCCGACACGGCCACGAAGTACTGCAGGCGGGTCAGGTCCATGAAACCTGAATCCGGCGGTTGGACGCGCCCGAGTGGGCTGATCTGGGGTGGGCTGGCAAGGCGCAACGACGCGGCTGGCTGGTGCCAGCAAGGAGGCGCAACGCCGCCAGCGCGCGCCAGAGCGGCGCAATCGGGTGCGTAGCGCCTTCAGCCAGGACGTGACGGGTTTTGCGGCCGAACATGCCCGTGTGCATACGACTCTCCAGTAGGAAGCAAGCGGTCAACTGCCGGTTTCAGGTTGTATGCATTCTACGGATAGCTGGTATTGATAAATAGTGGAGAAGAAAACGACCCTGCCGCACCACAATGGTTGCCATGCCCGATCTCCAGACGCCCGTCCAGACCTACCGGACGCAGCCTTCCCGTCCCACCCTGCAACTGCCCCCCGGCGCCTGCGATGCCCACGTGCACGTGTTCGGCCCGGCTGAGCGTTTCCCCTATGCACCCGGCCGCAACTTCACGCCGGTGGATGCGCCCAAGGAAACGCTGTTCGCCCTGCACGATCAGCTCGGCATCGGCCGCTGCGTGATCGTCCAGTCGGCCGTGCACGGTTTCGACAACCGCGTGGTCGGAGACGCGATCCAGGCCGGGCAGGGGCGTTACCTGGGTGTGGCGCTGGTGCCGGCCCATGTGGCCGACGCTGAGCTGCGTCGCCTGGCCGCCGTGGGTTTTCGCGGCGTGCGCTTCAACTTCATGACACACCTGGCCGCCGCGGCCAGCGTGGACGAGGTCGTGGCGCTGACACCGCGGCTCAAAGCCGCCGGCCTGCACCTGCAGGTGCATTTCGAGAGCGGCCTGGTGCACCGCCTCGGGCCGGTGCTGGCGCGCAGCGCCGTTCCTGTGGTGATTGACCACATGGGCCGGGTCGACGCCACCCTCGGTGCGGAACATGCCGATTTTCTGGCCCTGCATGCCCTGCTCGCGAACCCGCTGTTCCATGTGAAGCTCAGCGGCATCGACCGCATCGATTCGAAGCCGCTTGCCGCACCCGCTTATGCGCAGGGCGTGGTCCTGGCCCGCCTGCTCATGGAGAGTTACCCCGAGCGTTGCCTCTGGGGCACGGACTGGCCGCACCCCAACCATACCCACATGCCCGATGACGGGGCGCTGGTGAACGCGCTGGTCCGCATCGCGCCCGACCCTGCGCAGCGCGAGCTGCTGCTGGTGCGCAATCCACAGGCCTTCTACCGCTTCGAGCACTGAACGCATGACGAGCACTTCCACTCCCCATCCTGGCCGCCTCGCCGGCAAGGTCGCCTTTGTCACCGGCGCGGGCTCGGTCGGCCCCGGCTGGGGCAACGGGCGGGCCATCGCCGTGCGTTTCGCCGAGGAGGGGGCCCGCATCTTCGGTCTGGACCGCGACCTCGATCGCATGGCCGAGACCGAGCGCCTGGTCAGCGCCGCCGGCGGGCGCTTCGTCGGCGTCAGCTGCGACGTCACCCGCGGTGAGGCCATCGCCGACGCCGTGGCCCGTTGCATGAGCGCGTTCGGCCGCATCGACGTGCTGGTCAACAATGTGGGCGGCTCGGCCAAGGGCGGCCCGGTGGAGATGAGCGTGGAGGTCTGGGATGCACAGATCGACCACAACCTCAAGAGCGTGTTCCTGACGTGCAAGCACGTCATCCCGCACATGCTGGAACAGGGCAGCGGCGCCATCGTCAACATCTCCTCCACCTCGGGACTGCGCTGGACCGGCGCCGCGCAGATCGCCTACGCGGCCACCAAGGCCGGCGTCATCCAGTTCTCGCGCGTGCTGGCCGTGCAGTACGCCAAGCAGGGCCTGCGCGTGAACACGGTGGTGCCGGGGCAGCTGCACACGCCCATGGTCGAGGTGCGGCTGGCCGGCCAGCGCGCGGGGGGCGATGTCGAGGCCCTGCTCCAGCAGCGCCAGTCGCGCATCCCGCTGCCCTTCATGGGCGACGGGCGTGACACCGCCAATGCCGCGCTTTTCCTGGCCTGCGACGAATCGCGTTTTGTCACGGGCACCGAGATCGTTGTCGACGGCGGCATGTCCGTGCGCTGCGACTGAAGAGCATCACATTCCATAAAAGCGAGGAGATCCACATGAAGCTGCACCACCCCATCCGCCGTGCCTGCACGCTCGGCCTGGCCTGTCTGTCCCTGCTGCTGGCCACGGCTGCACTGGCCCAGCAAGCCAAAATCACCCGCATCATCGTGGCCTTCCCGCCAGGTGGCCCGGTGGATTTTGTCGCGCGCACCCTGGCCGAGCAGCTGGGCAAGGAGCTGGGTCACCAGGTCATCATCGAGAACAAGGCCGGCGCCAACGGCGCCATCGCGGCCGAATACGTCGCGCGCTCGGCCCCGGACGGCCAGACCCTGTGGCTGACCAGCGTGGGGGCGGTGGCCATCAACCCCGCGCTGTACGACAAACTCTCCTATGACCCGCAGCGTGACCTGACGCCCGTGTCCGGGGTGGTCAACAACGTCGAAGTCCTGGTGGTGGGGGCCGGCGCGCCCTACAACACCGGCGCCGAATTCGTCGCGGCCAGTCGCCAGAACCCGGGCAAGCCCCTGACCATGGCCTCTTCGGGCACGGGCAGCGTGCCGCACCTGGCCATGGAACTGCTCAACGACGCCGCCAGGATCAACCTCATGCACATCCCCTACAAGGGCGCCGCGCCGGCCATCACCGATGTGATCGCCGGCCACGTCAACGGCTTCTTCGGTGACATTCCCGGTCTCATCTCGCACATCAAGTCGGGCCGCCTCAAGGCCATCGGCCTGGCCGCGACCAGACGCCATCCCTTGCTGCCCGAGGTCAAGACCTTCGAGGAGATGGGTGTGCCCGGCGTGGACTCCGACAACTGGTACGCCCTGTTCGCCGCCAAGGGCACACCGGCGGCCGAGATCGACCGCGTCAATCAGGCGGTGCGCCGCACCCTGGGCAACGAGGCCGTGAAAGCCAGGCTGCAGGCCTCGGGCGCCGAGGTGGCTGCATCCACGCCGGCCCAGCTCGCGGCCCTGCTCAAGAACGACACGGCCAAGTGGACCCGTGTGGTCAAGGCCAAGAACATCCAACCCGACTGAAATTCACTCCCCCATGCGCATCGCTCCCGTCACCCCCGGCACACGTCCCGAACTGGCCGCCCAGGAGGCGCAGATCCAGGCCGAACGCGGTCGCATCTCGCCGCTGTACCAGGTGCTGCTCAACAGCCCGCCCATCGCCCAGGGCTGGGAGCAGATGCTTTCGGCCGTGCGCAACCGCAACAGCCTGCCCGCGGGCCTGCGCGAGCTCGTCATCCTGCGCGTGGCCGTACTCAACCGCGCGCCCTACGAGTTCGACGCCCATGTGCCGCACGCGCTGAAGGCGGGTGTGGCGCAGGCGCTCATCGACGGGTTGCGCGCCGTGCCGCTTTCGGCCGGGTTGCCCCTGTCGCCGGCCGAAAGTGTGGCCTTGCGCCTGACCGATGCCATGACACGCGACATCGAGGTGCCCGAGGCGCTGTATGCCGAGGTGCGCGAACACTTCAATGCCCAGGGCCAGATCGATCTGGTGGCCACGGTGGCGGCCTACAACATGGTGTCGCGTTTCCTGGTGGCGCTGCGGATCGGGCACTGAATATGCAAGCGCCGACCGATAGCCTGCTGCTGCAGTTCACGCTCGAGCTCGCGTCCACGGAGCGCCTGGCCGCGGCCGCCGCCCAGCTGTGCGCCGACAGCGGCTTGCGGCTGCAACGCCTGGCCTGTGCGCAGGACGGGCAGGCCTATCTCTATGCGCGTCTGCCGGCGCGCACCCAGCTCGACGGGGATGCCCTGCCGCCGCTGGACGCCGCGCTGGGCCGGCGCATACCGGCGGCGCGTGACATCCGCGTCTCGCGCCTGCAGCAGGTCTACGCCGCCCCGGGCCATGCCCAGGGCGAGGCCCCGGTTTTCCATTACGTGGTCGAGACGGACCCGGAAGCCGGCTGGCAGCCCGAGCTGGAGCGCTGGTACGACACCGAGCACATGCCCGGCCTGGCCGCCGTGCCGGGCTGCATCCTGGCCCAGCGTTATTACAACCACGACCAGGGACCGTACTCGCTGGCCTGTTATGACCTGGTGGCCGAACAGGTGCTGGGCTCGCCGCCCTGGCTGGCCGTGCGCGGCACGCCCTGGAGCGACATCGTGCGGCCGCATTTCACCAACACCAGACGCACCATGTTCCGCGCCCTGGCTTGACGCGCTCGTTCGCAGCACGCGCGACGCAGTCAGCGCGGGTTTACAGTCCGGGCCGCTCCCATGAGGTGATGGGCAAAGATTGTGCGGTATGGCGACATCTCCCACGTTCAGGGGATGACGGCGCAGGCCCGAGCGGCTAAAGTCGCGCGATCTCGAACCAGGGAGGCGCTATGAAACGACTCGGTCCCGTCCTGCAATTTCTCGACTGCGCACAGGGCCAGTGGCGCGTCAGCGCGCTCTGGGTGCAGGACAGCGCCGACGCGGCGCCCGTGCTCACGGCCGGCGGCCGCCCGGTGCAGGTCACGCAGGCCCCGGTGCCCGGCCAGGCCTGCACGGCCTGGCGTTTCGAATTCGCCGTGGCGCAGGGTGCGGCCGCGCAGGACGTGGGCTACAGCATCGGGGGTGAGGTCCACGCCTTCTGCGTGCCCGCACGCGATACCCTGCCGGCCCTGGGCTACGCCTCGTGCAACGGTTTTTCCGATCCGCGTGCCATGAAATCGGTCAAGGCGCCCTATGCCCAGTGGGCGCGCCTGGCTCGCCTGCACAGGGGACAGGAGCGCGTGGAGGGCCAGACACACGGGCCCCTGCACCTGCTGCTGCTGGGCGGTGACCAGGTTTACAGCGACGCCATGTGGGTCATGGTGCCCGAGCTCAAGGCCTGGAGCGCGCTGCCCTGGGACAAACGCCTCAAGGCCGCGTTCACGGCCGGTCTGCGCCGCAAGGTGGAGGAATTCTTCGGCAAGCTCTATCTGGAACGCTGGTCCCAGCCCGAGGTGGCCGCCGCCCTGGCCAGCCTGCCCACGGTGATGATGTGGGACGACCACGACATCATGGACGGCTGGGGCTCCTACCCGGTCGAGCAGCACCAGTGCGCCGTCTACCAGGGCATCTTCGAGGTGGCGCGCGCCGCCTTTGCGCTGTTCCAGCGCCAGGCCATCGGCGCGCTGCCGCCGGCCACCCTGCCGGGCCAGGACCAGCACAACAGTGCCTGCCGCATCGGCGCGCTGGGCCTGCTGGTGCTGGACATGCGCAGCGAGCGCTGCCCGCGCGCCACACGCACGCAGGATGGCGTTGAATTGCTGCAGGCCGAGCAGGTGCTCAGCCCCCGGAGCTGGGCCGCGGTCTACCAGTGGCTGGCCGAGCAGGAGGCTGCCGGCGGTCTCAGGCACCTCTTTGTCATGAGCAGCGTGCCCGTGGTGCACCCGGGCCTGGAGCTGATCGAGAAGCTGCTGGGCGCCTTGCCCGGCCAGCAGGAGATGGAGGACGACCTGCGCGACCACTGGGACAGCCCGCCGCACAGGGCCGAGCGCCTGCGCCTCATCCACCGGCTGCTGCAGCTCAGCGCCCGGGGTGTGCGTGTCACCCTCCTCTCGGGCGACGTGCACGTCGCGGCGCTGGGTGTCATCGAATCCGCGCGCGAAGACGGCGGTGAGGGCAACGCGCGCATCATCAACCAGCTCACCAGCAGCGCCATCGTGCACCCGCCCTCGTCGGCGATGGAGGTCTTTGTGCTGGAGCACGTGGCGCGGCATGTGGAGCAGATCGACCGTGGCATCAGCACCCGCATGCTGGAGTTCCCCGCCACCAGCCACTGCGTGATGGCCCGCCGCAACTTTCTTACCCTGCAGCCGGATGCGCCCGATGGCGCCGGTCGTTACTGGGCCAACTGGTGGGTCGAGGGGGAGCCCCATCCCTATACCAAGGTGATCCATCCCGCCGGCGCGCCCGCCTGAGGCGCGGGCGGCACACACCGGGCCTCAGACCCGGTAGCTCTGGCGCGGCCGGCCCGGAAAGACGGCATCCAGTGCGGCTGCATCCAGCCCGCAGGGTTCGCGCATGGCGCTGGCCAGCAGGTCGCGCCAGTCGGCCCGCACCGGCAGGTCGCGGTTCTCGTTCAGTGCACCGTCGGCCAGTCCGTCGAAGCCGCCGAGCAAACCGGCGCCCGTCAGTGCGCCACCGGCCAGCAGGCACAGGCCACCGTGGCCGTGGTCGGTGCCGCGCGTGCCGTTCTCACGGACGGTGCGGCCGAATTCGCTGAGCACGGCCACCCGCGTGCGTTGCCACTCCTCGGCGCCCAGGGTGCTCCTGAGCGTGAGCAGGCCTTCGCCCAGCGCCGGCAGCAGGCGTGTCAGCGCCGCTTCCTCGTTGGCATGCGTGTCCACGCCACCGATGTCCATGAAAGCCAGGCTCATGCGCCGGTTGCCGCGCAGGATCTGCCCCATGGTCTTCATCATCGATGACAGTCCGTTGCCGCCGGGCGCGCCGCGTGAGGCGCGCGGCTCCATGCCCGTGGCCATTTCGATCTCGGCCTGCGTGGCCAGGGCCTGCTCCATCGCCTCGCCGGTGGCCTGTCCCCGGTGCGAGGCGCGGATGGCATCGAGCAGGCGCCCCTGCGGCAGGTTCAAGCCGCTGCCCGAAAGCGGGGCCACGGCCGGTGGGATCTCTCCGCCGCGAAAGGCCAGCGGGATCTCGCGCGTGAAGCTGATCGCGCCGCTGCCGGCGCCGAGCTGCGCGGCCGCCCGAGCCATGAAGCCGGTGCGCCCGTGGATGGCGCCCGAACCGATCTCGAACAGATCCTGCGCCTGGAAATGGCTGCGGCTGGTGTCCAGCGTGCCGGCGCAGGGCGCGAAGCTGAGTTCACCCGCGGCGTACAGCGCGGCCAGGTCCGCGGCCCCCGGGTGCGCGGTAAAACCCGTCTGGCCCAGGGCTTTGCCCTCGGCCAGCAGCGCGCGCGACAGCGTGGGGCGCAGTTCGGCCAGCCGCGTTTCCTGCGGGGCGAAGGCAAACAGCCCGTCGAAGCCACCGCGCAGGAAGATCAGCAGGAAGCGTCCGGGCGCAACGGTGCGGCCTTCGGCGGCCCAGGCGCGCAGGGGCAGGGCGAGGGTGGCGGGCAGCGCTTGCAGCAGGCGGCGACGTTGCAGTGACATGGGCACGTCCTCTTTCTAGCGGCGCATGAAGGCGGGGGAGGCCAGGCGCAGCGCCACGCGCTCCGTCGCGCCCAGGGCGGCGCCCTGCTGGCGCAGTGTTTCGGAAGGCGGACCGAGCAGTTGTGTCAGCGCCTGCCCGTCGGTGCTGCAGGCCGTGCCCTTGAGCAGGTCCTGCGGGCGATCGGGCCGCGCCTGGAATTCGTCGCCTTGGGCGCCATCGGCCAGCGGCATGCGACCCGCCGCAGCGCCGATGGCCAGGCGCGTGCGCTTGGCCATGGCCGCCGGCGAGAGCCAGTCCGATTCCTGCGTGCCGTAGCCGTCGGGTGTGGTGTGCATCAGCGGCGCCTGGCCCATGTCCATCGCGCTGGCGGCCAGCAGCAGCGGGTTGTTCAGCGGCCGGTCGCCGCACACGGCATGGGCCGCCGAGAGCAGGTAGTCCAGCGGTTCCTTGAACTTGGCAGGCTGCGCCAGCGAGGCGCCGAAAGCCGGGGACTCCAGCAGGGCCAGCAGCGTGGCCGAGATGCGGCCGCCGCTGCGCAGCCAGGCCGCGCTCATGGCCTCGACCACGGCCGCCGGCGGCTCGTCGGCCAGGAAACGCCGGGCCAGCTTGGCGCTGATGCGCCGCGCGGTGGCCGGGTGGCGCGCCATCAGCTGCAGCGCACGATCGATCTCGGTCAGCCCCGCCGTGCCACCGGGGAAATGCTCGCCGAGGAAGGTCTTCTCGCCGAAGTCGTGGCGGCGCGGATCGAACAGGAACAGGCCCTTGCGCACGGCGCCCGCGCGCTCCAGATTGCGCTCCTGCATGCCGGCCGTGTACACGCCGGCGCCGGTGATGATGCGGGCCAGGGCCTGCACGTCGGACTGGGTGTAGCCCGCGTCCACGCCCAGGGTGTGCAGCTCCAGCAGCTCACGCGCCAGGTTTTCGTTGATGCCCCGTTGCCGTCCGCGCCCCGTCGCCGAGGTGGCCGCGCGGGAATCGGGCGCCGTGGATTGCGCGTTGTCCAGGTAGACCTGCATGGCCGGGTGCAGAAAGCTGGCGCGCAGCAGCGCTTCAAAGGAATCCTCACGCAGCGCGCGGTCCAGGGCGGCGACGTAGTCCCAGGCCAACAGCTTGACCGGGCCCTTGGGCGCGTAGATGGAGAAGTGGTTGAGCCAGAACGAGAGCAAGACCTCGCGCCCCGGGTTGTCGCTGTTGGCCATGGTCAGCAGGCGGGCCTGCACCGTGGCCGCGGCGTACCGGTTCATCTCGCGCTGCACCTCTTCCTTCGGTGCTTCGTCCATGCCCTTGCGTTCGCTGCCGCCCGGACCCAGGCGCTGCCACAGGGGTTCCAGGGCCTGTTGCACGGGCATGCGTGCGATGCGCTCGCTCACTTCCCGCGGCAGCACCGACACGTCCTGGAGGGCGCGTTGCAGGTAACGGCGTGCTGTCATCCCCGTGGTCTGGCGCAGGCTGGACGGGGTGGCGCCGTAGCCCAGGCGCTCGAGCAGGGCACGCGCGCCGGCTTCGTCCAGCGGCGCATCGACCGACCAGTCGCCGGCCAGCGCGGGCGTGAGGGCCATGGCCGCAGAGAGGATCAGGCCGCCGATCAGGGCGGGGCGGATCCATGCACGAGCGGGTGGCAAGGGCATGTGCGTCCAGTGTCCTGCCAGGAAGATCAACGCCGGCCGATGTTGCCGGGGTTGTGGCCGCCACCATGGCCGTGGTCGTGGTACCGGTAGCCACCGCCATAGCCGAAGCGCAACTGCACACCGGCGGGCGGGTAGTAGTAATAGGGGTAGGGATAGGGATAGGGCCGCACGTAGTAGACCGGGGGCGACATCACCACCACGGGTGGCGCGTAGACCGGCGCCGTCACGATGGGCCGGGGCGGCGGCGCACCCGGTTCGCCCAGATCCTCGGGCGCCACCCGCAACGCGATGGTCTGGCCCGGGTCGTAGGGCAGCCGCACCTTGTAGCGCTTGTCGGCGTATTCGTACTCCACATCGTAGGCCACGGTGCGGTTCTCGTAGAAGGTCTGCGTGCTGCAGCGCTGCACCTCGTGCAGTTCGGCAGGCGGGTTGTCCTCGATGCGGTCGCCGATCACCGCGCCGCTGATGGCGCCCAGCACCGTGGCCGCACCCGATCCCTGGCCGGCCGCGTTGCCGACGATGCCGCCGGCGACCGCGCCGATGGCCGCCCCCGCGCCGCGCTTGGGCGGCTGCACCGCCACCTGTTCAGTCGTGCAGACCTGGCGCGGCACAGCCACTTTCTGCACCACGGGGGTGGAGGAGATCACCAGCCCCTCTTCCTGGGCCGCACACAGACCGGTGTACAGCAGGGTGGCGGCCAGTACGTACAGATGTTTCATGGTCATGCTCCTGACGATGCCTCCTCTAACGCGGCGGGTGGGCGAGCGGCCGACCGGCGCCGGCGTTTGGGGCCGTTTGCCTTTGTAAAGAAAATCAGGCCCTGGTAGAGTTTGCCTGCACGCATTCCACAACAAAGAGGAGCAATTCATGACACGCATGCATGCCGCCCGGCTACGGGTTTTCCTGGGGGTGGTCTTTCTGTCCCTGGCCACCCTGACGGCCAGCGCACAGACCAAGCCGCGCCTGCTCGACGCCGGCATTGCCAATCCGGCTTCGGCCATCTACATCGGCAACAGCTTTTTCTATTACAACAACAGCCTGCACGGCCATGTGGGCCGGCTCATCTCGCAGGGCATGCCGGGTTTCCGCCACCGCGCCAGCTCGGTCACCATCAGCGGTTCGGGCTTCGACTGGCACGACGTCGACGCCTACTTCCGTCCCAACGCCATCGGCGCCTACTCCTTCGGCGCCAACAACGTGGTCAGCTTCAACAAGCTGGACAAGCTGTTCGACGTGGCCATCATGATGGACTGCAGCCAGTGCCCGCTGCACCCGCAGCTCAAGACCGTCTTCAAGGACTACGCCAAGAAGCACAGCGACACCGTGCGCAAGCACGGCGCCAAGCCCGTGTTTTTCATGTCCTGGGCCTACCAGGACGCGCCCGAGATGACCGCGCAATTGGCCGAGGCCTACACGCAGGCCGGCAACGAGAACGACGTCTTCGTGATCCCCGCCGGCCTGGCCTTCGCGCGTTCCATCGCGCAAAAGCCCGATCTCAACCTCTACGTCGCTGACAAGCGCCACCCCAGCCTGGCCGGCACCTACCTGGCGGCCTGCACCGTGTACGCATCGCTGTTCAAGAAGTCACCCGTAGGCCTGGCCTACAACGCCGGTCTGCCACCCGAAGTGGCGCACCACCTGCAGACCGTGGCCTGGGAGACGGTGCAGGCCTATTACCAGCCTTGAGACGGGCCGCTCCGGCCACCGCGCGGCCCGTCTTCGGGCGCCCCGTTCGGGGGACCTCCGCCTGCCGCCGACGGGCTGGCGGCCATCTGCCCTGCCGAGAACCGGCAGGGCGGAGCTTACTTCTTTGCCGCGCGGTTACGTTCCAGCTGCGCGTCCACCAGCGTCACCACCTCGTCCACGGCGGGGTGTCGCAGGCCCTTCTGCGCCGCGACGGCCTGCACCAGACGGTCCACGCGTTCGATGTGGGGCGCGCCGGCGTACAGCGCACGCGCCGCCGAGGAGGGGCTGGCCAGCCCCTGCGCGGCCGCAGCGTATTTCTCGAAAGGCACCAGGTCCTCCTCTTTGGCGCCCAGCGACTTGCACAGCTCGCCGACCCAGTCATAGACCGCGCGCGAGGTCGCCAGGTCGCTGTGCACCGCCTCCTTGATGGGGCGCACCCCCTGCGGCGTGACGCAGCGGTAATTGCCGGCCAGCAGCATGCTCCACTTGGCCAGGGGCACGAAGACCGAGTCGTGCACCTTGAGTTTCACAGGCAGTTCCACTTTCTGCCCATCCACCTCATGACGGATGGCCTCGATGTCGGCCTGCAGGCTGCGCAACAGCGCCGTGTGCGTGTCCGAGACAAAACGCGCAGCCTTGAAGTTGGTGGGCAGGCGCACCTGCAGCACATTGACGGCTTCCTCCGGCGGGCGGAAGGCCTGCGGGTCGGGACTGCACAGTGTCATGCTGGCCGGGCCGAAGCTGTCCCACACGGTGGGGTCGGTGTAGGCGCCACGGCAGGCTTCGGTGGCCACCCCGGGCAGGCGCGCCAGATAGGGCAGGGGCGGCATGTTCATGATGGACATGCAGGGCACGCGGCTCCTGGCCACCGCGTCCAGCAGCTCACGCACACCGGGGCTGCGGTACTGCGGCTCCTGCATGGCCAGGCCCACCAGGTCGTAGTCGGCCGGTTTCACATCGGCCGGGCCGGCGGCCCTGAGCAACCCGGGGTAATGACGCGAGTCGAGCTCCACCAGGCCTTCACGCCCCTTGAGCGGCAGGCGCACCCGTATGCCTTCGCGGTTGATCAGATCCACCTCGTTGGGCAGGCACACCAGGGTGACCCGGTGGCCGGCCATCACCAGCTTGATGCCCAGCAGCGAGCCATAGGACGCGCCGAGGATCAGGATCTTGCAGGCTTGGCTCATGAAGTCTCCAGTTGGGATTGCCCTCGCGCTGTCGTCGGGGCGTACAGGCCCGGACCCGCTGCGCTGGCGGGCACCGGCTGGACGGTCTTATTTGTTCTTTTCCTTGCCGCGCGGAATGACGGCCGTGACCGGCGGCATCGGACGGTCGGAGGTCGATGTCTTGGGCGGCGAAGTGTCTTTCTTCGGTTTCTTTGCCATCTTGTTGCTGCGTTGTTCACCTTTGGCCATAAGTCCTCCATGGGTTGCGGTCCCGGAACGGCACCAGTCCCGCATGGTAAGCCAGAAAAGCGCTGTGATTACAAATGGTGACGCGCCTGATTTGGTGCCGTCCAGGGGCGGTGCTAGCATGGCCTTCCCGCAACCCTGCCTTGGTGTGCGTCCATGAACAAAAGCAGAATCGCCCTGGTCGTCCTCGTCACCGCCGCGCTGCTGGGCCTTGCCGCCTGGTTGCTCTGGCCCCAGCCTGCGCCGCCCAAGCCCGAACCCGTGAGCCAGCCCGTCAGCGGCCCGGCCGTCACGGCCACGCCCGTGCCCTCCAACGATCCGCCGCCGGTCATCCGCCATCCGGTGCAGGCCATCGAAGCCGCCGAGCCGGCCGCGCCCAAACCCCTGCCCGCCCTGGGCCAGTCCGACGCGCGCGTGCAGCAGGAGCTCAACAGCCTGGTGGGCCGCAAGAACGTGCTGACTTTCCTGCTGCTGGAGAGCTTCGTGCGCCGGGTGGTCGCCACCGTGGACAACCTGGGTCGCGAACATGCCGCGCCCAGCATGTGGCCCGTGCCCCCCACCGCCGGGCGCTTCGCCACGCTCAAGCGGGGCGAGATCGACATCATCAACCCCGACAACGGGCAGCGCTACGTGTCCCTGGTGCAGTTCATCGAATCCGTGGATGCGAAGAAGGCCGTGCAGCTCTACGCCAGGCTCTATCCGCTGTTCCAGGAGGCCTATGTGGAGCTCGGGTTTCCCAAGGCCTATTTCAACGACCGCCTGATCGCCGTCATCGACCAGCTGCTCGCCACGCCGGTGATCGAGGACCCGCTGGCCGTCGCCCTGGTGGACGTGAAAGGCCCCATCGCCTCCGAACGTCCCTGGACCCGCTACGAGTTCGCCGACGACAAGTTCCAGTCGCTGGCCGCCGGGCAGAAGATGCTGCTGCGCACCGGCCCGGTCAACCACCGCCGGCTCAGGGTGAAACTGCTGGAATACCGCAAGCTGCTGACCAAGGCCGAACTGCCGGCCACGGTTAAACCCTAGTAGACTGAATCCGTGAGATTCACTGGCACTCGTCTGCCCCTCGCTGTGCCATGCGGCGTTGCAAATGCTCGCCGGGCCTACGGGCCCGTCTGTGCTTTGCGCCTTGCCTGCCGCAGTGCTGGTCAGCCGCTTGCCGGCGATCTCACAGATTCAGTCTACTAGCGGGCTCTCTGCCTCACTCGCGTCGCGCGTGCGACGCGAGTGAGGCAGAGAGCCCCTAGAGCGCCAGCATCAGTCCTTCGCGCGCATCGCTGCGCCCGGCCAGCACCTGCTGGTAGGCCGCGCTCACGGCCTCGGCGCCGCGGTCTGCGCGGATCACCAGCCAGGGGCGCTCGGGCGCGTTCACCTTCTGCATGAAAGCCAACCACGCCAGGCCCAGGCGCTCTTCCAAGCCTGCCGGCCCCCAGCCCTCGGGGGGAGGCGCGCTGCGCTTCTTGCCCTGGGCCGGGGCAAAGAACAGTTCGGGCCGCGGCCCGGGCAGGCCGCTGGCGCCACCCAGGGCTTCCCAGTGGCTGCCGCCCACCGAACAGCTGTAGGCCAGGGCCGTGCCGAAATGCGCGTGGACCGTGCGGCGCAAGCCGGCGTTGCCCGCGAAGTCGATGTAGACCGTGGGCGTGTCCGGGTCCAGGGTCTGCACATGGTCGTAGCGCATCACCTCGCCATAACAGCCCAGTCCGCGCGTGAAGTCCAGGTTGCCCGCCGAGGTCAGTCCGCGGACCATGGGGCCGCCGGAGCGGCGCGCAAGGCAGAAGGCCGTCCCGTAGGCGGTTTTGCTCGATGCGCTGGACAGCAGCAGCTGGTGCGCGCCGAAGAATTTGTGCTCGGCCAGGAAGTCGTCGATCAGGAAAGAGGTCGTGAACAGCGGCCGCAGCACGGCCTGCGGGCCTTCGAGCGCGGGGTCGTAGGCCGGGTCTGTGGCGCAGAAGATCAACTGGTTGTAGGCCGCGGCCAGTTCGCGCCGGTGCTCCGAGGCGTCCATGAAGCCGCGCGGGTTCACGCGCGCGGCCTGCACCACCAGGTAGTGGCCCATGGGCAGGTAACCATACACACGCTGGCCTGTGGCCACCTCGGGGTTGCGCGATTCCACCACTTCGGCAAAACCCCAGACCGGGATGCAGCCCCAGCCCCCGGCCCCGCTGGGGAAGAACTGCCAGTACTTCATCTTGTCGCCGAAGGCGGCGTAGGTGATGTTGTTGGCCGTCAGCGCGAAGTCGTGCACCCGCAAACGCACTTCGCCTTCGGCCAGGGCGCGCGCGGTGGGTGCATCGGGGTCGGGCAGCAGGCAGGTGGCATGCAGGTCAGCGCGGCTGACACAGAAACGCACAGCGGTGGCGGCGTTCATGGGGCTTCCTTCCGAACGAAACACGAGCATGCCTGCACCCGGCCCGCGCCGCTGTCACCCAGGAGATGGGCGCAGGCCTCAGCTGCGCGCGCGCAGGCCCTGCGCCAGCGCGCCCAGGGCGATGCCGCCCAGGGCCCACAGCAGGTCCCCGTTGCCCGTGCCCAGGCCCGCGATGGCCGGGCCGGGGCAGACACCGCACAGGCCCCAGCCCACGCCGAAGAGTGCGGCGCCCAGGGCGGTGTCGCGGTTCCACACGCTGGGGTGGGCGCCGAAGCTGCCGCCCAGCAGGGGACGGGCCAGCAGGCGCGGCAGGCCCTTGTAGGCCAGCAGCGTCACCAGCACCGCGCCGCCCATCACCAGCATCAGGCCCCAGTCCTCGAAGCGCAGGAAGCTCAGCACCACCTCGGGTCTGACCATGCCCGCGAGCGAGAGGCCGAAACCGAAGAGCGCGCCCGCGGCCAGCGTGGCCAGGGCGCTCTTGAAGTTGTTCTTGCTCATGCCAGCCACCTCGCCGCCAGATTGGCCGTGAGGAAGGCCGTGGCCATGAAGGTCAGCACCGCGCCCAATGAGGGCAGCTGCAGCGAACCCAGGCCGCAGATGCCGTGGCCCGAGGTGCAGCCATTGCCCAGGCGTGCGCCGTAACCCACGAAGAAGCCGCCCACCAGCAGTTGCCAGGCCGGCACCCTGGTGGCCAGGGCTGTGCCATCGCTCCAGCCCAGCCACCAGGCCAGCGCGCCGACGATGAGCCCGGCCGCATAGACCAGACGCCATCCGCGGGTCTCCACAAAACGCGTTTGCTGGAAAAAGGGGCGGCGCACCAGCCAGGACCAGCTGCTGGAGAACACCGTGCTCATGCCGCCGATGCGGCCGGTGAAGAGGAAGAGCAGGGCGGTGCCCAGCCCGATCAGCAGGCCGCCCAGCAGGTAGTGCTGCCAGCCCAGGGGGAAGAGGGTGGTGAGGAGGTTCATGACAGCGCATTATCCGCGCCGCCGTCGCGCCTTACCAAGTGGTGTCGATGGTGTCCTGCTGGGTCGGCAGCATGGAGCTCACGCTGACCGGGCCGCCGTCCGTGCCCAGGGATTGGCGCTCGGCCTCGTTGAGCACGTCCAGCGGGATGGCCTGGGCCGGTTGCTCCAGCGTGACGATGCCCACGCCCAGCTGCGGTGTGTAGTCGTGGCGACCCTGGTCGCGGCCGATCACCAGCAGCGGGCGGCCCACGGTGGAACGCAGCCGCGCCACCGTCTCGTTGACGAAATCGCGCCGCTGATCGGTGGAGATCACCACCACGAAACAGCGCGGGTGGTACAGGCCCACCACGCAGCGGAAACCCGCCGCACGGCGGATGCGCGCGGCCATCGCCGCCAGGATCTGGTGTTCCACGCCGTGGCCGGCTGCCTGGCCCAGCTCGTAGAGATTGCGCAGGTGCAGGCACACCACCGTGCAACTGCCGTGCAGGCGGCCCGAGCGCCAGAAGGCGTGTTCCACCTCCGACAGCAGCAGGGAGCCGGTGGGCAGGCCGGTGGCCGGGTCGGCGCCGACCTGCAGGCGCGACAGGCGCGTGAGCTGGCGCTGCTGGCGATTGCGCACGAAGATCAGCACGCTGCAGACCAGGAAATACAGCACGGTCAGCACCGCCGTCACGATCCAGGTGCCCAGGCCGAAACCCGGCACGTTCAGACCGCGCAGGTACAGGCCGGTCACCATGGCGGCCAGCAGCACGCAGGCCAGCACCATCCAGCGCGCCAGCGGGTCGCCCAGCGCGGCCGCACGCAGCGTGGCGATCAGGCCCATCACCGCCGCCGCCATGTTGACGATGGCCGTGGCCAGCAGCAGCTGTTCGAATTCGGCGGGGCCGGAGCGCGCCACCAGCAGGGCCAGCACAACGGCGGCCAGGAACAGCGCGCCGGCGCCCCAGGTCGTGATGCGGCCGACCGTGCGGTCCTCGCGGCTGCCGCCCAGCCAGATGCCCAGGTAATACAGGGCCAGGGCGCCGGCCAGCGGCCCCAGGCTGCCCTTGAGCACCCGCAAGAGCTTCATGGGCAGGCCTGGCCACAGCGCCTCGGGCAGGCCGGTCATGACCAGGCAACTGGCGCCCACGACCAGCACGAAGAACAGGTTGCGCAGCGAGCCGACCTTGCGGTTGAGGACCAGATCAGCCAGCGACAATGCCGTGAGGGTCAGCAGACCTCCCAGCATGGCGGACCAGATGGCGACTTCGGAAATGGGCATCCAGCGATTATGGTGCGCAGGGCGAGCCGATTTTGTGACTTATTTCACGTTTTTTCGCAGAGGATTCCTGAGCCTTACCAGGTCGTGTCGATCCGGTCGTCGTCGCCCGCCGGGCGGCGCACCTCGGTCATGGCCTCGTGCTCCACCTCGTCGATCACCTCCTGCGGCACGGCGAGGTCGGGTTGCACCGTGCGCACCGCCACGCCCACCTGTGGGGTGAACTGCTGGCGCTTGTCCTTGTCGCTCACCACCTGCAGCGGCTGGGTGACCAGGCCCTGCAGGCGGGTGATGACGGCCTCGTCGAAGGCGCGCTTGCGATCGATGGAAAACACCACGATGAAACAGCGCGGGTGGTACATGCCCACCACGCAGCGAAAGCCCGCGGCGCGGCGGATGCGCGCGGCCGTGGCAGCCAGGATCTGGTTGTCGCTGGTGCGGCCCAGGGAGTCGCCCAGTTCGTAGAGATTGCTCAGGTAGAGGCAGACCACGATGCACTGGCCGTGCAGGCGGCCGGTGCGCCAGAAGGCGTGTTCCACCTCGCTCAGCAGCTTGGCGCCGGTGGGCAGGCCGGTGGCCGGGTCCCAGCCCGAATCCAGCCGGGCCAGCCGGGCCAGCAGTCGTTGCTGCCGGTTGCGCACGACCATCAACACCATCACGATCAGCATGAACAGCAGCGCGCAGCTGGCGGTGCCGATCGCCATGCCCAGGCTCCAGCTCTCGATCTTCAGCGCATGCAGGTAGAGACCGCTGATCATGCCCACCAGCAGCACGCAGGCCAGCACCAGCCAGCGCGCCAGCGGGTCACCCAGCAGAGCGGCCCGCACCGCGATCACCATGCACAGCAGCGCGGCCACCCCGTTGAGCGCCGCCGTCAGCGCCAGCAGCTCCCGGAAGTCATCGTGCGGCACCAGGGTGGCCAGGATGGCCATCACCAGCGACGCGATCAGCATGCCGTAGCAGCCCCAGACCGTGATGCGATAGACCACGTGGTCTTCCTCGTCGCCGCCGGTCCAGATGCCCAGGAAGCGCAGGCCCAGCGCGCTGCTCAGCAGGCCGAAACCGGCCTTGAGCGCCATGACCAGGCGTTCGGGCAGGTCCGGGAACAGCACCTCGGGCAGGCCCGACAGCAGCACGCAGGCACTGCCGAGGATGCTGATCAGGAGCAGGTTGCGGATCGCACCGAACGTGCGCACCATGAGTGCGTCGGCCGCAGCCAGCAGGGCGAGCGACAAGAGCCCGCCCGTCATGATGGCCCAGACGATGTTTTGAACCGTATCCATGGCTGAATTATCGAAGCCCGGCACGGCGCGGAGGCGGCCGCAGCGTGACGGAGTTGGCACAGAGCAATGATTTATTTGCTATCAAAAATGAAGCATTTCCGAATAACAACAGCGCGACGGTCACCGCCTGCCCCAACCGTGCGGGATCAGTGTGCAGCATTGTCCGTGGCGGCCGGGTCGGTTCCGGACTCCGGCGTGGACAGGCGTTCAAGCTTCCGGCTTTGCCGGATGCGCTTGATGACCACCACCGAGCCCATCGGGAAACAGGCCACGGTGCACACCGCTGCCAGGATCCAGGCGCCCAGGCCGAAGCCTTCCAGGTGTCAGTCTGCCCGCTTCCAGACCAGCATGAGATTGTTGGCCGGCATGGCGTGGCGCGCGGCCAGTTGCAGGCCGGCGGCGTGGGCGACCTGCTCCACGGCTTCGCGCCGGCGTATCCCCCAGTCGGGATTCTCGTCGCGCAGCGCGGCGTCGAACTTCAGGTTGCCCTCCGAGGTGGACACATCGTCTTCCAGGCAGGGCCCGTACGTCACCAGCCGGCCGCCCGCGGCGAGATGACGGGCGGCGCCGCGCATGAGCCCCGCGCAGCAGGACCAGGGCGCGATGTGCAGCATGTTGGCGCAGTAGATGAGGTCCGGGTTCTCGCGCTCGATGCGCCAGGCCTCGCCCAGCACATTGAGCAGCCGCGGCGGCAGCACATTGCCCAGGCGGGCCTCGCCGATGCGCACCATGATGTCGGGGAAAAGATCGGCCTTCAGGTCCGTGGGCTCCCACGTCCACTGCGGCAGATTGGCGCCGAACCAGGCTACGTGCTGGCCCGTGCCGCAGCCGATTTCCAGCGCAACGCCCCTGGGGGGCAGGAAGGTGCGCAGCACCGTCAGGATGGCTTGTTTGTTGCGCTCGGCGGCGGCGCTGTAGGCGAGTTCGGTCATGTCGAGAGCAGTCGTGGCGTCCAGATCATTGGGTCAGCCGTTGATATTGCCAGCAAGCGCTCCATCGGACCTCCCATGAACATGGGGCTTCCATGAATATGGGGGCTGCCGGTCGGACGCAGGGCCCCGGCTCAGCGGGTCGCTGCGTTGGCCGACACCAGGTGGCCGCGGCCGGCGTGCTTGGCGCGGTAGAGCGCCGCATCCGCGCGCGCCATCAGCGCCTCCAGCGTCTCGTCCCGGCCCTGGCGCAGGGCGTGGCCGGTGCTGAAGTCCAGCGCGAAGTGGATGGCCTGTGGCGCGGCCTGAGCCAGTTCGGCGCGCAGGCGCTGGTCGAAAGCCAGGGAGGCCGCAGTGTCGGCATGGGCCAGCAGCACGCAGAACTCTTCGCCGCCCAGGCGCGCGTTCACGTCGCCCGCGCGCTGGCAGCGCTTGAGCAGGCCGCCGAAGAACTGCAGCGCCGCGTCGCCGGTCTCGTGGCCGTAGGTGTCGTTGATGCGCTTGAAGTGGTCCAGGTCGATCATCAGCAGCGACAGCGGGTAGTCGTGACGCTGCGCGTAACGCAGGGCACGGCCCGCCTGTTCGGCCCAGCCGTTGCGGTTGGACAGGCCCGTGAGCGCGTCGGTGATGACCAGGGTGCGCAACTGCTGCTGCGCCTCTTCGCGCCAGGCCGCGAGGATGGCGATATTGCCCAGCACCAGCGTCACATTGGTCGCCACCAGGGCCGTCAGGTTGACCGGCGTGGGCGCGTGGAAGAAGGGGTAGAGCTCGGTGAACCAGGCGCCCAGAATGCCGCGCGTGGCGGTCAGCACGGCCATCACGCTCACGCAGCCGAACATCAGGAAACGCCAGGTGCCCTGGCCGAACTCGCTGCGCGTGGGCAGCAGCGTGGCGCGCGCCAGGATCAGCAACTGTCCCGCGATCAGCAGATTGGCCCAGCCCACGCGCACCGGGTAGCTGCCGAAGCTCAGCGCGTAGCCCACAGGCGTGGCCAGCACCAGTGCCAGCAGCAGGCGGCCCAGCGGGCGCGGCCCCAGCCAATGGCTCAAGGCCTGGTAGATCAGCCAGTTGCTGAAACTCAGCAGGGCCATGGCCAGGCTGGACAGCAACTGGTCCGGCCACTGCTCGCGCCAGAAACCGGCCAGGATCAGGGCCAGCCAGGCGGCGGCGCTGATCATCAGCGAGGCGCGCGCGCGGTGCGCGGCCGGGCTCGGGTTCTGCCCCATCACCAGCGGCAAGGCCATGGACATCGCCAGCAGATTGGCGACGTTCAGGAAAATCAGGGTGGTGGGGTCGAGCTGCACGGTGACGGCCGGGTCAGCATCTCAGTTTATGCGGCCCGGCTTGTGAAAGATTGCGGTTTCTGCGTACAAGGCTTCAGACCGCGTGGGCCATCGACAGGGTGTTGCGGCAGCGCGGGTAGTCCGTGCAGCCCCAGAACACCGAACCGCTTTGCGACACATGGCGCTCCACCATCTTGGTGCCGCAACTCGCGCAGGTCGGCCGCCAGTAGTCGCCCTCGTAGGCCACGTTCAGCAGTGCCTGCTGCTGGTCGGGCTTGCGCCGGGCGATCAGCGCCAGCAGGGCCGCCCCGTCCAGCACATTGATGCCGTTGTCGTGCGCGAACTGCAGCGCTTCCCGGGAGTAGCGGCCGCTGGCGGCAAAGGTGCCCCGTTTGAGCTGCTGGGAGGCCATCACCCCCAGCAGCTCCCGCAGCTCCTTCACACCCACCGGCTTGCGCTGCCAGTGCTTGCACTGGACCACGGCCACCGGCCCCTGGGCGTTGCGCGAATGCAGCCAGATGTCCACCCCGCCATCCGCGCCGTGGGGCTGGGCGCGGGTCTGGAAACCCACCTGCGCGAACAGGGCCTCGCACACCGCCTCGAAGCGGCGCCACTCGATCTGCGCCCACACCCTGGGCCCCCAGGCCTGCTCGGGCCGCGGCGGCGCGAGAACGTCCTGCGCTTCCAGTTCGGCCGGCAGGGTGGAGGGCTCGAAGGGGTCGGTCTCGGGGGCATCCCGCAGCATGGGCTCCAGGCGCACGCGGCTGGGCGGGTACAGCAGCTCATCGGGCAGGATCGAATGCTGGAACCGCGAGACCGACGCCTCCGGTTCGGGGCGCACCTCCCGGGCAAAACGCAGCAGGAAGAGGTGCAGGCCGATCAGCAACAGGCCCAGGCCCAGCACCCACCAGCCCGCGGTGCGCATACCGCTGGACACCGCGACCAGCGTGCCTGAACCCTTGAGGATGAGCGGCGAGATCAGGAAGACGATGCCGAAGACCGTGACCAGGATGCCTTTTTCCAGCACGGTGTCCCTGGCCCGGCGTCGTGATCCTTGGCGCGATGGCTGCATGACGTTTCTTTCCCGACTGCGGTCCTCCGCATGTGGGAGGTACTGTAGCGAAAAACGCGCCGGGCCGATACGTTCCGGGCCCGGGGTGTTGTTATGGCACGGCGCGGGCCCGCGTGTAGTAGCCCAGGTCCAGGTACTTGTCGGGTGCGGGGGCCTACCCGTTCCACTGGCCCTCGATCTCGGCGCGCAGCGCCAGCACGTTGCGGAACCCCGCCAGGTCGAAGGCGCAGTCGTGCGCCAGGCCATGGCCGGGCGTCAGCAGGTCCTTGTAGGCCAGTTCGGCAATGCCACGCTCCAGCTTCAGCTCGCGCTGCAGCACGATGATCACCGGCTCGCGCTGGGCCGGGTCCTGCGCCGCGCGGCAGCCTTCGATGTAGGCGCCCAGGTAACGCTCCAGCGCGCCGGGGTTGGCCGTGGCCCAGCGTCGCATCACGAAGGCCCCCGAGGCCTGGTAGGCGCCGAACAGTTCTTTCGTGCTGCCCAGGCTCTTGGCGCCGGCGCGCTGGGCCAGGTAGCTTCAGGGCGGGTTCAGCATGGTGCCCGCGCCCCCCTGCGTGGCCAGCGAGGCCACCCGCCCCTGTGTGCCGCCGATGGGCTTGAGCGCGTAGTCCTTGCCGCTGGTCAGGCCCGCGTCCTTGAGGATCTTGCGCGCCAGCACCGCGTAGGCCGTGTTGGGCGCGTCCACCACCAGGTTGCGGCCGCGCAGATCGGCCAGGTGCGTGATCTCCGGGCGCACGAAGAAATCGTTCATGCCCGAGTCGCCCCCGGCGACGATGATCACGTCCTCGTGCGCCACCTCCACCATCGCCACCGCGTTGTCCACCGCCGCGTGCGCAATCTCGAACTGCCCCGCCGCCAGGCCCGCGCGCTGCGCGTCCGAGTTGGGTGTGAACTGCAGCACCGGCGTGATGCCGCGGCGCGCAAAAGCACCGCGCTCCATGGCCATGTAGACCGGGATGTTGCTGGCCCCGCGGAACATGTTGACGCGCAGCGTCACCGGATCGTTGGGCGGGGCAGGGGGCGTGCCGGCGCAGCTGGCGAGCAGCGCAGCAACCGCTGCGCAGAACAGCTTCTTGAACATGGTGTCTCCTCGTGTTTTTTACATGGCCCTCGATGGGGCCAGGCCAGAATAACCGAGATCAATGGTTTGCGCAGTGGCCGTGGGATAGCATGGGCCCATGAGTTCCCATTACGAGACCCTGCCCAACACGCTCTACCCCGACGCCTTTCATGTGGCTGCACCCGAGGCGCCGCTGGGGCGCGAGGTCTGGCCGCGCCAGCCGGGTGTGTTCATCCGTCTTGTTGGGAGCGAAGCCGAAGCGCCTGCCCATCCCGACCCATCTCAGCGCGCGCTGGTGGCCGGGCAGTTCGGCCTGGTGCCGCGCTGGGTCAAGTCCGCGTCGGACGCCAAGCTGCGTTCCACCAAACTCGTGAACGCCCGGGCCGACACCATGAGCACCTCCACCAACTTCCGTGAGGCCTGGCTGGCCGGGCAGCGCTGCATCGTGCCCATGATGGCCTTTCTGGCGGACGACTGGCGCAGCGGCAAGGCCGTGCCCACCCGCATCGCCCGGGTGGACGGCAAGCCCATGGGTGTGGCCGGTCTGTGGGAGTGCTGGAAAGGGCTTGAGGGCGAGGTGATCGTCAGCTACGCGTTGCTGACCGTGAACGCCAACAGCCATGCGCTGATGCACCGCTACCAGCAGCCCGGCAGCGACAAAAGCATGCCCGTCATCCTGAACGAAGGCGCGTGGGACGCCTGGCTCAGCGCCCCCGTGGAGAAAGCGCGGGAATTCCTGCGGGCCTACCCGGCCACGGCACTGCTGGCCAACCCGGTCGAGAAAAAGCGCTGAGCCATCCGGCGCAGCGCAGACGCCTCAGTGCGTCACGAACTCGTAGCTGATCTCCTCGCTCTCCACCATGTCCAGTATGTCGTTGAGCGCCGCGTCGCTGTCGGTGCTGCGCCAGGTGTCTTCGGGGTCGTCGGCAAACAGGGGCTCGATGGCCAGGTCCAGGTACTGACCGTTGGGCAGCTTCAGCACGGGCGTGCCTTCCGAGGTCTGGACCAGCTCCCAGTCGCCGGGCACGGTCATCTCCAGATGGATCTGGACCTTGAGTTTTTTCATGGTGTTTCCTTCTTTGTCTGGCCGCGAGATTAACCCAGAGGCATGACACCGAGTTTGGCGCTCACCTCGGTGGCATCCGGCGCGCTGAACGCGGTGTTGTGCCTGTCGGTCAGCGGGCCGCCCCCTGGGACCACCTTGCCCGCGGCGTCGTAACCGATGGCCTTGAACTTCCAGGCCGCGCCGATGCGCTTGAGGTTGCCCACGTGTGTGCCATCGGGGGCGTGCACGCTGCAGACATCGGGGTTCACCGGGGTCAGGGTCAGCAAAGGATGGTCCATGCGAGCGCCGGGGTAGGGGTGCGGCTCAGAACGAAGAACCGGGCTGCTGCAGAAAAGCCAGCTCCTCGGGCGTGGAGGCCCGGCCCAGAATGGTATTGCGATGTGGGTAACGGCCGAAGCGCCGGATGATGTCCGTGTGCCGGTGCAGGAACTGCAGGTTGTACTCCAGGCCCGGCAAGGAGAAGAGGGGCAGCGCCTCGGCATGTGCGGCCAGCTCTTCGCTGTGCATATAGGGCATGTAGGCAAAGACGCGCTGCGCCATGGGCAGGGCCTGGTCCAGCTTCAAGGCCACCAGCTCCCGGGCCAGCGTGAGTGCCAGCGCATCGTGCGCAAAAGCCAGCGGCGTGTCCCGGTGGATGTTGCGGCTGAACTGGTCCAGCACGATGATCTCCGCCAACCGGCCCGGCGCGTCTGTGCGCCAGGGTTGCAACTCGCCACGCGCCGCGGCGGCCAGCGTGGCGCCGAAGCGCTCGCGCATCTGCGCGTCCAGCGCGGTGTCTTTGCTGAAGTGCTGCTTGGGCGTGAGTTCTTCGAACCAGAAGGTGAGGATGTCTTGCGGGGTCATGCGGTCGTCATGCAGATGCAGGAAGACTGTCGCCGCTGTCTATGCCGTCCGCTTTGGCTTTCAATCCGACCGACCAATGCCCACCCTCTTCCTTTTTCAAAATGAGAAGGTCATAAGTCTTGATCATGTTGAGCAGTCCGGAATGTCCGTAGGTGTTCGGCGAGAAGCCGGGGTCCATGCGCTTCAGATACTGACCCAGATGCCCAAGGCTCACTTTTCCTTCGGATGTATCACTGGTCAGAAGTGTGACCGCTTCAATGATGAACTTAGGTCGCCGTTTCACTCCGGGCTTTTGTTGGGGGTCTTTTGCCTGTTCCGGTTTGGCGGTTGCAGCCTTGGGTTCGCCCTGCTCACTCGATTCAGAAACTGCTTCCGAGGGCGTCCATTCGAAGAACTGATCACTGGCGTTGCGCAGCGCGTCGGGTGTTTTGCTCTCGCCCACTATGCTCACCATCGCACCACGTTCACGCAGCTTGCGGCACAGATAGGCAAAGTCGGAGTCGCTAGTGACGAGGCAAAAGCTATCCGCCCGGTTGTCGAACATCGCCTCAATGGCATCCAACGCAAGCGCGATGTCCGCCGTGTTCTTGCCGGCAGCATATTGGTACTGAAGGCAGGGCGTAAAAGCCAGACGGACCAAAGCTTCCTGCCATTTGTTGGCCAGTGTGCTGTGGTTTCCATATCCACGTCTTAGCACCACGCGGCCGAACTTGGCCACGACACGCAGGGCGAATTCGAGGATCTCCGGTGTCGTGTTGTCGCAGTCGACGAGGACGGCGACACGACTTTCCTGGGGCGAGCTTGGGTTACTCATGTTGGCCTCCCTTGTTGCGGCACATCATACGGTGAGCGGGCGCTTGGGCACGCTCATTTGCATGGGGGCTCAGGCTTGCCACACACCAAACCCCGCCGAGCGCAGGTCGATGCCGACTTCCACCTCACGCTCTTGCGCGTCCTTGTAGTTCATGGGGTTGAAGCCTTCGTAGAGGTCGGGCAGCAGGTGCAGGCCGTACTTCGTCACATAGCTGTTGGCCTGGATGCCGGCCTTGTGCTTGTCGAAGCGCACATCGGGGTCCAGGCCCGTCATGCCCACGTAGACGCAGGGTTGGCCCTCGACATAAGCAGGATTGCATTTCCTGAATCTGGCTTCAAAGAGCACGTCCCGAGACAGCTCGACCACGTAGACGTGATAGTGCGCGCCGCGTCCCATGCCGCCTGGCCCGCCGACGCTCAGACCTTGAACTGGTCCACCGCCACCTGCAGCTGGCGCACGCGCTCATTCATGTCGCTGGCGGCTTCGGCGGTGTGGGTGACCTGCTGGGTGTTGTGGCGTGTCTCGGCCTGCATCCGCGCTACGGATTCAGACACATCGTTCACGCCGCGGCTCTGCTCGGCCGAGGCCGTGGAAATCTCGGCCAGCAAATCTGTCACCTGCTGCACGGCCTGTACGATGTCCTGCATGGTGTGGCCGGCGCGGTCCACCAGCTGGGCCCCCGCTTCCACCTGCTGCGCCGAATGGCTGATGAGGTCACGGATCTGCTTGGCGGCTTCGGCGCTGCGCTGGGCCAGCACGCGCACCTCGCCCGCCACCACGGCAAAGCCGCGCCCCTGCTCGCCGGCCCGGGCCGCTTCCACCGCGGCATTGAGCGCCAGGATATTGGTCTGGAACGAGATGCCCTCGATCACGGCAATGATGTCCACCACCTGGCGCGAACTGTTGCTGATGGATTGCATGGTCTGCACCACCTCGCCCACCACCACACCGCCGCGCTGTGCAATGCCCGAGGCATTGCCGGCCAGCCCGTTGGCGTTGTGCGCGCGCTGCGCGTTCTCGCGCACGGTGGCTGTCAGCTCGGTCATGCGGGCGGCCGCGTGGTCCAGCGCCTCGGCTTGCAGCAGGGTGTGCCGGGCCAGGTCGGCGTTGGAGTCGGCAATTTCCTGGGACGAGTCGGCCAGCGGGGCGGTGCTTTCCTTGATGCGGGTGACCAGATCGGTCAGCGTGTCTTCCATGGTGCCCATGGCCTCCAGCAGGCGGCCGAATTCGCCCTTGCGCGTGTTCTCGAAGTCGTGGCTCAGGTCGCCCGAGGCCACCGTCTCGGCAATCAGCACGGCGTCGGCCAGTGGCGCGGAAATGGTGCGCGCCTGACGCGCCGTGGAAACCGTGCCCAGCAACAAGGCCAGCACGCCCATGACCAGCATGCCCGTCTGTGCGCCGGAGATGGTGACCTGGAACTGCGGCGCCTGCGCGGCGATCTGGCTCAGGGTGCTGTAGCCCTCGTAGAGGATGCCCAGCATCAGCAGCAGCACAATGGCATAAGTCAGGGCCAGCCGTGTGCCGATCTTCATGTCGTCCAGGAAATTCATAAGCCTTCTCCAAGCGCGGCCCGCCCAAGGCTGGCAAAAGTGCCTGCCAGTGTAGCCCCGGCGGCGGGGGTGCGATGCGGGGAGGAGAGGGGGTGGAGCCTGCCTATTTCTCGATCTTCACGCCCTGTCTGGGGGCTGAGCGGGTGCCAGGCTTGCGGGTGGCGTGTGATGAGGGTGATGGTCTTGAGCGTCTCGATCAGGAATGCATCGCCCAGACCGGGCGCTTGCGCTGCGTACCAGGCGATGGCTTCGTCCAGTTCGTGCTGGGCGGGCGCCAGCAGCTTGACGTTCATGCGCCGGAAGATTTGATCGTGTACTTGCCCAGAACCTCGGCCAGCGGCAGGGCGCTGATCTCGCCCCGACGATAGGCAGCCAGCCGGTCCTCGGCCTCTTTGGCCCAGAGTGCATCCAGGTTCGGGTCTGGCGTGTCCAGCGTGTCCAGCGTGTCCAGGATGCGTTCGACCAGCTTCATACGCTCGGCCGGGGGCAGCTGGGCGGCTTGCTGGCTCAGTGACTCGGCGTTTTGTGACATGGCAGGCTCCATACGAACAGGGTACTTACTGACTATAGCGATTCGGCCCAGGTTACTCTTCGATCTTCACGCCCTTCCAGAAGGCCACGCGGCCCTGGACGAGATGGGCCTCAGGCTTGGGCTCGGGGTAGAACCACACGGCGCCGGGCAGCTCGATGACGTAGACGTGGTAATGGGGGCGGCGGGGCATGGCGGGGGTGGCTCCAGTGCCTGGTACGCTGATTGTTCGAAGAGCAAGCGCTCTTTGGGGAGCTTGCTTGGTCGCGGCACAGCGTCACGACGAGAAAAATTCAGTCGTGATAGTGGCAACAAAACGATCCGCACTTTCTACGGCCCAGTCAGCTTGTTCTTTGTCCACAGGCTCACCGGTTTAGTCAGCCAGCAAGCGCAGATCTTCGGCCCGGTTGATGGCACGACCCAGTTCCAAGGGCAAGCGGCCCGATTTCACCAAGTGCAGGCCAAATGCCTTGATCAGTCCGCTGTGGGTTCTGGCTACGTCGGCACTGACAGGTGCTCCTGAGTATCGCAAGGCTGCTTTTGCTGCATCGAACATGGCGTAATAAGCGCGGTTGCATGCGCCGTCCATGTCTCCCATTCCGTACAGGGCCCTCGCTGACGCAGCGGCCTGCCGGGCCTTGTGCATCAGCTCTTCCGCTTTCACAGCGGAATGCCTTCAAGCTCGATGTTTTTCAGCAGTTCAGGGTTGGAATACTGCTCCGGGTGTTCCCATTCATCCTCCCAAATGGGGAGCGCCTGGATGCGGATTCCTGTATCCAGCAGCACGTCGAAGGCCATGTCAGCCATGGCCATCTTGGTCCGAAGAAAGTGCCCGTGTCCTTTGAGCAGAACGGCCACATCGGCATCGCTGTCCGGTCCTTCCGTGCCACGTGCCCTGCTGCCAAACAGGATGGCACGTGAAACAGGGTATTGCGCCTCCGCGCGCTGGATGAACGCTTGCAGCGCTGCGTGAGTGGCGGGAGGAATGGGCTTGGTCTGCATGGGCGGTCCGAACGATGCTCAGGCCCTGCCGGCCGGTGCGCGCCGGGGCTTGTCGGCCACCACAGGCACTTCCAGTCCAAAGGCCTTGGCCATTTTTCTGGCCTGCTGGGCCGACTGCGCCAAGGCCTTTTCCAATGCCTTGGGGGTGGGCATCAGGCGCGGTTCGCGGTTTTTTGCAGTTTCAGCCATAGCGTCGGTTCCGTGACGGTGAGTTTATCGCCCTCGCTGGTGGCAAGCAACCGGGCCTGGGACGAACGTGAGTTATCGAAGATGGCCCAGCGCGACGCCAGCGGGGCGTAGAGCTCAAAGAAGTTACTCAGGCTGCGCCCAAAACGCCGACGCACCACGTCAGTCGGCACATCATGGCCGCCCATGCCCACGCGCAGCTTCACGCGGCGCACGGCCAGCTGCGCGTTGGCGAGCGAGAAGTAGTAGTGTGCTTTCAAAAGTGAAGTCTTCGCCGGCATCGGCCAGCTGGTGCAGCCGCTCCAGCATGATCCGGCCGGCCGTGAACGTGACGGCTTCCGTATGCCGACCCGGCAGGCCGCGCGCGATGAAATCGGCGTTGACAAAGGTCTTGATGCCCAGCGTGGCCAGGATCGCGTCGGCATGGGTGGACTTGCCCGCACCATTGGGTCCCGCAAAGACGACCACGCGCGGGGCGGGTTTTCGGCGGGGCCGGGCAGTTGCCATGACCGCCTACTCCTCGATCTTCACGCCCTTCCAGAAGGCCACGCGGCCCTGGATGAGATGGGCTTCGGGCTTGGGCTCAGGGTAGTACCACACGGCGTCGGGCAGCATGTCGCCGTTGACCATGAGCGCGTAGTAGTGCGCCTCGCCCTTCCAGGGGCAGGTGGTCTTGTGGTTCGAAAAGGTCACGTACTCGCGCTTGAGTGTGTGCGCGGGGAAGTAGTGGTTGCCTTCCACCAGCACGGTGTCGTCACTCTCGGCGATGACGGTGTTGTTCCAGGTGGCTTTCATATTTTTAACGCCTTACGATCAAATTTTTCGATGCAGTACAGAAGCGTTTATCTGTCGATAGGGTTCCGCGATGCAAGTTGGGCGGCAGCACGATCAAGCATTTCATCAGGATTTGTTGGTATCCGAATTCTGTTAAATGCTTGCTCTAAATCTTCTTTCGCTATCAGCGTGACTTGATGCTGAATCAGCAGACTTTCGTCGGCAGCGATTTGTGCACGTGGCGAGCCGCATACAAGAATTGAATCAACTCGAAGGTTATGCCCGGTAGCGCCTAGTACTTTTACTAATGCATTCCGACGATCTACAAGTTTCCCAAGTTTGCTGTGAAAGTCTGCAATCTTTATCGTGCATTCAATTACCGCAATCTTGTCTCCTGGGGTGGTGACTACTATGTCGGGTGCTTGAGTTTCAACCTGTACAGCAGGGGAAAAACCGAGAAGAAATAGTAGCGATGCAATCCCCCGCTCAAAACGATCGGGGTCGATAGGATTTAGTACGGAATCTCGAAGTTGTTTCAGTTCTTTGTCAAACAACTGAGTTGCAACATATCTTGAGTTGGTCGCTTTGTCCGGATCCAAATGCCATTGGCGTCTCACTGTGCGGCCGCCTACAGTCAACATGGCAAGGACGCTATCGGCGTTGATCAGTGAAATGTCAAGTAAACCGGGTCGGCGGCCATTGCTTACGCGCTTCCAGCTGATGTCATGAGCCACTTGTTTTCTAGTTTTGACACCATCACCAGGAAATTCACGAATGGCTAATCCAATCCGTTTGATATCAAATTTTGGATGCGCGTGAAGAAGCGCTTGGAATTTGTTTTCTCGTAATGAGGTGTTATCGAACATCACGTCGACTGGCGGGTTCACTCGAATGTTGATAGTGGGTTGGCGTCCACCTGATCGTGGGTCCGAGAGTTGAAGCAATGTGCTGAGGTCAGCCATTCCATCAAATGGCGGTGTGATGCAGCGTAACGCTTGATCAACTTCGATAGAGTCGTGAATCGGTGAGGGAGGCAGTTGGTTACCTTGTACGATCAAATGAAGATCAGAAAACCACGTTTCCTGATTCGGTGGAGGGGCGTAGTAATCTGGTGGACTCTTGGAGTCCAATGTCAATTGAAATCCGTTGACTTCAATTTTTCCGTTCGCAGCTTGTTCTAGCTTTTTCTCTAAGACGGTCCTTTTTAAAGACGGGAATGTCTTCTGACCAGCGCAGAGCGAACCGACTTCGATTGAGAAATTGACTGGTCTGGGAGGGGGTAGCGGCCCCGCACTTAATGCGGCATCAAGGATGCGTAAACCACTTTGATCTTTGACAGCAAGATACCGTATGGAAAGCGAGTACGAATCACAGACCCATTCGGCCGTAGACCTTAGAAATTGATCTCTGACCGCAAGAGGGTTCATTCTATTTCCCCCAACTATCCTTCAACCCCGTCACCCGGTTAAAGACGAGCTTACCCTTGGTGTGGTCCTTGCGGTCCGCGACAAAGTAACCATGCCGCTCGAACTGGAACTTGTCGTCCGCCGCAGCCTGGGCCAGTGAGGGCTCCACATAGGTGGTGACGGTCTTGAGGCTGTCCGGGTTCAGTCTGGCGAGGAAGTCCTTGCCGCTGGCACTGGCATGCATCATGCGGTCTTCTTCAGTGACAGCTTGACTGAGTAGCCCAGACTGGCGGCGACGTTCACCAAGGCATCCAGCGTGAATTTTTGAGTGCGGTTCTTGACCAGATCGTTCATGCGCGGCTGGGTGATACCGGCAAGCTTGGCGGCTTCTGCTTGAGTGATACCGAGCTTGTCGATCACTTTACGGATGTGGATGACCATGTCACCGCGCAGCAGCAGGTTTTGTGCCTCGGCTTCGGGAAAGCCGAGATCGCGGAAGACGTTGTCGCTGCCGAGTCGCGCGTCCAGCATGGCCGTCAGGCTGCCAGCAGTTGTTCCAGTGGCAGATGCGAAACCGACAGGTTCTTGATGTCGGCCCGCTGGCTGGCATGCTGTACGTCGATACCGACCAGGGCGCCGTTTGCGTCGTAGTCCAGCACCACGCCGTCATTCACCTCGTCCGAATCGACCGAGGGGCGGTCGGAGAGGTGGATGTAGAGCGAGTCGGTGGCCTTGTCGTACGAAATCTTCATGGCGTAAACCTCCGGTCTGGAAAGGCATTGTGCACCGTTTTGCCGTCGGGCAGGGTGACCACACGCAGGTGCTTGCTCAGCTCCGCGATCCAGACCCAGTGCCGGATGCGGCCGTCCTCGACCTGCACTTCCCGGCGCAGCGGCTGGCTCAGTGCCAGCTCCAACCACTCCGGCTTGATGTAGGGCCGCTTGGCCATGACATCGTTGCGGAAGTAGTCGGTGGTTTCCATGCGGCTTACTTGCCCCAGCTGTCCTTAAGGCCAGTGACCCGATTGAACACAGGCTTACCCTTGCTATGGTCCTTCCGATCCGCCACAAAGTAGCCATGCCGCTCGAACTGGAACTTGTCGTCCGCCTGGCCTTTAGCCAGTGAGGGCTCCACATAGGCGGTGACGGTTTTCAGGCTGTCCGGGTTCAGGCTGGCCAGGAAGTCCTTGCCGCCGGCATCGGGTTGCGCATCCATAAACAGGCGGTCGTAGAGGCGCACTTCGGCGGCCACGCCGTCGGCCACGCTCACCCAGGTGATGGCGGCCTTGGCCTTGACGCTGTCGGCGCCGGGCGTGCCGCTCTTGGTGCCGGGGATGACCTTGGCGTGTACTTCGGTCACCTGGCCTGCTGCATCACGTACACAGCCGGTGCACTCGATCACATAACCGCCCTTGAGGCGCACCACATTGCCGGGGAAGAGGCGCTTGTAGCCCTTGGGCGCCACTTCTTCAAAGTCTTCGCGTTCGATCCACACCTCGCGGCCGATGAGGAAACGGCGCGGCGCGGGGGCCACCTGGCCTTCTTCAACATGGGGCAGGGCGGGTTGGCTGCATTCCTCGGTGTAGCTGTCGCTGCCAAAGGCTTCGGCCCAGTTGGTGAGCACGAGTTTCACCGGGTCCAGCACGGCCATGCCGCGGTGGGCCTTGCTCTCCAGGTCTTCGCGCAGGCAGCCTTCCAGCGTGCTGTAGTCGATCCAGCTGTAGTCCTTGGTCACGCCGATGCGTTCGGCAAAGAGCTGGATGCTCTCGGGCGTGTAGCCGCGGCGGCGCAGGCCGACGATGGTGGGCATGCGCGGGTCGTCCCAGCCGGTGACACGCTTTTCAGTCACCAGCTGGGCCAGCTTGCGTTTGCTGGTGATCACGTAGGTGAGGTTCAGGCGGGCGAACTCGTGCTGGTGCGGCAGCAGGAAGACGTTGGGGCGCTGGCCGTCCAGCGCGTGGGCCAGCAGGGGGGTGAACTGCGCGGTTTCTTGTCTGAGCAGGGCGAAGAAGGCGGGCAGGTCCGTCAGCACGGCATTGCGGTCGTGTTCCCACTTGGCGAACAGCGCGCGCAGCTGGCCTTCGGCGGCGCTGGCAAAGAGCTTGTCCGCGTGGTTGTGGCAGTGCAGGGCAAATTCCTTGCCGGCTTCCAGGCCCTGGGCTTCGATCCTCTCGATCAGGGCCTTGGCCTGTTCGAACTGCGGCGCGCGCAGGATGGGGACGATGCGCTCCAGCGTCCAGTCGTAAAACGGGCGCTGGTCTTCGAACTCCAGCGTGCAGATGCTGTGGGTGATGTTCTCCAGCGCGTCCTCGATGGGGTGGGCGAAGGAGTACATGGGGTAGATGCACCAGGTGTCGCCCGTGTTGTGATGGCTGGCGTGTTTGATGCGGTAGATGGCCGGGTCGCGCAGATTGATGTTCGGGCTGGCCATGCTGATCTTGGCGCGCAGCACCATGGAACCATCCGCATGCTGGCCGGCGCGCATTTCGCGGAAGCGGGCCAGGTTCTCGGCCGGGCTGCGTGTGCGGTAAGGGCTGTCGGTGCCGGGTTTGCCGAAGTCGCCGCGGCTGGCGCGCATTTCTTCCGGCGTCTGCTCGTCCACATAGGCGTGGCCGGTTTCCACCAGGTACTCGGCGGCGCGGACCATGAAGTCGAAGTAGTTGCTGGCGTAGTACAGATGGCTGTCGCCATGGGCGTCCCAGCCGAAGCCCAGCCACTTGACCGCGTCGGTGATGGCGTCGACGTACTCCTGCTCTTCCTTCTCGGGGTTGGTGTCGTCGAAGCGCATGTGGCAGACGCCGCCGTAGTCACGCGCCAGGCCGAAGTTCAGGCAGATGCTCTTGGCGTGGCCCACGTGCAGGTAGCCGTTGGGTTCGGGCGGGAAGCGGGTGCGGATGCGGGCGGGGTCGGCCACGCTGCCCTGCGCCTCGGCGTGTTCGCTGGCGGTGCCGGGGGCATGGCCCCAGCGGCGGCCGCTGTAGGCGCCGGCGGCCAGGTCGTGTTCGATGATCTGGCGCAGGAAATTGCTGGCCTTGGGGGCTTCTTTGTTATCGGGGGTGCTGGGCTTGCTCATCCAGCCATTTTAGAGGCCGGTCTCCGCCGGGCGCGGGCTTGCTACCATGCACGCCACAGGAGGGCGCCATGAGCGAACCACAAAGCGACAGTGTGACCGTCTCCCAGGCCGATCTGCAGGCGGCGGTGCGCGAGGGCCTGATCACGGGCCAGCAGTCCCAGCAGCTCTGGGCGCGCTGGGTGGCCAAGGTCCGGGTGCAGACCACGGTGCCCGCCAGCCCGCCCGCCGGGCCGCGCTTTGGCTTCACCAACGTGCTGTATTACTTTGGCGGTTTGGTGGCCATCGGCGCCATGACGCTGTTCATGACCCTGGGCTGGCAGCAGTTCGGCGACTGGGGCCTGCTGGCCATTGCCCTGGGTTACCTGGTGGCCTGCCTGCTGGTGGCGGACCAGCTCAAGGGCCGGGGCCTGGGCACGCCGGCCGGCATTCTGGCCACGCTGGCCGTGTGCCTGGTGCCGCTGGCGCTGTGGGCCCTGCAAAGCGGCCTGGGCCTGTGGCCGCCGGGCGGGCCCGGCAGCTACCGGGCCTATCACACCCACATCGACTGGCGCTGGCTCACGCTGGAGTTCGGCACCCTGGCCGCCGCGGTGGTGATGCTGTGGCGCTACCGCCTGCCCTTCATGGTGATGCCCGTGGCGGTGACGGTCTGGTACATGTACATGGATGTGGCCAGCCTGTTGATGCAGCAGGCCGGCTTTGAATACAGGTTCATGCGCGACATGTCCCTGGTCTTCGGCATCGGCACCTGCCTGCTGGCGATGTGGGTGGACATGCGCAGCCGCCTGGCGCAGGGCGAGTGGCGGCAGGACTTTGCCTTCTGGCTCTATATCTTCGGCGCCCTCATGTTCTGGGGCGGCCTGAGCCTGCAGGATTCGGGCTCGCAACTGGGCAAGGCCCTGTACGCGCTGATCAATGTGGGGCTGATCTTCGGGGGCGCGGCCATCGGCCGGCGGGTGTTCACCGTGTTCGGGGCGCTGGGGGTGGCGGGTTATCTGGGCTACCTGTCCTACCGGGTGTTCCAGCACAGCCTGATGTTTCCGTTTGCGCTCACTCTCCTGGGATTGGCCGTGGTGGCGCTGGGCATCTGGTGGCAGCGCCATGAAAAGCAGATCGAGGCGCGGCTCAGCGGCTGGCTGCCGGCGGGGCTGCGGCCGCGCTGAGGCCGGGTTTTTGACAGGGTGTTGTTACATCTTGTGACGTCCTTCGCCGGCGCTTCGTCTCCTTGGCGAGGTCGGGCGCGTTGAGGTAACAGGGCGCCCATCGGGAGCCCCGTAAAGGAGATTCCTCATGACGTCCAAAGCCAACCCTTCCGTCGCTGCCCTGGCCCTGGTGGCCGCCCTGGGCCTGGGGGCCAGCAGCGCCGCCCACGCCGGACACGACGGAGCGGATGTGTACTGGTCCATCGGCATGTCGCAGCCCGGCATCAGCGTCGGTGTGAGCAATATGCCGGCAGCGCCCGTGGTGGTCTACGAACGCTACTACGAGCCGGCCCCCCGCGTGGTCTATGTCCCGGCGCCCGTTTATTACCCGCAACCCGTCTACCGCGTGATCGCTCCCGGCTATTACAGCCGCGGCCATGCCTACGGCCACTGGAAAGACCGAGACGACCGTTATGGCCGTTGGGACGAGCGGGGCTGGGGCGGCCGCCGCGATCGCGACCACGACCGCGACGAGCGTCATGCCGAGCGCGGTGAGCGCGCGGGCCGGGGTGGCCCTGAGTCGTACATGGGTAACCGCCGCTGATATCCTTCGCTTTGCTGCGGTCCTCCCCCGCAGCCGGCCGTTTCTACGAACGGCCATTCCACGGCGCTCTTCGAGCGCCGTTTTTTATGGTGCCGCCGGCGGGCCGGTTTGCCTGCTCTTTACCTGCGGGACACCTGCCGCCGGTACGGGACATGGCCTTGTTCCTACAATCAGCCGCATGAAGAAGACATATCTGGTGACGGGCGGGGTGGCGCTGGCGCTGGTGGCGGCCCTGGGGCTGTGGTGGACACAACGCCTCGGCAGCGTCGAGGTGCAGTACCGCACGGCCAGGATCGAGCGCGGCCCGCTGCAGGCGGCCGTGGCCTCCACCGGCGCGGTGAGCCCGGTGACCCAGGTCACGGTGGGCACCCAGGTCTCGGGCCAGATCAAGGACCTGTACGTGGACTTCAACGCCGAGGTCAAGGCCGGTCAGCTGCTGGCCGTGATCGACCCGGAGACTTTCGAATACCGCGTGCGCTCGGCCCAGGCCGATGTGGACGCCGCGCGCGCCGTGGTGCTGACCGCCCAGGCCAATGTGGTGGCCAGCCGGGCCCAGGTCTCGCGCGCGCAGACCGACCTGGCCGAGGCGCGCCGCACGCATGAGCGCAATCTGATGCTGGTGGGCAAGGGTTTCATCGCCCAGAGCACGGCGGACCAGTCCAATGCACTGGTCAACACCAGCGCCGAGGCCGTGAAGGCGGCCGAGGCCCAGCTGGGCGTGACCGAGGCGCAGGTCAAGAGCGCGCAGGCCAGCGTGGCCCAGCGCGACGCGGCGCTGGCGCAGGCCCGCATCGACCTGGCGCGCACGCGCATCACCTCGCCGGTCAACGGCATCGTGATCAAGCGGGCCATCGAGAAGGGGCAGACCGTGGCGGCCAGCCTGCAGGCGCCGGAGCTTTTCATCATCGCCCGCAACCTGCGCGACATGCAGGTGGAGGCCGCCATCGACGAGGCCGACGTGGGCCGCATCCGCAGCGGGCAGAGGGCCAGCTTCTCGGTGGACGCCTACCCGGGCCAGACTTTCGAGGGCCAGATCGGCCAGGTGCGCAAGGCCGCCACCAATGTGGCCAATGTGGTGACCTATGTGGCGGTGGTGAACTTCTCCAACCCCGACGGGCGCCTGCTGCCGGGCATGACGGCCAATGTGCGCGTGGTGACGGACACACGCGAGCACGCGCTCAAGATCCCCAACGCGGCGCTGCGCGTGCGCATCGCCGGCCTGGAGCCGGCCGCGCCGGTCCCGCAGGACGGAGTCTCTGCGCCCGTCGCCGCGCCCGTGGCCCCGGCGGCCGGGGGCAACAACCCCCTGAACGAATTCCGCAACCGCCTGGTGCAGGAGCTGCAGCTCAGCGCGGCGCAGGTGGAGAAGGTGGACGCCATCTACGCTTCGGCGCGGCCGCAGTTCGGGCGCCTGCGCGAGATGGCCGAGGCCGACCGCGCCCGGGCACGCGAGCGCATCACCGCCGACATCCGCGCGCGCATCGGCGACATGCTGACCTCCGAGCAGAAGAAGCGTTACGCCGCGCTGCAGGCCGAAGCGGCGGGCCGCACCGTGACGCGCGGGCGCATCTACCTGATGGGCGAGGACGGCAAGCCGCAGGCCTGGAGCGTGCGCCTGGGCATCACCGATGGCAGCAGCACCGAGCTGATCGTGCCGCCCGATGCGCCGGAGGCCGCGGCCATGCAGGAAGGCGCCCCGGTGATCACCGGTACGGTGGGTGCGGGGGGGCCGGCTACAACGCCCGGCGCCCGCCCGGCGACCGGTCCGCGCATGATGTTCTGATGATGCAGCTATCCGTTCGGGCTGAGCTTGTCGAAGCCCTCCTGCCTATGCCATACCCTTCGACAAGCGCAGGGCGAACGGTGCAAACATGGCATTGATTCAGGCACGCGATCTCGTCAAGACCTACACGATGGGCGACAGCACCGTGCACGCGCTGCGCGGGGTGTCGCTGGACATCGAGGAGGGGGATTTCGTGGCCATCATGGGGGCCTCGGGTTCGGGCAAGTCCACGCTGATGAACATCCTGGGCTGCCTGGACCTGCCCAGCACCGGGCACTACCACCTGGCGGGCGAGGCCGTGGAGGGCATGGAGCCCAACCAGCTCGCGTCCATCCGCAACCGGCGCATCGGCTTCGTCTTCCAGCAGTTCAACCTGCTGCCGCGCACCAGTGCGCTGGAGAACGTGGAACTGCCCATGGTCTATGCCGGTGTGAAGCCGCTGCCGCGGCGTGAGCGCGCCCTGGCCGCGCTCACACGCGTGGGCCTGGGCGAGCGCTGGCAGCACACACCCAGCGAACTCTCGGGCGGGCAGCAGCAGCGCGTGGCGATCGCGCGCGCGCTGGTGAACGACCCGCAACTGATCCTGGCCGACGAACCCACGGGCGCGCTGGACACGAAAACCAGCGACGACATCCTGCGTCTGCTGACCGAGCTGAACCGGCAGGGCATGACGGTGGTGCTGGTCACGCACGAGGCCGACATCGCGGCCTGGGCGCGGCGCAAGCTGGTGTTCCGTGACGGGCAGATCATCGAGGACCTGCGCCAGGGTGGCCACGCGGAAAAAGAGGTGGCCGCATGAACTGGCTGGCCGCCCTGCGCACGGCCTGGCGCGCCCTGGCCTCGAACACCCTGCGCAGCATCCTGACCATGCTGGGCATCATCATCGGCGTGGCGGCGGTGATCACCATGATCGCCGTGGGCAGCGGCGCCACCGAGCGCGTGCAGGCGCAGATGAAGGGACTGGGCTCCAACATCATGCTGGTGGTGCCCGGCGGTGTGTCGCAGGCGGGTGTGCGCCTGGGCGCGCAGACGCGCCAGCGCCTGACCGAGGAGGATGCGCAGGCGATTGCCGTGGAGATTCCCGAGGTGCAGGTGGCGGCGCCCACCTCGCGCACCAGCGGCCAGGTGGTGGCGGGCAACAGCAACTGGGGCACGGCGATCTACGGCGTGACCAACGACTTTCTGGAGGCGCGCGACTGGGGCCTGTCCTCGGGCCGCGAATTCGACCCCGCCGAGCTGGCCGGCTCGGCCAAGGTGGCCTGGGTGGGCGCCACGGTGGCGCGCGAGCTCTTCGGCGAGCAGGACCCGGTGGACCAGGTGGTGCGCGTGCGCGGCGTGCCCATGAAGATCATCGGCGTGCTGGCCTCCAAGGGCCAGAACTCCATGGGGCAGGACCAGGACGACGTGCTGATGATGCCCATCAGCACCCTGCGCAACCGCATCTGGGGCGGCGACGCGACCAGCCGCCTCAAGCGCGTGGGCACCATCCTCGTGAAGGTGCGCGAGGGCCAGAGCATGAAGGGCGTGGAGGAGTCGGTGAAGGACCTGCTGCGCCAGCGCTTCAAGGTGCCCAGCGGCGTGGAAGACCCCTTCAATGTGCGCAACCTGACCGAGATTCTGCAGGCGCAGGAGGAGGCCAGCCGCATCATGACGCTGCTGCTGGCGGCGGTGGCCGGCATCAGCCTGGTGATCGGCGGCATCGGCATCATGAACATCATGCTGGTCAGCGTGACCGAGCGCACGCGCGAGATCGGCCTGCGCATGGCCGTGGGCGCGCGGCCGACCGACATCCTGGCGCAGTTCCTGATCGAGGCGGTGACGCTCTCCCTGATGGGCGGCGCGCTGGGAGTGCTGCTGGGCGCGGTGGCCACCTGGGGCGTGGGCACGCTGGCCGGCTGGCAGGTGAGCATGTCCGTCGGCGCCATCATCCTGGCCGTGGGCTTCTCGGCCCTGGTGGGCGTTTTCTTCGGTTTCTACCCGGCGCGGCGGGCTTCCTGTCTCTTGCCGATCCAGGCGCTGCGTTACGAGTAGCTGGTCCCGGGGTCCGGCGGCGGCTTGCCGCCACCGCCGGACAGGGGATCAGAACTCGTATTCGACCTGCAGGCGCAAGGTCTGGTCAGGCGTGGCCTGGGTGGTGCCGACCAGCCAGGCGGCGTTGTACTTGACAGCATGGCGACCGCCCAGGGGCTTCTTGCCGAAGATGGCGGGGCCGGTCTTGTGCACCTGCGCACTCGCAGGCGACCAGTTGTCGTAGTCGCCCATTGCGCCCATGCCCTGGAAGCCGAATTCGAACCCGGGCGTCCAGCGGTACTTGGCCTGCCACTGGTAGAGGAGTTGCATCCGGTTGGCTTGGGCCGAATCGTAGCTGCGCTGGAAGAGCAGGTTGGCGTTGAGCTGGACCTTGCCGACTTCGGTCTGGAGCAGAGGGCCCCATTTCACTTCCCAGCCTTCGTCGTGATCCATCGGGCGCTCGATCTCCAGCAGGAAGCCAACGTCCACCGGGTACTGGCCGGGCTCGCTGAGCATGAATTTGTTTTCCCATTCGACGGCGTCGAATTTGGTGTTCTCGTTGAGTTCGCGCTTGTACTTGAGGTAGATCTCGCTGAACCAGCGCTGCGTGATGCCGTAGCCGTAACCGATGCTGGCGGCGGATTCGTACGGGGTGTCGGCCTTCGAGGCGCCGCCCATCTTGAAGTCGATCTCGTGCTCGCCATAGGTCACTGAGGGCATGTAGACATAGTCGGCGGAGCCGGCGTTGGCAAGCAGCGGGCACAGCAGGGCGCCTGCAACCACGAGGATTGCATATTTTTTCATGAGAGTCTCAGGAGGTGGTGGAGGAAACAGAGGGGCGCATGCGCAGCAGGCGCATGCCGAACAGGATGAGGGCCAGCGTGGCGGTGTAGAAGACGACCTGGATACCCGACGGCGCGGCTTCATAACCGGTCAGCGCATGCAGCAGACGGCCCAGCATGGAATGGTCATCGAGCAGCCAGCTGATGTTCCACAGTGGGCTGGCCAGGCTGGGCAGGATGTCGGCCTGCACCAGGAAGCGCGCCGCCTGGCTGGCCATGGCCGCGGCCAGCAGCAGGATGAGCCCGCTGGTGGCGCTGAAAAAATGGCGCGCCGGGACCCGCAGCACGCCGGCATAAAGTGCCACGCCGGCCAGGCAACCCAGCAGCAGGCCGAGCGCGCCGCCGCCGAACACGCTGCTGCTGCTCTCCTCGCCGCTGCTCAGCAGACCGTAGAGGAAGAGCGCCGTCTCGGAGCCTTCGCGCAGGATGGCCAGGCCCACGACCAGGGCCAGGGCGGACATGGCGCGGCTGCCATCGCTGACGTCGGCGCCCAACTGCCTGGCCTCGCGCGCCAGTGTCATGCCGTGGCGCGCCATCCAGATGTTGTGCCAAGCCAGCATGGCGGCAGCCAGCAGCAGGACGCTGGCATTGAAGAGCTCCTGCCCCATGCCCTCGGCCAGTTCGGCGATGCGGCCGGTGAAAAGCGCCACCAGCAGGGAGCCCAGCACGCCGGCGGCAATGCCGCCGGCCAGCCAGGTGTTGCGACTGCGCAGATCGCGCGTCGAGGCGGCCACGATGCCGACGATGAGTGCGGCTTCCAGCGTTTCGCGAAAGACGATGATGGCTGAGGCTAGCATGGGGTCTTACTCGACGATCAGCACGCCGCGCGCGGTTTTCTCGTTGAATTCGCCGACAAAGGGGTAGCGGCCGGGCTTGAGCGGGCCGACGAAGATCGTCGCTTTGGCGCCGGGGGCAATGACTTTTTCGCGGTTGAGCTCGTGGCTCTCGAATTCCTCCGGCGTGCTGTCCTGGTTGTGCACGACCAGCTTGACCTTCCGGTTTGCCGGCACGCGCAACTCGGCTGGTTCGAAGCGGTGCTCGCGGATGACGAGCTGGTATTCGGTGTCGGCAGCCCAGGCCGAGACGGACAGGAGCAGGGCAAACAGGATGGGTAGTGATTTCATGACAGGTTCCTTTGAGAGGTAATGATAACGATTCGTATTATTACGTCAAGTGCTTTTGACGAGAACTGCCTGGGGGGGTTGTCGACAGGCCGCGCCGGGGATGGGCCGCGCTGGAACAGGCCCTGGCTGTCAGGAGCGAAGGGGCGCATCCCGCCGGGCAAAAACAACAGGCCAGGTAAGCTTATTCATGCCCGGCTGAACGGGGAGCCGGCAAAATGGGCGCCTTAGCAGACTAAGGAAATCAAGTGCCACGGTTCAGACCCAGCGGATGCGGATTCGAGCAATCCATGCAGAAAGTCCAGAGAGTCGAGGACTTCCGCCAATTACTCCAGGTCATCTCTTCCTATGTGGGCCGCAAGGTCAACCCCGAAGAGATCAAGATGGATCCCTACGGCATCGACCCGCGCAACCGATGGGACACCTGGGCGGTGATCCTGGTGGACTTCGGGCCGGTGGGCTTCACCAACGCCTGCCTGGACCCGGACTTCAATCCCGAACAAAGCCAGTTCTCGGGACTCGCGCCGCTCTGATCCCTGGGCCGGCGCGCCGAAGGGCTGCCCGCAAGCCCGCGCATCTCTTGCCCCCCATCCCTTGCCCTGATCTGGAAGCCTTCACATGCCCTGCAACCCTGGCGAGAATCGCAGGAACGCCATGGCGTTTTATGACCTGATGTTCAACCAGTGCCAACCGCGCGAGGCCGTTGAACGGTATGTCGGGGCGAGCTACACGCAGCACAACCCGCATGTGGCCGATGGCAAGGCGGCTTTCATCGACTACTTCGAGCGGATGGCGCGGGAGTACCCGGGCAAAAGGGTTCTCTTCAAGCGCTCGGTGGCGGAAGGCCGTTTCGTCGTCCTGCACTGCCACCAGATCTGGCCCACCGACACGAACCGGGACTGGGCCGGCATCGACATCTTCCGTTTCGACGAAGCGGGAAAAATCGTCGAGCACTGGGACGTGCTGCAAGTCGTCCCAGGCGAATCCCGGCACGCCAACACCATGTTCTAGCGCCGCCGCCCCGTGCGACGCGCTCGAAACGCCAGCGATAATCCAAGGTCTTCATTGGAGCGTACGTGGACATCACCCTGCTGATCAAGGCCGCCCTGATGGGCGTCGTCGAAGGCCTGACCGAATTCCTCCCTATTTCCAGCACCGGCCACCTGATCCTGGCCGGCGCGCTGCTGGGTTTCGATGACGAGAAGGCCAAGGTCTTCGACATCGCGATCCAGACCGGCGCCATCCTGGCGGTGATCCTGGTCTACTGGCAGAAGATCCGCGCCACGGTGGTGGCCCTGCCCACGCAGCGGCAGGCGCAGCAGTTCACGCTCAATGTGCTGATCGCCTTCGTGCCGGCCGTGCTGCTGGGCTTGCTGTTCGGCAAGGCCATCAAGGCCCATCTGTTCACGGCCGAGGTGGTGGCGACGACCTTCATCATCGGTGGTTTCATCATTCTTTGGGCGGAGAGACTGCAGGCGAACCGGAGTAAATATGTCGCAACACGGCTCGATGGGAATGTGATTGACACAACAGAAATTACAGGAGTCAGCCGTATTGAGTCTGTTGACGAAATGACATGGAAGGACGCGCTCAAGGTGGGCCTGGTGCAGTGCCTGGCCATGGTGCCCGGCACCAGCCGCAGCGGCGCCACCATCATCGGCGGCATGCTGCTGGGCCTGTCGCGCAAGGCGGCCACCGACTTCTCTTTCTACCTGGCCATCCCCACGCTGATCGGCGCCGGCGTCTACAGCCTGTACAAGGAGCGCGCGCTGCTCTCGGCGGCCGACCTGCCCCTGTTCGGCGTGGGCCTGCTGTTTTCCTTCGTCAGCGCCTGGCTCTGCGTGCGCTGGCTGCTGCGGTTCATTTCCACGCACAGCTTTGTCGGCTTCGCCTGGTACCGCATCGTCTTCGGCATCGTGGTGCTGGCCACGGCCTGGAGCGGCGCGGTGCGCTGGAGCGCCTGAACATGAAGCGGCTGGCCCTGGGGCTGGTGCGGGCGCTCTTGCTGGCGCCTTTGCTGAGCGGGGCCGAGAAGCTGCCCGCGGGCGTGCGCGTCGAGGTGCCGGGCAGCGTCCCCCTGGTCGCTTACTGGTTTGCGGCCGCGTCAGCGGGGCCGCGCCCTGCGGTCGTGGCCCTGCACGGCTGCAGCGGCCCCTATGACACACGCGGACAGCTGACGGCGCACCTGCGCCGTTACGCGGCGGATCTCAATGCCGCGCAGATGCATGTGCTGGTGCTCGACAGTTTCGGCCCGCGCGGCCTGCGTTCGGTCTGCGAAATTCCCCAGGGCAAGCGCCCGCTGCGCGAAGCGGACCGGCGCGCCGACGCGCAGGCGGCGCTGCGCTGGCTGGCGGCCCGGCCCGAGGTGGATGCCACGCGTCTGGCGCTGCTGGGCTGGTCGCACGGTGCGCAGACCGTGCTGGCCGCGCTCGATGCCAGCGACGCCGCCGTGCAGGGGCAAACGGTGCAGGCACGTGCGGCCGTGGCTTTTTATCCCGGCTGCACCGAGCCACTGAAGAACAGCCACTACCGCTTGCAGGGGCCGCTGCTCATGATGGTGGGCGAGCGCGATGACTGGACGGCGTCCGCGCCCTGCGTGCGCCTGCACCAGCGTCTGGGCGCACAGGCGCCGCGTTTCGAGTTCGAGGTCTATGCCGACAGTTACCACGGCTTTGACAGCCTCTCGCCGCCGCGCGTGCGTGACAACGTGGGCAGCACCCGCAGCGGCAAGGCCACCGTGGGCGGCAACCCGGCAGCCCGGGTGGCCTCGCGCGAACGGATGTTCAGGTTCCTGGAAGAACAGCTGCGCTGATCAGGCGCTGGCTTTGAGTTCGCGCACGCGCTGCAGGTTCAGCAGCGCGGCTTCGATGGCGGCGGCCGTGGTGACGGGCTGCTCCATGGGGAAGAGGTGCGAGCCGTCGAGCAGGGTGATGCGGCCCTTGGTGACCTTCTCGGTCATGGCCATGCCGACCTGTTTCATCTCCACCGAATGGCGCCCGCCGATGAAGGCCACCGGGCATTTGAGCGGGTGGCGCTTGAGCAGGCTGTCCAGATGATGGGGGATGGTGTTGTAGATGGCGGTCTCGACCTCGCGCGTGAAGCTCAGCACGCGTTTGCCGTCTTCCTCGTGCATGCCGTGTTCCACATAGTCGCGCAGCACCTGCGGGTCCCAGCGGGCGAAGGCCTTCTTGTGGCGCAGGTGCTCGATGGCTTCTTCCACACCGGGCCAGCTGTTGCGCCGCTGTTTGCTGATGGCCCCCGGTGAGACCGCGCCGATGAGCTGGGTGCGCTTGGCCACGCTCACGCTGGTGGCGCGCCAGCCGCCCAGGATGGGCGAGTCGATCAGCAGCACACCACAGGCCAGTTCGGGGTGGCGCGCGGCGGCCATGAGGCTCAGGAACCCACCGAGCGAGTGGCCGACCAGGAAGGCCGGTTCACCGCTCTTGTTCATCTCGGCGCTGGCGAAGTCGGCCAGCTGCTGCACCAGGTGGGGCCAGTTGCTGGTGACGGGATACTGCTCGTCGTGGCCGAACTTGTCCACGGCCTTGACCTTGAAACCGCGCCGGCGCAGCTCGGCGAAGAGCACGCGGTAGGTGCTGGCCGGAAAGCTGTTGGCGTGCGAGAAGATGATGGGGGGCAGGTGGGAATTCATTTGCGGGTCGCCAGTTTCTTCAGCGCGTAAAGCGCATCGAGCGCGTCGCGCGGGCTCAGGGTATCGGGGTTGATGTCGGCCAGGCTGGCTTCGACGGCGCTGGGCCGGGTGGGCTCTTCTGCGGGGGGTGCGGCAAACAGGTCGACCTGGGCCTGGCTCTGCGAGGCAGAGGTCTCCAGCGCTTCCAGCGCATGGCGCGCGTGGTTCACCACCGTGGTCGGCATGCCGGCCAGACGGGCGACCTGGATGCCGTAGCTGCGGCTGGCCGGGCCGCTCTGGATCTCGTGCAGGAAAACGATGTCGTGGCCCGACTCGGTGGCGCTGACGTGCACGTTGACGGCGGCATGGTGCTTGGCCGGGAACTCGGTGAGCTCGAAGTAGTGCGTGGCGAAGAGCGTGTAGGCCTGGGTCTTGTCGTGCAGCTGGGTGGCGATGGCGCCGGCCAGGGCCAGGCCGTCGAAGGTGGAGGTGCCGCGGCCGATCTCGTCCATCAGCACCAGGGACTGCGGCGTGGCCGCGTGCAGGATCTGCGCGGCCTCGGTCATCTCCAGCATGAAGGTGGACTGGGCGTTGGCCAGGTCGTCGGCGGCGCCGATGCGGGTGTGGATGGCGTCGATCGGTCCGAGGCGGCAATTCGCTGCCGGCACGTAGGAACCCATGGAGGCCAGCAGCACGATGAGGGCCACCTGGCGCATGTACGTCGATTTACCACCCATGTTCGGGCCGGTGATGATCTGCATGCGCTGCTTCGGGCCCAGGCGCGTGTCGTTGGCGATGAAGGCGCCGGAACTGGTCTCGGCCAGGCGGGCCTGCACCACGGGGTGGCGACCGGCCGTGATCTCGATGCAGGGTTCGTTGGCAAAGACCGGCGCGCACCAGTCCAGCGTGAGCGAGCGTTCGGTCAGGGAGCACAACACGTCCAGCGTGGCCAGCGCCCGTGCCGTGCGCGTGAGCGCGGCGATATGGGGTTCGAGCTGGTCCAGCAGCTGTTCGTAGAGCCACTTCTCGCGGGCCAGGGCCCGTTCCTGCGCGCTGAGGGCCTTGTCCTCGAAGGCCTTGAGCTCGGGCGTGATGAAACGCTCGGCGTTCTTCAGCGTCTGGCGGCGGCGGTAGTCCTCGGGCACGCGGTCCAGGTTGCTGCTGGTGATCTCGATGTAGAAGCCGTGCACCTTGTTGAACTGCACGCGCAGATTGTTGATGCCGGTGCGGGCCCGTTCACGCGTTTCCAGCTCCAGCAGGAAGCCGTCGCAGTTGGTCTGGATGGCCCGCAGCTCGTCGAGCTCGGCGTCCAGGCCGTCGTTGATCACGCCGCCGTCACGCACCAGGGCGGCAGGCTCGGGCAGGATGGCGCGGGCCAGCAATTCCGCGCAGCCCGCGGGGGGCAGCAGGTGCTGGGACACCTGGGCCAGCAGGCCGGCCTGGCCCTGCAGAGCGGGCGCCAGTTGCTCCGTTTTTTGTAGCGTCTGCTGCAGGGCCACGAGCTCGCGCGGGCGCACCTGGCGCAGGGCGATGCGCGCGGTGATGCGTTCCACGTCGCTGCAGCCCTTGAGCTGTTCGCGCAGTTTGGGCCAGGGGCCGCCTCTCAATGCGCCGAGGGCGTCGAGCCGCTGCTGCGCCGGGGCGCGGTCGCGCGCGGGCTCCAGCAGCCAGCTTTTCAGCAGGCGGCTGCCCATGCCGGTCATGCAGGTGTCGAGCAGGGAGAAGAGGGTGGGGCTGTCTTCGCCGCGCAGGGTCTGTACCAGTTCGAGGTTGCGGCGCGTGGTTTGCGGCAGGTCGATGAGCTGGTCGTTGCGCTGCACACGCACGTTGTGCACGTGGCTCAAGGCCCGGCCCTGGGTGTGTTCGGCGTAGGCCAGCAGGGCGGCGGCGGCGGCGTGGGCCTGCGGCAGTTCCTGCGCGCCCCAGCTGGCCAGGCTGGCAGCCTTGAGCTGTTCGAGCAATTTGTTCTGGCCCAGGGCGCTGTCGAACTGCCATTCGGGGCGCAGGGCCAGCGCCATGCCGCTGGCCTGCTTGAGCGCCTGCAGGCGCTGCTCGAAGGCCGGTGTACTGCCGGCGCTGTAGATCAGCTCGCCGGGGGCGATGCGGGCCAGCCACTCGGGCAGTTCGTCCGGGCTGCATTCGGCCAGGTTGACCTCACCCTGGGTGACGCTGAGCCAGGCCAGGCCCAGGGTGTTGCGCAGGCCCTGGTGCACGGCCAGCAGCAGGGATTCGCTCTTGTCGCTGAGCAGGGCGCTGTCGGTCAGTGTCCCGGGCGTGACCACACGCACCACCTTGCGTTCCACCGGGCCCTTGGCCGTGGCCACGTCGCCCACCTGCTCGCAGATGGCCACCGATTCGCCGAGCTTGATGAGGCGGGCCAGGTAGGTCTCGACCGAATGGAAGGGCACGCCGGCCATGACCACGGGCTTGCCGCCGGACTGGCCGCGCTGGGTGAGGGTGATGTCGAGCAGGCGGGCGGCTTTTTCGGCGTCCTCGAAGAACACCTCGTAGAAGTCGCCCATGCGATAGAACAGCAGGGTCTGCGGGTACCCGGCCTTGAGGCCGAGGTACTGCTGCATCATGGGGGTGTGGAGGGCCAGATCGGCCGTATGTGCTGACATCCGGGCGAGTCTATCTGAGGTCGGCGCAGCCGACGCCCGCTTGCCTGGGGTCGTGACGGGCCTCTCCGTGGCCAAGTATCATGAGTGCACCACCACGATCATGAAAATGAACGCTTCTTAGCCCACATGACTGTCGCCCCCCGTGAGAGGGGCCGAGAAGGCAAACCCCCATGATTCCTGCCCCCAAGCCCAGCAACGAAGACGATCGCCTCGCCCGGCTGCGCGAGCTGCTCATACTGAACACGCCGCCCGAGGAGCGCTTCGACCGTATCGTCGCGTTCGCCGCGCAGGAGCTGGACATGCCGCTGGCGTCGATCTCGCTGGTGGACTCCGACCGCCTGTGGTTCAAGGCCCGCGTCGGTCTGAACGTGAGCGAAACCTCGCGCAAGGATTCCTTCTGTGGCCACGCCATCCTGGTGGACGAGCCCACCGTGGTGCCCGATGCGCTGACGGATCAGCGGTTTTCAGACAATCCCAACGTGGTACAGGCACCGCACATCCGCTTTTATGCAGGCGCCCCGCTCAAGTTGCCCGGGGGGCACACCATGGGCACGCTGTGCGTTTTTGACCATCAGCCGCGCGAGATGGACGACATCGGGCTGGCGATCCTGAATTCATTGCGTGACCTCGTGGTCGAAGAGTTGCTGCGCAAGGGTGACGCTGCATGACGTCGACGTCCGGCTATTTGCCCGGCGATATCCTGGTGGTGGAGCAGGCGGCCCTGGTGGGCAGCATCATCGTGTCCACCGCGCGCGAACTGAAAATGCCGCGTGTGCGCCTGGCCACCAGCATCCGGGCCGCGGAGCAGCTGCTGCAGCACCATCCTTTCAGCGGCTTGATTCTTTCGCTCAATGACGAGCCTGCGGCGCTGGCCTTGATCCAGAACTTGCGCAACGGCACCTACAAGACGCTGGCCAATGTCCCGGTGGCCGTGACGACCACTGCTTGCAGCGCCGAGCTGGCGAATGTGCTGCGCGGCTTTCTGGTGTGTCGCATCCTGCTCAAGCCGTTCAAGGTGCGCGATGTGATCATGACCATCCGCATGCTGGTCGACGAAGCGGTGGCCTGAGCCGCGCGGGCGCCTGCCTGCGCCTCAGGCCAGGCCCAGCAGCCGCGCCAGGCTCTGCTCATCGCCCGGCGCCGAAATCATCAGGTGCTGCTCCAGCTCCCGCAGGTGCTGGTCCATGAGCTGCACCGCGCTCTCGGCGTCGCCGCGCGCGATGCAGTCAACGATGCGTTCGTGTTCGTCAAGCCCGCGCCAGATCTACAAAGGCCTGCAGGTAATCCACATCGCCGTCCGACTCGCGCAGACCCAGGAAGATCTGTTTCTTGAGGCCGTGTCGGCCCAGGCGCACGGGCGTGATGTCCATGCGTTCGGCGTATTCCTCGACCAGCCAGCGCGGCAGCGCCGTGACACCACGGCCGCTGGCGACCATCTGCATGAGGATGTCGGTGGTCTCGATGGTGCGGTGCTGGCGCGGCGCGATGCCCGCGGGTGTGAGGAACTGGTTGAACACATCCAGCCGCTCCGGCGCCACGGGGTAGGTGATGAGGGTCTCCTGCGCCAGTTGTCTGGGCAGCACATGCGTGGCGCCGGCCAGCTTGTGGCTGCGCGGGACGACCAGCACCTGTTCATAGTCGAACACCGGCTCGAAGCGCAGGCCGGGTTTGAACAGCGGGTCGGGCGTGACGAGCAGATCGATCTCAAAACCGAACAGCGCGCCGATGCCGCCGAACTGGAATTTCTGTTTCACGTCCACGTCCACATCGGGCCAGCGCGCGAGGTAGGGCGCGACGAGCTTGAGCAGCCACTGGTAACAGGGGTGGCATTCCATGCCGATGCGCAGGGTGCCGCGTTCGCCTTCGGCGTATTGCCGCAGGCGTTCTTCGGCCTGGTTGAGTTGCGGCAGCACGCGGTTGGCCACAGCCAGCAGGTACTCACCGGCCTGGGTGGGGATGAGCTGGCGCCCCTCGCGCAGCCAGATCGCCGTGCCCAGCAGCGACTCCAGTTTTTTCACCGAGTGGCTCAGGGCGGACTGGGTCAGGCACAGGGTGTCCGCGGCCGCCGTCAGCGAGCCCTGTTTGGCGACTTCCAGCACGATGGCCAGATGGATGCGTTCCAGCATATATGAGCCAATCTAATGGATGGTTGAAATAAGACCATTTTACGTAATGGGTTTGCTTGCCTAGGATGCCGAGCTTCATTGCATCTCTTTCAGCAAAGGCAAACCCATCATGGCCCTGATTCACAACCTTGGTTTTCCCCGCATCGGCGCGAAACGTGAACTCAAGTTCGCGCAGGAGTCCTACTGGAAAGGCGAGTCCTCGCGTGAGGCCCTGCTGGCCGCGGGCGCCCAGCTGCGCCAGCGCCACTGGCAGCAGCAGGCCGGGCTGGACCTGGTGCCCGTGGGCGATTTCTCCTTCTACGACCAGGTGCTGGACATGAGCTTCACGCTGGGCAACCTGCCCGAGCGCGTGCGCGGCTTCCACGGTGAGGTGCTGGACAACTACTTCCGCGTGGCACGCGGCCGCTCGGCGGCCGCTTCGGAATCCAGCCGCTCTGCGGCCGGCACGGACGATCACGGTGCCTGCTGTGGCGGTGTGGCCGCCGGCGAGATGACCAAGTGGTTCGACACCAACTACCACTACATCGTGCCCGAGTTCACCGCCGCCACCGAATTCAAGCTCGATGCCTCGCGCCTGCTGGCGCAACTGGCCGAGGCCAAGGCCCAGGGCGTGCGCGCCAAGCCGGTGCTCGTGGGGCCGGTGACCTACCTGGCGATCGGCAAGGCCAAGGACGATTCCGACAAGCTGGCCCTGCTGCCGCGTCTGCTCGTGGTCTACGCCGAACTGCTGGAGACCCTGGCCGCGCAGGGTGTGGAGTGGGTGCAGATCGACGAGCCGTTGCTCGTCACCGAGCTCGATGCCGACTGGCAGCACGCCTACAACACGGCCTACCACCAGCTCAAGAGCTGCCGCGTCAAGCTGCTGCTGGCCACCTACTTCGGCCCCCTGCTGGAGAACGGCTACCTGGCGGCCAACCTGCCCGTGGCGGGCCTGCACATCGACGCGGTCAAGGGCCGTGACGATGTCTTGCCCGTGCTCAATCTGCTGCCGGCACACAAGGTGCTGTCGCTGGGTGTGATCAATGGCCGCAACATCTGGAAGACCGACCTGAACGCCGTACTCGACTGGCTGGAGCCGCTGGCGCAGCGCCTGTGCGATCGCCTGTGGATTGCGCCCTCGTGCTCGCTGCTGCATGTGCCGGTGGACCTGGGCAGCGAACAGAAGCTCGATGCCGAGGTGAGATCCTGGCTGGCCTTTGCCTTGCAGAAGCTCGACGAGCTGCAGGTGCTGGGCAGGGCCCTGCGTGAGGGGCGCGCGGCGGTGAAGGACGCCTTGGCCGCCAACCAGGCCGCGCTGACGGCACGGCGCGCTTCGCCGCGCGTGCACAAGCCGGCGGTGCAGGCCGCGGTGGCGAAGATCAGCGCCAGCCTGGGCCAGCGTGAACATGTTTATGCCCAGCGCGCGCCCAAGCAGGCGGCGCTGCTGCAACTGCCGGTCTATCCGACCACCACCATCGGCTCCTTCCCGCAGACGGCCGAGATCCGCCATGCGCGCAGCGAGTTCAAGGCCGGCCGGCTGAACGAAGCCGGCTACCAGGCCGCCATGCGTTCCGAGATCGCACGCAGCGTGCGAGAGCAGGAGGCTCTGGGCCTGGATGTGCTGGTGCACGGCGAGGCCGAGCGCAACGACATGGTCGAGTACTTCGGCGAACAGCTGGAGGGTTACGCCTTCAGCCAGTTCGGCTGGGTGCAGTCCTACGGCTCGCGCTGCGTGAAGCCGCCGATTCTTTTTGGCGACATCAGCCGCCCCAGGGCCATGACGGTGGAATGGATCAGCTACGCGCAGTCCCTCACGGACAAACCCATGAAGGGCATGCTCACCGGGCCGGTGACCATCCTCAACTGGTCCTTCGTTCGTGACGACCAGCCACGTTCGCTGTCATGCAAGCAGCTCGCGCTGGCGATCCGCGAGGAGGTGCTGGACCTGGAGCAGGCCGGCGTGCACGTGATCCAGATCGACGAGGCCGCGCTGCGCGAGGGCCTGCCGCTGCGCCGCTCCTTGTGGAAGGGCTACCTGGACTGGGCGGTGGAGTCCTTCCGCATCACGGCCAACGGCGTGCGCGACGAGACGCAGATCCACACCCACATGTGCTACTCGGAGTTCAACGACATCATCGCCTCGATCGCCGACATGGACGCGGACGTGATCACCATCGAGACCTCGCGCTCGGACATGGAGCTGCTCGATGCCTTCGACGACTTCAAGTACCCGAACGAGATCGGGCCCGGCGTCTACGACATCCACTCGCCCAACATCCCGACGCAGGAGCACATCGTGCAGCTGATGCGCAAGGCCGCCGAGCGCATCCCCGCCGAGCGGCTCTGGGTGAACCCGGACTGCGGCCTCAAGACACGCCAGTGGTCCGAGGTGCTGCCGGCGCTTACGCATATGGTGGGCGCGGCACGCCAGCTGCGCGCCCTGTCGGCGGGTGCCGCCTGATGGAGGGCGCTCTTCCTTCCATGGTCGTGGTCGACATGGTCTGGCCCGATCAATCCAATCACCATGGCACGCTGTTCGGCGGCGCGGCCCTGTCCATGCTCGATCGCATGGCCTTCATCATGGGCAGCAAGGTGCTGCGCGGTTCGGTCGTGACAGCCTCCGTGAGCCGCCTGGACTTTGCCGCACCGGCACCGGCCGGCCATCTGGTGGAATGCCGCGCCCAGGTGATCCACCGCGGACGTCGTTCCGTGACGGTGGACACACGCCTGATCGCGGAGGACCTGCTCAGTGGCGAGCGCACGCACTGTGTGTCGGGCGAGTTCATCATGGTGCGCCAGGCCGATGCCGACGAAGCGCTGGCGCCCGCCCTGCCGGAATGGAGCGGTGATGTGGGTGCATCGGATGCCGAGGCGGCGCTGGTGCCGCGCGCCACGGTGGCCGAGATCGTGTTTCCGGGCCATGCCAACCACCGCGGTGTGCTGCATGGCGGACCGGCCATGGCCTGGATGGCCAAGGCCGGTTTTGTGGCGGCCACGCGCCAGGTACGCCGCTCCGTGGTGATGGCTGGCAGCGAGAAGCTGGATTTCCAGGCGCCCGCGCGCGTGGGCGATGTGGTGGAGGTGACGGCCCACGTCATCGGCACGGGCCGGCGCTCGATTCGTGTGCAGGCCGACATGTGGGCCGAGTCCTCGGTGGGTGGCGAGCGGCGCCTGTGCTCTTCGACCAAGCTGGTCTATGTGGCCATCGACACTTGAGCTCTCGCCGCTGCTGCCCGTGCATCGCGGTGCGCTGGGCCTGCATTTGCTGGCGCTGTCGCCGGATGACCGCTACGCGCGTTTCGGCACGACCCTGAGCGACGAGGCGCTGCTGCGCTGGGTGGCGCGTATCGCCTGGCCCCGGCAGCGCTGGTGGGGCGCCTGGCTGCAGGGCGACTTGGGCCTGCAGGCGGTGCTGCAACTCTCACCGACCCGACGGGCCGGTGCCTGGGAACTGACCCTGACGGTCAACGAACCCCTGCGGGGACAGGGCCTGGGGACCAGCCTGCTGGCCGCGGCCATGGGCCAGATGCCCGATGTGGAGCGCCTGCTCTGTCAGCACGGGCACGCCGCCATGCCGGCCATGGCGCGGCGCCTGGGTTACGGCGTGCAACTGCGCGGGTTACCGCCGCGGCTGGAGATCACGCCGGCGTTTAGCGCAGGCCCAGCAGCTTGGCCAGGCTCTTCTCGTCGCCCGGCGACACAAGCATGAGGTGCTCTTCGAGTTCACGCAGGTGCTGATCCATGAGTTTGACCGCTTCTTCTGCCTCGCCGCGTGCGATGCAGTCGACGATGCGTTCGTGTTCGTCGTGCTCGCAGGCCGCATTGCCCGGGGGCTGGTGCACGGCCACGATGAGCGAGCAGCGCGAGACGATTTCCACCAGGTAACGCTGCAGGATGGGATTGCCCGAGAGTTCGGCCAGGCGCAGGTGATAGGCGCTGGCGAGTCTTGCCCAGGCGGGCTGGTCGAAGCGGTGCATGGCCTGGTGTTCCTCGCGCAGCTGTTCGCGCAGGGCCTTGAGGTCGCGCGCGGTGGCGCGTTCGGTCACCAGGCGCACGATGGCGGCTTCCAGCGCACGGCGGGCCTCGAAGATCTGGCGCGTTTCCTCGCGGGTGGGCACGGCCACGATGGCGCCGCGGTTCGGGCGCAGCTGCACGATGTGGTCGTGCGCGAGCTTCTGCAGCACCTTGCGCGCCACCGAGCGGCTGACACCGAAGAGTTCGCACAGCGGGGCCTCGGGCAGTTTGGTGCCGGGCTTGAGGCGCTGGCTCATCACGCTGTCGAAGACGGCGCGGTAGATGCGGGCCTCCACGTCGGCGCTGTCGCCCTCGGCTACCGTGTCTTCCACGGGCGGGGCGGGGCTGCGCTGGCGCGGCGGTGGCGCGCGCCGGCCGGGGCGTGGGGTGCTCAGGGACTCAGTCGATTTGGGCATGCAGGCTGCGTGCGAGTTGGATCAGGGCCAGGTCGCTGCCGGCAGGCCCCAGCAGGGAGATGCCCAGCATATCACCGGAGTCCGTGCGCACCGGCAGGCTGATTTGCGGCAGGCCGCAGAGGCCCGCGATGCAGGTGATGGCCATGGTACGCAGGCGCACGGCGTCCACGTCGGCGGGGGCTGCGTCCCGCCGCGGCGCCAGGCTGGCGGCCGAGGGCAGCAGCAGCAGACCATCGGTACCCAGCAGGCCGTGCACGTGGGCGCGGATCTGCGCCTGGGCGGCGCGCGCGGCGGCCGAGGCTTCGGCCGTGACCTGGCTCGCGGCTTTCCAGCGGCTGGCGATGGCGGGGGCGAAGACGGGCTGCGTCTGGGTGATCCAGTCGCCGTGCACCTGCCAGCCTTCGAAGGCACCGGCCGTCACATAGGTCTGGCGCCAGGCGGCCAGGCCTGCGTCGCCCGCGATGCGCAGGCCTTCGGGCACGCAGGACAGCTGGTGGGCCAGTATGTCGCGGGCGCGTTGCAGCGGTGTGGTGAAGATCTCGTCGGCCAGCTCCCAGGCGTCCAGCGGCAGCAGCAGGCGGCGCGGGGTGTACAGGCTGTCGGGCAGCAGCACGCGGCCCACGCGTTCGAAGACCTCGCCGTCGGCGGCCAGCCAGGTGGCGGTGTCGAAGCTCGGGTGCAGGGGCACCAGGCCGCGGGTCGAGACCAGGCCGTGCGTGCTGCGCAGGCCCCAGATACCGCAGTAGCTGGCGGGCACGCGCGTGGAGCCGCCGGTGTCGGTGCCCAGCGCAAAGTCCACCAGGCCGGCGGTGACGGCCGCGGCCGAGCCGCTGGACGAGCCGCCGGTGACGCGCTCCGGGTAGCGTGAGTTGATGGGCGTGCCGTAGTGCGTGTTGTCGCCGTGCAGGCTGTAGGCCAGTTCGTCGGTGAGCACCTTGCCCATGAGGGTGGCACCTGCGGCCAGCAGCTGCGTCACCACGGCGCTGTGCTCGGCGGGCACGGGGTGGGTGGCGAGCCAGCTGGGGTTGCCCGCGCCCGTGGGATGGCCTGCGACGTCGAAGAGATCCTTGGCCGCGAAGTTCAGGCCGGCCAGCGGGCCGCCGGCCTGGCCGGCGAGGGTGTAGCGGCCGTGCGGCACCCAGGCGCCGACGGTGTCTGTGATGGGGAAGGGCAGGGGGGCGTTCATGCGATGGCCTCGGGATTCTTTTGAGCGATGGCGTCCATGTGCTGACAAATGGCGCCGGGCGTGGCGAACCAGACTTCGCCACGGTCGCGTGCGGCCGCGAGGTGCTGCAGGGCGCGGCGCAGGTGGCGCAGGCGGTAGGGCTGGCCCACGAGGTAGGGATGCAGGGCGATGCCCATGACGAGCGGCTGCTGGCGCGACTGTTCGAGCATCTCGTCGAAGTTGTCGACGATCATCTGCGCGAAGTCCTTGCCGTCCATCTGGCGGCCCACGATCATGGGGATGTCGTTGAGCTCCTGCGGGTAGGGGAGGGACCACAGGCCCTGGCCGTTGCGCGTGGCCATGCGCACGGGCTGGTCGTCGTGGCACCAGTTGAGCGTGTAGCGGTAGCCGGTTTCGGCCAGCAGGTCGGGCGTGAGCTTGCTCTCGCTGATCCAGGGCGAGAGCCAGCCCGCGGGCGCCGTGCCGCTGCGCGCGCGCATGCGGTCGCGGCAGAGCACGAGCAGTTCGCGTTCGGCCTGCTCGTCCAGCACGCCCTGGCGCTCGGCATTGCTGTGGCCGTGGCCCACGAGTTCGTCGCCGCGCGCGGCACAGGCGGCCACGAGCTCGGGGCAGTGGTCGTAGAGCGCGGTGTTGATGAGCGCGGCCGCGGGCAGGCGCAGCTGGTCGAAGAGTTCCAGGCAGCGCCAGGCGCCCACGCGGTTGCCGTACTCGCGCCAGGAGTAGTTGAGCACGTCGGGCTGAGGCGAGGCCGGGCCGATCATGGCGCCCAGGCCTTCACCAAAAGCGAAGTGTTCGATGTTGAGCGCCAGGTAGACGGCCAGACGCGCGCCGCCGGGCCAGTGGTAGTCCGCGCGGCGCGTGATGGGGCGGTAGGGGAAACGCCCGTGGTCGGGGAGGAGGCCTGGGTAGATCGCCGGCATGGTGCTGTACCTCACTGGGTCGCCAGGCCGGCGCGCACGAGCAGCCATTCGGCGCTGTCGTTCCAGACCTCCATCTGCGTGATCAGGCCCTGCTTCACGACGTAGCGGTCCACATAACGGTTGCCTTCGAAGGGCGTGCCGTCGGGCCAGACGCCGTAGAGCGTGCCGCGGCTGTAGACCACGGTCTCGTCCGGCGTGCCGCCGGCCACGGTCTCGGTGGCCTCGATGTTTTTCTTGACCCATTGGTAGCGCGTGGCGTTGAAGGCCGCGCACTCCGCGGGCGCGCGCATCTCGCGCCCGCCCGTGAAACGGATGCGCAGGCCGGGGGCCACGAAGCGGCTGGCCGAAACCGGCTCCGGGATCATCAGCAGGCGTAGGTATTCGTCCACCACGGCGGCGGGGGTGGCGGGTGCCTCGGTCTGGTTCACGGTCGGGTCTTCCATGGTCGTTTTCCTCTCGTCAAGCCCCCTTTTGGTGCCGGATGCACCGTCCGGGGCTGTCAGGGGCGCGCGATAAAAGTGCTTGCAAAAGACATGCCATATTGTCGACAATCCAATCATATATATGAAAACAAAGAAATTGCCATCGTGGTGACACTGGCACGCGAATTGCATGATTGAAAGAGCCCGCGGGTCGACCCGCTTTCTGTCCTTCCACTCACAGGAGTACCGCCATGAACCCTTGCTCTTTCTCCGCGACGCGACGCGCGCTGCTGGCCGCCGGCCTGGCCCTGGCCGCGGCCGGCCCGGTGCTGGCCAATGAACCCATCAAGATCGGCCTGGTGACGGCGCTGTCGGGCCAGTCGGCTCTGGCCGGCGAAGCCATCACGCGCGGCATGCAGGTGGCGATCGACGAGATCAATGCCAAGGGCGGCCTGCTGGGCGGGCGCAAGCTGGAGCTGGTGCGCCGCGACGACGAAGCCAACCCCGCCAAGGGCGTGGTGGCTGCGCGCGAACTGATCTATCGCGAGAAGGTGGCTGTGATCTTCGGCGGCCTGGACACGCCGGTGTCCATGGCCATCGTGCCCCTGCTGAACCAGGAGAAAGTGCCTTTCATGGGCCCCTGGGCCGCGGGCACGGGCATCACCAAGAACGGCGCCAATCCCAACTACGCTTTCCGCGTGTCGGCGGTGGACGAGATCGTCGACGTGGGCATGCTGGCCTACGCGCAGAAGAACTTCAAGAGCGCCAAGCCCGGCCTGATCCTCGTGAACAACCCCTGGGGCGAGAGCAACGAGAAGGGCCTGAAGGCTGCCATGGCCGCCAAGGGCGTGACGCCCGCGGGCGTGGAGAAGTTCGAAGGCAATGACGTGGACATGGTGCCGCAGCTCACGCGCCTGAAGGCCGCGGGCGCCGACACCCTCTTCATGGTGGGCAACGTCGGCCCCTCGGCCCAGGTGGTCAAGTCGCTGGAGCGCATGGGCTGGAAGGTGCCGGTGGTTTCGCACTGGGGTCCGGCCGGCGGCCGTTTCACCGAACTGGCCGGCGCCATGGGCAAGGACGTGCACTTCGTGCAGACCTACAGCTTCTTCGGCAAGCAGTCGCCCGTGGGCCAGCGCGTGATCAAGGCCCTGATGGCCAAGTACCCGGCCATCAAGGGCCCGGACGACATCTCGCCCGCCGTGGGCGTGGCCAATGCCTACGACGCCATGCACTTGACGGCGCTGGCCATCCAGGCCGCCGGTTCCACCAGCGGTGACGCCATCCGCCAGGGTTATTACAAGATCGACAAGTACGAGGGACTGATCAAGACCTACGTGAAACCCTTCAGCGCCGAAGTGCACGATGCCGTGAAGTCCGACGATTACGTCTGGGCGCAGTTCATCGACAACCGTATCGTGCCTGTTGGCATGAATTAACGCTCGCCAGCAGCAGAGACAACGCGGGTCATCGCCTTTCGGGCGGAGACCCGCTTTTTTGGGTTTGAAGAGGACGAGATATGTCGGAGTTATCCGCGCTGGTCAGCGGGCTGGGCCTGGGCAGCATGTACGGGCTGATGGCCCTGGGTTTTTACGTGACCTATGCCGTCAGCGGCACGGTCAACTTCGCCCAGGGCAGTTCCATGATGCTGGGCGCGGTGCTCACCTACACCTTCGCGCAGACCTTCGGCTGGCCGGGCTGGGCGGCCGTGCTGCTGGCCCTGGCGCTGTGCGCGGCTTACGGCCTGCTGGTGGAGCTGCTGGCCGTGCGGCCCTTCGTGCACCGCGGCTCGGACGCCTGGCTCATGGCCACGGTGGCGTTGGGCATCGTGCTCGACAACGTGGTCATGGCGACCTACGGCAAGGAGCCGCGCAGCCTGCCCTCAGCGTTGGCGCAGTCGCCGCTGGAGGTGGGTGGTGTCGGCCTGGGGGTCTACCCGTTGCAACTGCTGATCCCCGTCGTGGGGCTGGCATTGGCCGCGCTGCTGCACACCCTGAGCCGGCGCACGCGCTGGGGCACGGCCATGCTGGCCGTGGTGCAGAACCGCGCCGCGGCGCGACTCATGGGCATCCCGATCCGGCGCGCCGTCGCGCTGGCCTTCGCGCTCTCGGCTTTGTTCGCGGGCATCGCCGGCGTATTGATCGCACCGCTTTCCAATGTGCATTCCGACATGGGCACGCTCTTCGGCCTCAAGGCCTTTGCCGTGGCCATCCTGGGCGGCATCACGAGCGCCTGGGGCGTCATGCTGGCCGGTCTCTTGTTCGGTGTGGTGGAGGCCATGATCACCGCCACGCTGGGCTCGGGTTATACGCAGATCCTGACCTTCGCGCTGGTGATTGCGGCGCTGGCCTGGCGGCCCAACGGCCTGTTCGGCCGCGCGGAGGTGAAGAAGGTATGAACGCGTCTTTTGCAAAACGGCCCCTGCTGGGCCTGGGCACGCCGCTGCAGATCGCGGCGCTGCTGGCCGTGCTGGGGCTGGGCGCCGGCCTGGCCCTCACGCTCAACGGCTACTGGGTCTTCGTGCTGGCGCAGGTGGCGCTGCTGACCCTGGTGGGTGTGGGCCTCAATGTGCTCGTGGGGCTAACCGGCCAGGTGTCCTTCGGCCATGTGGGTTTCTACGCCATCGGCGCCTACACGGTGGCCATCCTCACCACCAAGGCGGGCCTGAGTTTCTGGCTGGCCTGGCCCATCGCGGCCGTGATCGGGGGTGCCTGCGGTGCCTTGCTGGCGGTACCGGCGCTGCGCGTGAAGGGACCTTATCTGGCGATGATCACCATCGCCTTCGGTTTCATCGTCGAGAACGGCATCATCGAAGCCAGCGCGCTGACGGGCGGGCAGAACGGCATCATGGGCTTGAGCGCCCCCTCGCTGGGTGGTCTGGCCCAGGGCGAACGTGCCGTGGCCCTGCTGGCCATCGCGGCGGCCGGCCTGGGACTGGCAGCCTATGCCTGGCTGGCGCGCGGCACCTGGGGCGCGGCCATGCGCGCCGTGCGCGATGCCGAGACAGCGGCCGAATCGGTGGGCCTGAACCCGCTGGTCATCAAGACCGTGGCCTTTGCCGTTTCCGCTCTGTGTGCGGCCGCCGCGGGCGCCCTGTTCGCGCCGCTCTCGGGTTTTGTCACGCCGCACACCTTCGGTTTTCTGCAGTCCATCCTCTTCGTGCTGGTGGTGATGCTGGGCGGCGCCGGCTCGGTGGCCGGTCCCCTGGTGGGCGCGCTGCTGGTGGGCATGCTGCCCGAGCTGCTCTCGGGGCTGGAGGAATTCCGCCTGCTCTTCTTCGGTGTGCTCCTGCTCGTGGTGCTGTGGGTGGCGCCCGATGGGGTGGTGGGCTGGCTGCAGCGCCTGCGCGCCCTGTGGCGCGCGGCCCCGGCGGCGGCCTCGCGTCCGAACGCAACAGGCCAGCTGGCCCTGCCGACGCGTGCGCGCCTGGGCCTGAAGGCCGAGGGTCTGAGCATGCAGTTCGGCGGTGTGCGCGCGGTGTCGGCGCTGAGCTTCGAGGCACGCGCCGCCGCGGTGACCAGCCTGATCGGCCCCAATGGCGCGGGCAAGTCCACGGCCCTCAATATGCTGGGCGGGTTTTACCTGCCCACGGCCGGCGCCTTTGCGCTGGGCGGTGAGGCGCTGGCCGGGCGCAGCGCCATGCAGATCGCGCGCCGCGGTGTGGCGCGCACCTACCAGACCTCGCAACTTTTTGGCAGCCTGAGCGTGCTGGACAACGTGGTGCTGGCCATGCAGCGTGGCCGTCTGGGTCCGCTCCTGGGTGCGTCGCGCCGTCACGCGCCCGAGTACACAGCACGCGCGGCCGAGCTGCTGGCCTTCTGCGGATATGTCGGTGACCCGGCCGCGCTGGCGGCCGATCTGGCCCATGTGGACCGGCGCCTGGTGGAGATCGCCCGTGCGCTGGCCACCGATCCCGAAGCCCTGCTGCTGGACGAACCGGCGGCCGGCCTGTCGCGCGAGGACAAGGAGCGCCTGGGCGCTTTGCTGCGGCGTATCGCCGTGGCGGGCATCACGGTGCTGCTGGTGGAACACGATATGACCCTCGTCATGGGCGTCAGCGACCAGGTGGTGGTGCTCGACGCGGGGGTGCGCCTGGCGACGGGCACACCGGCCGAGGTGCAGGCCAACCCCGCGGTGCAACAGGCTTATCTGGGCGAGTCACTGGAAATGATTGACCCCCACGCTCCGCCGTTGCACGGGTCGCTGCCCCCCGAGGGGGCTGCCCCGCCTTGGGGCGGCCCGGCGGCGGGGCGCGGTTCTGCCACGCGCGTGGCTGATACGAAGGAACGCCCCGAGATGCTGGGCGTGGGCGCTTTGGTGGCCGGTTACGGCGCCGAGCCCGTGCTGCACGGCATCGATCTGCAGGTGCGGCGTGGCGAGGTGGTGGCCCTGCTGGGCGCCAACGGCGCGGGCAAGTCCACGCTGATGAAGGCGTTGGCCGGTCTGCACCGGCCCGTGCTGGGTGGCATCCACCTCGAAGGCCGCGAGCTCAAGAACCTGGGGGCGGAGCAGGTGGTGGCCCAGGGCGTGGTGCTGGTGCCCGAGGGGCGCCAGGTCTTCCCCGAGCTCAGCGTGCTGGACAACATCCGCCTGGGGGCTTTCCTGCATCCGGTCGACCGGGACGCGCGGGTGGAGGAACAGCTGCAGCGCTTCCCGCGCCTGCGTGAGCGCCTGCAGCAGCGTGCCGGCCTGCTCTCGGGCGGTGAACAGCAGATGCTGGCGATTGCGCGCGCGCTGATGTCGCGCCCGCGTATCCTTCTGCTCGACGAACCCTCGCTGGGTCTGGCGCCCAAGATCATTGCCGAACTCTTCGCCGCGCTGGACCGGCTGCGACGCGAGGGCATGACGCTGTTGCTGGTGGACCAGATGGCCGGCCTGGCGCTGGCGCTGGCGGACCGGGCCTACGTCATCGAGGGGGGGCGTATCGTGGCGCAGGGCACGGCGGCGGAGATTGCGGCCGATGGGGCCCTGGCCCAGGCCTATCTGGGCGAGCAGGTGGGACATCACTGAGAACCGGGAGTGAGTATGGCGATGGAGATCAATGCGCCGGCCGTGCTGGCCGAAGTCACCGCGGCCTTTGCGCGCTACGAGGACGCGCTGGTGCACAACAAGGTGGACGTGCTGGACGAGCTGTTCTGGGACAGCCCGCACACCCTGCGCTACGGCGCCACGGAGAACCTCTACGGCTACCAGGCCATCCAGGCCTTTCGCGCGGGGCGGCCCGCCGCCGGCCTGATGCGCGAACTCACGCGCACCGTGATCACCACCTACGGTCCCGACTACGCCACGGCCAACACCGAGTTCCGCCGCAGCGGCAGCGAGGCCATCGGGCGCCAGAGTCAGACCTGGTTGCGCACGCCCGCGGGCTGGCGCGTGGTGGCGGCGCACGTGAGCTTCATGGCCCCGCCGGCCGTCCCGGGCTCCGCGCGCTGATCAGCTTGCGACGTAAGGAATGGCTGCCAGGCACAGGCAGGCCGCGCTGCTGAGTCGCAGGCGCAGCGGCAGGTACCAGCCGGGCATGGGGTGCAGGCATGCCAGGCGCTTGTCCTGCACGCAATGTGCGGCGAAGCCGAGGATCAGCAGAAAGGCGGCCAGCAAGCACGCCGCCGCGCGCCGGCACCACGCTCCAGAAGCAGAGCGGCCGGGCCCGGCGGTCCCCGTTCGCGCCCATGGCATGGGCCCAGTGCAGCGCACCCACGAAGCTCAGGATGATGGCGCCGTAGGTCCTGCTCCCAGACCTCCCGATGCACAGCATCGGTCAGGGTGCCCAGGGCGGTGAGCGCGAACGGCAGCAGGCCGCCTTAACCCAGCCAGGCCACTTGCGCCGGAATCCGGCGATCGGTGTCGCCACTCATGGTTTGCTCTGGCTGCGCACCAGTTCGTGTGCGCGCAATTGATCCAGCGTGACGTAGTCCAGCGCGCGCAGGTGCGTGCATTCCAGCACCACGGGCGGGGCCACGCCGGCATCCAGCGCCTCTTTCCAGCGCAGCGCGCACAGGCACCAGCGGTCACCCGCCTTGAGGCCGGGGAAGCGGTATTCAGGATGCGGGGTGACAAGGTCGTTGCCGCGCGCCTGGGCAAAGTCCAGGAAGGCCTGCGTCATACGCGCGCAGATCACGTGCGAGCCCAGGTCGTGCGCATCCGTCTTGCAGCAGCCGTCGCGGTGGAAGCCGGTGAGCGGGTCGTAGGAGCAGGGCACAAGCTCGGAGCCCAGGACGTTCAGGGTGGTCATGGCGTGAGCTTATGGCAAAACGCGCCGTCTGGCACGGGGCTGCTTATCACCCGTTCAGGCCGGCAGCCTGCCGACCTCGCCGCGGCGGATGGCGCCGGCACGGGCCTGCAGGGCCTTGCGCTCTGCGTCGTCCAGCCGGGCGAGGTTCCTGACCTGCAGCGCGGTGCGCGGGTTGCGCGCCAGCAGCGCTTCGTGGCGCAGCAGGAAATCCCAGTACAGCGTGGTGACCGGACAGGCGCGCTCGCCGGTGCGCTGGGCCGGGTCGTAGCGGCAGCCCCGGCACAGCGGGCTCATGCGTTCGATGTATTTGCCGCTGGCGATATAGGGTTTGCTGGCCATCAGGCCGCCGTCGGCGTACTGGCTCATGCCCAGGGTGTTGGGCAGCTCGACCCATTCCACCGCGTCCACGTAGACGCCGAGGTACCAGGCGTGCACCTGCCGGGGTTCGACGCCATAGAGCAGGGCGAACAGGCCGGTCACCATGAGGCGCTGAATGTGGTGCGCGTAGCCGTGCTGCAGCGTCTGGGTGATGGCGTCGGCCAGGCAGGCCAGGTCGGTGCGGCCGTCCCAGTACCAGGCGGGCAGGTCCTCATGGGCGTCGAGGGCGTTGCCTTCGAGGTACTGCGGCATCCGGGTCCAGTAGATGCCGCGCACATACTCGCGCCAGCCCAGGATCTGGCGGATGAAGCCCTCGCAGCTCGGCAGGCTCGCCCGGCCGGCGCGCCATGCGGCTTCGGCCGCGGCCACGACCTCGCGCGGATGCAGCAGCTTGAGGTTGAGGGCAGCGGAGAGGTGGGCGTGGTAAAGCCAGGGCTCGCCGGGCCAGATCGCGTCCTGCCAGTGGCCGAAATCAGCCAGGCGTTGCGTGATGAAGTCTTCCAAGGCTTGCAGGGCCTGCGCGCGCGTGACCGGCCAGGCAAAGCTCTCCAGCGAGCCGGGGTGATGGGCAAAGCGCTGCTGCACCAGGACCATGAGCTCGCGCGTGATCGCGTCGGGCTCGAAGTGGCTGCGCGGCGGCACGAAACCCGGGCCCTGGGGGCCGAAGGCCTGGCGGTTGTCGGCGTCGAAGTTCCACTGGCCGCCGGCGGGCCGGTCCCCGTCCATCAGCACCTTGTGTTTGCGGCGCTGCTCGCGGTAGAAATACTCCATGCGCAGGCTCTTGCGGCCCTGGGCGTGGGCGGCGAATTCGCGCACCGTGGTGTAGAAATGCCGGTCGTCGCGGATCTCCAGGGGGATGCCGGCGGCCGCTGCCGTGGCTTGCAGGGCCTTGAGCACGCGCCAGTCGCCCGGCGCCGTCAGGATCAACTGCCGGGGCTGCAAAGTGGCCAGGTCGTGCGCCAGCTGGGCCGCCAGGCTGCCCCGGTTGCCGGCGTCGTCCAGCCGGACGTAGTGCAGCGGCCGACCCGCCTGTCCCAGCGCCTGCGCGAAATGGCGCATGGCGCTGAGGAACAGCACGGTGCGGGCCTTGCCCGAGGGGATGTGGGTGGACTCCTCGGCCACCTCGGCCATCCAGACGCGGTCCTGCGCGGGATCGAAGCCGTCGAAGGCGGCGGCCTGCGGGTCCAGCTGGTCACCCAGCACGAGCACGAGGGAGCGCAGCGCGCTCATGGGGCGGGCCGGGCGCGGCGGCAGGCTTGCGAGCAGTACTTGACCTGCTCCCAGTTCTTCGCCCATTTCTTGCGCCAGCTCATGGGGCGGCCGCAGACGCTGCAGGGTTTGCCGGGCAGGGACTGCTTGTTGCCTTTGAAGTCTTTGGACGGGGTCATGGCCTGTGCGGGGTGGAGGGGCGTGCAGCGCCGACTGTAGCGTCCCCCCTGCTTTTGTGCTGCCGTCGCCCGCATGACCCCGTGGCGCTGTCAGTGAACCTGCGGACCGGGAATGCGGCAGGAATACCGGCTTTCAGGACTTATTCCCGTCGCAGGCAGGGGCGCGAGCAGGCAACTCGATTAACATGTTCCGATACCCAAGGGCAGCAGGCAGGGGCAGGGACGTCAGGCTGGTCCAGGCCTGCGGCCCGTCAACACATGTTCGATGGATTCTGAAGACGATAAGGCGGAGATCACCCGACTGCGCGCGCAGCTGCGTGAGGCTGAACTGCGTCTGCAGCAGCGTGAGCGTGACTGGACCCTGCTGGAAAGCCAGCGTCGTCATTCCGAGCAGATGTTCATCGCGGCTTTCGACGAAAGCCCCGAGGCCATCGGCCTGTCCCGCCTGAGCGATGGCTTGATCGTCGATGTGAACCAGGAGTGGCTGGTCGTCACCGGTTACACGCGCGAGGAAGTGATCGGCCACACGGTGGTGGAGATCGGGCACTGGCCGGACATGGCCAGCCGCGAGGCCGCGATGGCCGAGCTGCGCATCAGCGGCCGCCTGCGCGACCGGGAGGTCATCGTCAGCCTCAAGGACAAGCGCAAGCGCCTGGTGCGTCTGAACGGCACGCTGATCGAGGTAGGTGGCGAGAAGCACATCCTGATGTACATCAAGGACATCACCGCCCAGCGCATGGCCGAGGAGTCGGTGCGCTCTGGCGAGCTGGCGCTGGCCAATGACAAGCTCAGCCAGCAGCTGGCGCTGCATGAATTGACCGAGCAGCTGGCTGGCGTCGGCTACTGGATTGCCTCGGCCGATGGCCAGAGGATCGTCTGGTCCAAGGGGCTGAGGATGATCCGGGGGCTGGACCCGGACAACGCCTCGCCCATGACGAGCCGGCAGGCCCGCAGCTCCATCCATCCTGACGACCTGGCCCGCTTCATCGACGAACGCAGCAAGATGCGGGGGGGGCCTTTCGAGTACCGCGCGTTTCGCGCCGACGGCGCCGAGGTCTGGCTGCGCTCCAGCCTGCACCGCCAGTTCAACAGCCGGGGTGAACCGATCGATTTCGGCGTGGTCCAGGACATCACCGCCGAGCGTCAGGTCAACCGCGACCTGCAGGAGAAGCTGGAGTTCATCGAAAAGCTCACCAGCCGCGTGCCCGATGTGCTGTTCCAGTACCAGTACCACAAGGACGGACGGATCACCTTTCCCTTCATCAACGAAAGCGTGCGCACCCAGTTCGGCCTGGATCCGGAGATGGTTCGACGGGACGGTCGCAAGCTGCTGGCGGCCATCTACCCCGAGGACATCCCGGCCCTGTTCGATTCCATGCGCGAGGCCCACAGCGACGGTGCGACCTGGCAGCACGAGTTCCGCATCCGCGCCGCCGATGGCGGCACCCACTGGATGCGGGGCAACGCCATCACCGTGCGCGAATCCGATGGCGAACTGTCCTCCTACGGCGTCATGCGCGAGTTCACCCAGCGCAAGATCGCCGAGACCCAGCTGGAGGAGAGCGAGGCCCGCTTTCGCAGCCTGACCGATCTCTCGTCCGACTGGTATTGGGAGATCGACGAGGATTTCCGATTCACCAGTTTCGTCGGCTACCGTGACGGCAAGTCCATCATGACCCAGGAAGACAGCCTGGGCAAGACGCGCTGGGAACTCGGCGCGCTGAACCTGGGCCCGGAGGACTGGGACGCACACCGCCGTGTGCTGGAATCGCACCAGTCCTTCCGTGACCTGGAACTGCAGCGCCTCGACGCCGAAGGCCAGCCCTACTGGGTGGCTGTCAGCGGCGCCCCCATCATCGACGACCAGGGGCGGTTCCGCGGCTACCGCGGCATCGGGCGCGACATCAGCAAACGCAAACGCGCCGAGGACGAGACCCAGCGTCTGGCTTTCTACGACACCCTGACCGGCCTGCCCAATCGCCGTCTGCTGATGGACCGGCTTTCGCACGCGCAGGTCACCAGCGCGCGCAACCGCCACTACGGCGGCCTGTTCTTCATCGACCTGGACAATTTCAAGGACCTCAACGACACGCTGGGCCACGACGTTGGCGACCTGCTGCTCGAACAGGTGGCCTTGCGCCTGGTCTCCTGTCTGCGCGAGGGCGACACGGCCGCGCGTTTCGGTGGCGACGAGTTTGTGGTGATGCTGGAAGACCTCAGCGAGAACGACGCCGATGCTGCGCGCCAGGCCGAGCTGGTGGCCGAGAAGATCCTCGCCCGCCTCAACGCCCCCTATGAGCTGGTGGGACGCCAGCACAACAGCTCACCCAGCATCGGCATCACGCTGTTCTGCGGCGCGGTGCTGGGTGTGGACGAGTTGCTCAAGCGTGCCGACGTAGCGATGTACCAGGCCAAGGCGGCCGGGCGCAACACGCTGCGTTTCTTCGATCCGCAGATGCAGGCTGCCGTGCTCGCGCGCGCCGCGCTCGACACCGACCTGCGCATGGGCCTGCAGCGCGAGGAACTGCTGTTGCATTACCAGCCGGTGGTGGATGGGCGCAACCGCATCGTCGGTTACGAGGCGCTGCTGCGCTGGCGCCATCCGGGGCGCGGCATGGTGTCGCCCGGTGAATTCATCGGCCTGGCCGAGCAGACCGGCCTGATTCTGTCGATCGGCCAGTGGGTGCTGCGCACGGCCTGCCGCCAGCTGGTGGCCTGGTCCGCGCAGCCGGTCACCAGCAAGCTGAGCCTGGCGGTCAACGTCAGCGCGCGCCAGTTCCGCCAGAGCGACTTCGTGAGGCAGGTGCTGTCCGTGCTGGATGAGACCGGGGTCGATCCGCAGTGCCTGAAACTGGAGCTGACCGAGAGCGTGCTGATCAGCGACGTGGAAGACGCCATCCGCAAGATGGGCGCCTTGCGTGAGCGTGGTGTGCGTTTTGCGCTGGACGACTTCGGCACGGGCTACTCATCGCTGAGTTATCTCAAGCGCCTGCCGCTGGACCAGCTCAAGATCGACCAGAGTTTTGTGCGCGACGTGCTGACCGATCCCAACGACGCGGCCATCGTGCGCACCATCCTGGCCCTGGCGCAGAGCATGGACCTGCAGGCCGTGGCCGAGGGCGTGGAGACCGAGGGCCAGCGGCAGTTCCTGCTGGACAGCGGCTGCATGGTGTTCCAGGGTTACCTCTTCGGTTGCCCCGGGCCCTTGGGCCACACCGTCATCCCCGCTTAGGGTTCCCCTCTGAATCCGTTCGCCCTGAGCTTGTCGAAGGGCTCGCCGGGGCTTCGACAGGCTCAGCCCGAACGGATATCGTCGAGCTCGATCAGGTTTTTATTCGAAAGCGCCCTGGTCACGCTCGTCACTGTTGCCGTTGCCCGGCGATAAGCTGAGCTTGTCGGCGTTCTGGCGCGCCTCGGCCTTCTCGCCGGCGCCGGCGAACTTGCTGTACTTGTGCAGCAGAGGCACCAGCTGGCCGTAGATGCGCGGGGCGCCGGCCAGACATTCCTTCTGTTCCAGGAAGTCGGACTCGCCGGTGAAGTTGCCCACCAGGCCACCGGCCTCGGTCACCAGCAGGGAGCCGGCCGCCACGTCCCAGGGGCTCAGGCCCGTCTCGAAGAAGCCGTCGGTGAAACCGGCGGCCACATAGGCCAGGTCCAGCGCGGCGGCGCCCGGGCGGCGCAGGCCGGCGGTGCGCTGCATGACGTCGCTCATCATGGCCAGGTAGGCCGGGAAGTTGTCGCCCTGGCGGAAGGGGAAACCGGTGGAGATCAGGCACTGCGAGAGCTGGGTGCGCTTGCTCACGCGGATGCGGCGCTCGTTCATGTAGGCGCCGCGGCCTTTGGTGGCGGTGAAGAGGTCGTTGCGCGAGGGGTCGTAGATGACGGCCTGCTCGACCTTGCCCTTGACGGCCAGCGCGATGCTCACGCAATAGACCGGGAAGCCGTGGATGAAGTTGGTGGTGCCGTCCAGCGGGTCGATGATCCAGACGTGGTCGGAATCCTGGGCGCCGCGTGTGCGGCCGGTTTCCTCGCCCCAGATGGCGTGGCCCGGATAGGCGGTCAGCAGGGTCTCGATGATGGTCTCTTCGCTGGCGTGGTCCACCTCGGTCACGAAGTCGTTCACCTGCTTCTGCGAGACGCGCACGGCCTCGACGTCGAGCGCAGCGCGGTTGATGATGGCGCCGGCGGCGCGGGCGGCCTTGATGGCCACGTTGAGCATGGGGTGCAGATTGGGGGACGACATAAATTGTGAGGCGTTGAGGGGCTGCGCAGTGCGCAGGCCCCGGCTGGCTGGAAGAGCAAAAACGCCGTCCGGCGATGCGGGCGGCGACAATAAGCCCAGATTTTACCCGTCTCATCCGTTTTTCATGCAAACCAGCCCCCAAAGCCCCGCCTTTCGCACCCGTTTCGTGCTGATCCAGACCAGTCACGCCGGCAATGTGGGCGCGGCCGCGCGCGCCATCAAGGTCATGGGTTTCGACGAACTGGTGCTGGTGGCCCCGCGCTGGGCCAATGTGCTGCGACGCGAGGAAACCATCCAGCGCGCCAGCGGGGCGCTGGATGTGCTGGACAACGCCCGCATCGTCGAGACCCTGGACGAGGCGCTGGAGGGCATGACCCATCTGTGCGCCACCGCCATGACCCCGCGCGATTTCGGTCCGCCCACACGCGCGCCGCGCGAGCACTTCGCGCAGCTGGCGCAGACGGCCACGCCCGAGGCCGGCAGCCAGGGCGTGGCGTTTCTTTTCGGTTCCGAGCGCTTCGGCATGCGCAACGAGGACGTCTACCGCTGCCATGTGGCCCTGAGCATCCCGACCAATCCGAAGTTCGGCTCGCTCAACCTGGCCTCGGCCCTGCAGGTGATCGCCTACGAATGGCGGCTGGCCTTGGGTGGGTTCGCACATTCCGTCCGCCCTGAGCCGGTCGTTGGGCAGCCGGCTTCGACAGGCTCAGCCCGAACGGAGAAAGTGCGCGCCGACGCGGCGCAGGTGGCCGGTTTGCTGGCGCACCTGGAGCAGGCCCTGGTGGCGGTGGGCTTTCTCGACCCCGAGGCGCCCAAGAAGCTCATGCCGCGGCTCAACAGCCTCTTCAACCGCGCGGACCTGAGCCAGGAGGAAATCCATATCCTCAGAGGTGTTGCCAAGGCCATGCTGGAGACGGCGGACAAGGCTAAGCGCTAGACTAAGCCTATGTTTTCCCGCCTCCGCTCCGACATCCAGTGCATCCTCGACCGCGACCCGGCCGCCCGCAGCGCCTGGGAGGTGCTGACCTGCTACCCCGGCCTGCACGCCATCGTGATGCACCGCTGGGGCCACTGGTGCTGGACCCACGGCCTCAAGTGGCTGGGGCGCTTCATTTCACACTTCGGCCGCTGGTTCACGGGCATCGAGATCCACCCGGGCGCGAAGATCGGTCAGCGTGTTTTCATCGACCACGGCATGGGTGTGGTGATCGGCGAGACCGCCGAGGTGGGCGACGGCTGCACCATCTACCACGGCGTCACATTGGGCGGCACCTCGCTCTACAAGGGCACCAAGCGCCACCCCACACTGGGCCGCGACGTGGTGGTGAGCGCGGGCGCCAAGGTGCTCGGTGGTTTCGAGGTGGGCGACGGCGCCAAGATCGGCAGCAATGCGGTGGTCATCAAGCCGGTGCCGGCCGGCGCCACGGCCGTGGGCATCCCGGCGCGCATCATCCCGTCCAGGGCCGGCGAAAGCGCCGACGTGACCGCGCCGGAGAGGAAGTTCACGGCCTACGGCATCACGCAGGAGGACGATCCGCTGAGCCAGGCCATGAAGGGCCTGATCGACAACGCGGGTTCGCAGGAGCACCAGATTGCCCTGCTGTGGCAGGCCATCGAGAAGCTGTCCTCGGGCAAAGCGATCTCCGATTGCGTACCCGGCGACGCCGCGCGCGAAGAACTGTTCGAGGCTGCCAAGCTCAACCAGCTGGTCGGCAAGTAGACGGCCAGCCGCCCGGTCAGAAGAAGTTGAGCGCCCAGATCGTGTCGATCAGGGCAACCGGCAGCAGGAAAAGCGCGTAAGCGATCACCTTGCGTGCCGTCGCGCTGCGCAGCAGCAAGCGTGCCCCCAGCCAGGCGGCAAAGCTGCTGCCCAGAACCAGCAGCACGACCCGCACCGGCGCCACCCATTCCAGCGAGACACGCTCGGCCTTGAGGTGCCCGAGCGTCAGCATGGACAGGCCGAGGAAGATGCTCATGCCCGCCAGCGGCACGAGAGCCAGCGACAGGCGCTGCCACGAGAGGTCCGCATCGGCGGCCACGCGGGCGGCCAGCCGGATGCCGGCCAGCACCGCCAGTCCCACCGCCAGGCCGCCGCCCAGGATGTAGGCCAGGATGCAGAAGCCGTCGAGCCAGGTGAACATGTCGTTGGCGGCGGGGTAATGCGTCAGCAGCCACCAGGGGGCATCGTCATTCAGGGGCCACAAGACGTCGTGTTCCACCAGCCAGTTCGCCAACAGGGACTTCACCTGCACCAGCGCGCGGCTGGACGACCACAAAAAGGCCGCCGTTGCGATGCCCAGCACGCCGAGCAGCAGCGTCAGCGCCTCTTCGGTCGAGACATCCTTGTTGCGTGTGGCCCGGATTTCCTGCGCCGGCGGGCGTACGGCCAGCTGCACCGCGCCGCGATAGCCGCTGCAGCGGCCGCAGGCATGGCAGGCCGAGGCGCTCTTCATGTGGCGGATGTCGATCAGGGGCGCGCAGTTCACCATGGGCCGGCGTTCGGTGCTGGCTTTCCAGGCCTGCTCGTCGACGCGGAAATGCACGGGGGCAATCTTGGCCAGCAGGGAGAACACGCCATTGGCCGGGCACAGGTAGCGGCACCAGACACGCGAGCCCCGGCCGTAGACCAGGCCCACGGCCACCGCCGCGACGCTGGAGCCACCCAGCACCAGCAGGGCGGCTTGCGGGTATTCGTAGACGCTGACCAGCTGGCCGTAGACCGTGGTGCAGACGAAAGCGACGAAGGGCCAGCCGCTCCAGCGGATCCAGCGCGGGATGGCGCGGCCCAGGCCATGGCGGCTGGCGATTTCGGTGAGCGTGCCTTCCGGGCAGAGGACGCCGCACCAGACACGTCCCAGCAGCATCATGCTCAGCATGACGAAGGGCCACCAGATGCCCCAGAACAGGAACTGCGCGAACAGGCGCAGGTTGTTGTAGATGTGGGCCTCCTCGGGCGGCAGCGGCATGAAGGCCGGCACGACCAGTAGCACCACGTAGGCCACGACCACGATCCATTGCAGCGCCATGATGGCCCGCCGATGGACCTGCATGGCGACCCCCATCCGTGCCAGCCAGCCCGGATCTTTGCTGCCGGTGGCGGCAACGGTGTGCGGAACAATCGGAATTTCACGCATGGCGGTTCAGGCGGCGCTGCACCAGCACGACGCCGGCCCAGTAAGCCGCATAGACGGCCACCAGGAGGGCGATTGCAAGCAGGAGCAGCAGGAAGCCACCGAGGCGGAAATCGCGCCAGACGACGAACAGGGAATTACCCATGGGCTGCTCTCACTTCGCGATGAACCGGCCCTGGGCCGTGTCCGGGTGGAAGTCTCCGAAGAACTTGTAGGTGCCGGGCTTGAGCGGCTGGAAGATCAAGAAGCTGGAGGCGCCCGGGGCCAGCACTTTTTCCTTGCGCAGTTCCACGCTCTCGAACTCTTCCGCGCCCGGGCCCTCGTTCCTGATCAGCAGGCGGAAGCGGGTGTGGGCCGGCACCTCGAGGGTTTCGGGGTGGAAGCGACCGTCCTTGATGAGAAGCTGGAAGCTCGGCATGTCCTGGGCTTGCACGGGCGCCAGGACGCAGGCCAGCAGCAGGGCGGCGAGGTGCGCACGGAAGGGGGGGCGGATCATGGCGGGCCTCAAAAGGTGAGCTGGGCGCGCACGCCGATGACGGTGATGGCGCCGGCCTCGGGGGAGGCGCCCGGGCGTACGATGTACTGCAGGTCGGGCGAGATCTCGAACTGCTTGTTGATGCGGTAGCGATAGTACAGCTCGGCCACCTGTTCGCCCTTGCCGGCGGCGTAGCCGTAGTCCGGAATGCCGTCGCCGTTGGCGTCGGCCGTGGCCGAGTTGAGCGTGAAGTGATCGCTGGTGTTCATCCAGGCCAGGGCCATGCCGAGGGAGTCGCCTCCGCGATCCCAGGCGAAGCCGGCGACCTCCGCACCCAGCGTGAGGGCACGGTCGAAGCGCGCGCCGCCGCTGTGGATGTGCTGGCCCCAGCGGCCGAACAGCGTCCAGGCATCACCCGTGCGCTGGTCCACCGACAGGCCCCAGCCGTTGCGCAGGCGGGTCACGCCGTCATATCCCGGGGCCTGGCCGTTCTGCCAGTAGTAGATGCGGTAGTTGCCGGGGTTGCCGTCCCAGCGCAGTTGCGTCTCGGCCTGCGCCAGGATCAGCGGCGAGGTGAAGAACTGTTGGTAGTTGGCGCCCTTGCCGGCCCCGAAGACGCCCAGCGACAGGCGCCAGGCTTCGCTCCTGGTGCGCTGGTTCAGGTAGGAGAGGCGAAAGCCCGGCGTGAAGCCGTTGGCGTCCACACCGATGTCGCTGCCGGCGTCGAGCAGGGCGTTGTGCACGAAGACCGTGTTGAGGAACTGGCGCGTCTCGTCGTTGGCCGCGGCGTTCTGGTCGAAGAAGACGAAGGGGTCCATCTTGCCGAAATTGACTTCCAGTTGCTCGCGCGAGTGCGGCTTGAAGCCGCCGAAGGGCAGCGGGATGGTGGCCTGGTACCAGGCCTGGCCCAGCACGGCCACGGAGTCGTCGGGCTGCGCTGATTGCACGCGAAACGCGGTGGCGTTGGGTTTGGAGTAGCTGGTCAGCGCGTTCAGGCCCGAACCCTGGCCCATGCGGAAGTGGGTGAAGATACGGCTCTCGGTGTCGCCGACCTTGGGCAGGGGCAGGGTGACGAAGGCATCGGCGCGGTAGTTGAGCTGGCTGTTCTCCGTGCCCGCGGGCGAGCCGGCCGCCACGCCGTGCGGGCTTTGCGCTACCGTGGTCAGGCTCACGCCGGCGGTCACGCCTTCGAGCGACTCGACCACGCGCGCGGCCTTGAGTGTGTTGAGCGACTGGTATTCCACCGCCTTCAGGCGCGAGGTGAGTTCGGGCTCGTTCTCGCTGATGTTCTCCGAGTCCATGCCCTGTTCGATCTTCCGCTGGGTTTCTTCCAGCTTGCGCACGCGCTGCTCCAGCGGTGCGCCGGTGCCCGCTGCGGCCGGCGGCGCGCGCAGCTGTTTTTCCAGTTCGCCGTTGCGCTGCTCCAGCTGCTCGAGCCGGCGGTTGAGCCGGTCCAGCTTGTCCAGCAGTTCCTGCTCCGGTGGGGCGGCCCGGACCGGCATGCCCAGCAGCGCGGCGCTGCACAGCACCAGCACCGCCCGGGGGGCGTGGAGGGTGGTGCGGCGCATGATCAGTAGCCGCCCTTCTTGCCGATGCCGGCGTAGACGAAGTCGTACTCCACCTCGAAGGGCTTGAACCAGGGGCGCACGCCGGTCAGGCGGTCGGTGTGGCGGCCAAAGTGCGCATGCCTGTTCTCCGACGGCGGCAGGATGGTGAGCTTCACGTGGTATTTGCCGGGGCCGAAGAGCTTGACGTTGTCGCCGTAGTGCGGGCCGTCGTTGGCGACCATGGGCATCATTTCGCCGCTGATCTTCTGCTGGCTGTCGGTTCTGGTGACCTCGTACCTGACGACCAGATAGGGCACCCAGGCGCCTTCCTCGAAGCCGTTGGGGTTGTTGGCCAAGGCCTTGATGTCGGCTTCGAGATGGATGTCGGATTCCTCGGCCTTGCGCATCATGCCGTCGGGTTCCATGCTGACAGGCTGCAGGTAGACCGCCGCGATCTCCATGCCCACACGCTGGTGTGGCGTACCGATGGGGTATTCCACCGCCCGGGCGTGTAGGGCGAAGATGGCAGCAAGAACAAATAACAGTCGCTGGACGTGCTTGGAACTGGGCATGGTGCTCATCGTTAGATGGTTGTTAATGTTAATGACAATGATTATTATTACATAAAATGAAAATGCTGAATCCGATCCGGATCAGAAGTTGGTGTGATCAGTCCGGGCGTGGGCGCTGGCCCAGCGTCACATTGATGGCAAGGCCGGCCATCACCAGGGCGGCGGCCCCGAGCTTCCAGGCCTGCAAAGGTTCACCCAGCAGCAGGGCCGAGGAGCCCATGCCGAACACGGGAATCAGCAGGGCCATGGGCGTGATGGTGGCCGCCGGGTGCCGCGCCAGCAGCCAGCCCCAGACGCCGAAACCGAAGAGGGTGTTGCCCACCGCCTGCCAGACGATGGCGGCCCAGGCGGCCAGGCTGGCGTGCGGCAGCGCCTCGGTGATGGCGGCCGGCCCCTCGAACCACAGGCTCAGGCCCAGCAGAGGCGGCACGGCAAACACGCTGCTCCAGACCATGAAGCCGAGCATATCAACACGGCCGATGCTGCGCGACACCACATTGGCGCAGGCCCAGCACAGGGCTCCGCTGAGCGCCAGGACCAGCCCCAGTGGCGTGACGTCGGCATGCGCCTGGGCAAAGCTCTGCCAGGCGATCAGCGCGAAACCCAGGGTGGCCAGGGCCAGGCCGCCGAACCGCATACGCGGCATGCGCTCGTGCTGCAGCCAGGCGACCAGCAGCAGCGTCATGAAGACCTGCGACTGCATCAGCAGCGAGGCCAGGCCTGGCGACACATCGTTGCGCATGGCCATGAAGAGCAGGCCGAACATGAAGCCGATGAAGACCCCATAGCTCACCAGATAGCGCCAGGCCACGGCCGGGCGTTTGATGAACAACAGCCAGGGCAGGGCGCTGAGCAGGAAGCGCATGGTGGCCAGCAGCAGCGGCGGCAGCTCGGTCAGCCCGAACTTGATGACCACGAAATTGGTGCCCCAGACCGCGACCACGGCCAGGGCGAGCAGGAGGTGTGTGTGAGGCAAGGGCAGGGGGGCTGACGTGGTCACGGGCGGCGGGCCCGTGCGCCGGCCCACCGCTTCAGTTCAACACCGATTGTGCCACCCAGGCGTAGAGTGGAATGCCCGCCAGGATGTTGAGCGGGAAGGTCACGCCCAGGGACATGCCGAAGTACAGCGCGGGCTGGGCCTCGGGGATGGCATGGCGCAGCACGGCGGGCACGGCGATATAGGACGCGCTGGCCGCCAGCACCATGAGCAGGATGGTGTCGCCCAGGGGCACGGCCAGCGCCGTGGCCAGCGCCAGGGCCAGGCCCGCATGCACCAGCGGCGCCAGCAGGGCGTAGGCGATCAACCAGGGCGAGTGCTGGCGCAGCGGGCCGAGGTTGCGCGCGGTCAGCAGGCCCATGTCGAGCAGGAAGAAGGCCAGCATGCCCTTGAACAGGTCACCCGAGAAAGGCTGCATGGCCGCCTTGCCGCTCTCGCCCGTGAGCATGCCGATCAGCATGGCGCCGAGCAGCAGCAGCTGGGCGCCGTCGGTCAGGGACTCGCGCAGGAGGGGGCCGATGCCCACCGGCTGCGGTGGCGTCAGGGCGGCGGCGCCATGGGGCAAGGGGAGCACGCCGACGCCCGCATGGCGCCGCTGGGCATTGGCCAGCAGCACCGCCAGCACGATGGCGGGTGACTCCATCAGCGCCATGGCCGCGGCCATGTAACCGCCGTAGCCGATCTGCTGGTTGTCGAGGAACTGGGTGGCGGTGACAAAGGTCACCGCGCTGACCGAGCCGTAGGTGGCGGCCAGCGCGGCGGCATCGAAGGGCGAGGCCAGGCGCCGCAGCAGGCGGTGGCCCAGCAGGGGCACGAGCACGGCCAGCAGCACGGCGCAGGCCAGGCTGGTGACCACCTCGGCCGTCAGGCCCGACTGCGAGAGTGCAAAACCGCCCTTGAGGCCCAGGGCCATGAGCAGGTAGAGCGAGAGGAAGCGCGTGATCGGCGCGGGGATCTCCAGATTGGACTTCACCGTGCCGGCGAGCATGCCGAACACGAAGAACAGGATGGCGGGGTCAAGCAGGTTGTGCATCGAAGGTCTCCAGACCGCGCAATGATGGGGGTGCCGGTGCACAAAGTAAAATCGATATTCAAGCACTTATCCATAGAGTTTTATCTATGAACGTAACCTTTCGCCAGCTACGCCTCTTCCTGGCGCTGGCCGAAACCGGCAGCGTCAGCGGCGCGGCGCGCGCGATGCACGTGACGCAGCCCACCGCCTCCATGCAGCTGCGCGAGATCAGCGAGGCCGTGGGCCTGCCGCTCTACGAGGTGGTGGCGCGCCGCGTGCACCTGACCCAGGCCGGACTGGAGCTGGCGCGTACGGCGCGGCGCATGGCCACCGAGTGGGAGGCTTTCGGCCAGACCATCGACGGCCTCAAGGGGCTGACGCGCGGCCGGCTCAAGGTGGCGGTGGTGAGCACGGCCAAGTACTTCATCCCGCGCCTGCTCGGCCACTTCTGCAGCCACCACCCCGACGTCGAGATCTCGCTGGAGGTGCTCAACCGCGACGGCGTGGTCAGCCGCCTGCGCGAGAACCTGGACGATCTCTACATCATGTCGCGGCCGCCGGCCGAGCTGGAGCTCGAAGATCAGGTCTTCCTGCCCAATCCGCTGGTGCTGATCGCTGCGACCTCGCATCCGCTGGCGCGCCGGCGCAGACTGCAGCTGCAGGACCTGCGCGGCATGCGCTTCATCCTGCGTGAGCAGGGCTCGGGCACACGGCTGGCCGCCGACGCGCATTTCCGCAAGCAGCGTTACACGCCTGAACTGCGCCTGGAGCTCGGCAGCAACGAGGCGGTGCGCGAGGCCGTGGCCGGCGGGCTGGGGCTGGCCGTGATTTCGGTGCACGCGCTGGCCGCCAAGCCCGTCACGCAGGGAGTGGCCGTGCTCGATGTACAGGGCTTTCCGATCGCCTCGCAGTGGCACATCGTCTATCCCAAGGGCAAGCGGCTGTCGCCGATTGCCGAGGTGTTCCGCCAGCAACTCGTTGCGCAGGCCGGGCAACTGACGTCGCAGGCGCTGACGCGCTGAGGGCGCGCGACGCGGTTCTTATTTCGGCGCGCGTAGGGCCGACCTGGGACGGAAGGCCTTGCAGACCTCGTCGTTCGTTTCCATATAGGGTCCGCCGATCAGGTCCACGCAGTAGGGCACGGCGGCAAAGATGCCGGCCACGATGGATTGGCCTTCCGCGTCCTTCAGACCTTCCAGCGTCTCCTGGATGGACTTGGGCTGGCCCGGCAGGTTGATGATCAGGCTTTTATCCCGGATCACGGCCACCTGACGCGAGAGGATGGCGGTGGGCACGAACTTCAGGCTGATCTGGCGCATCTGTTCGCCAAAACCCGGCATCTCCTTGTGCGCCACGGCCAGCGTGGCCTCGGGTGTGACGTCGCGCAGGGCCGGCCCGGTGCCGCCGGTGGTCAACACCAGGGAGCAGCCGGCGCTCACCAGCTCGATCAGCGTGGCGCTGATGCGCGCCTGCTCATCGGGGATCAGGCGGGGTTCGAAGCTGATGGGGTTCTTGAGCGCGCGTGTCAGCCAGTCCTGCAGGGCGGGCAGGCCCTTGTCTTCATAAACGCCGGTCGAGGCACGGTCGCTGATGGAGACGATGCCGATCTTGATCTTGTCGTGAGCGGGGTCACTCATGGTGGGGTTCCTGAATCTTGTTCCCTCTCCCTTTGGGAGAGGGCTAGGGTGAGGGCTCTTGGCGTGCCATCAGCCCTCACCCCCGCCCTCTCCCAGGGGGAGAGGGGGTAGAGAAGCCAGCAGTTCACGCACCAGCTGGAAGACCTCGCGGTAGGCGCGGCCCTGGCGCGGCGCCAGGCCTTGCGACACGGCGGTCCTGTCCGCAGGCACAGCGTCCTTGCGGGCCTGGCGCACCAGGGCGCGCAGCTGCTGGGTATCGGTTTGCGGGAAGTCCTTGATCCACAGCGCCACGGCCTCGTCGTCGGCGATCAGGCGGTCGCGCCACTGTTCGGCCGTGTGCAGCAGGGCGGTCTCGCGGGCCGAGGGCATGTGCTGCTCGACCAGGGTGGCGCGCGCGGTGTCCAGCACGGCGGGGTCGAGCTGGCGCATGAGCTTGCCGACGAACTGCATCTGGCGGCGCTTGCCCTCGAAGTTGGTGATGCGCCTGGCCTCGGCCATGGCCTCCAGCAGCTTGTCGGGCAGCTCCAGCTTGGCCAGCAGGTCGGCGCGCAGGTTCAGCAGGGCTTCGCCGAGCTTTTGCAGCTCGGTGCTTTCGCGCTTGAGGTCGGTGCGGCTGATGTCCGTGTCGCCCCTGAGCTCGCGTTTGAGCTCCAGGTCGAGTTCGCTGCCTTCGGCGACGAACTGGCCCTTGACGTAATAGCCTTTTTTGGGTTTGCGGGACATGTGTGGGGTGAATTCAGAGTGCCGCAAGGGATGCGTACACGGGCAAGTATCATAGCTTCGCCATGAACAAACCCGATCCTCGCGCCGAAAGCGGCTTCAGCTACAGCCGCGCCCACTTTGAAGAACTGGTCGATGCCGCCCTGGCGCACGCCAAAAAGGTCGGCGCCACCGATGCCGGGGCCGAGGCTTCCGAGGGCTGCGGCCTCAGTGTCTCGGTGCGCAAGGGGGAACTCGAAAACGTGGAGCGCAACCGCGACAAGTCCCTGGGGGTCACGGTCTACCTGGGCCAGCGCCGTGGCAATGCCAGCACCTCTGACTTCTCGCGCGCCGCCATCGAGCAGACCGTGCAGGCGGCCTATGACATCGCCCGTTTCACGGCCGAGGATCCGGTGGCCGGCCTGCCCGACGCCGGGGACATCGCCTCGCACGCCGATACGCAGCGCGAGCTGGACCTGTTCCACCCCTGGGGCATCGACAGCGCCCAGGCCGCCGAGCTGGCACGTGCCACCGAAGCCGCAGCCTTTGCCACCGACAAACGCATCACCAACAGCGAGGGCGCGGCGGTGTCGGCCCAGCAGTCGCATTTCTTCAGCGCCCACACCCGCGGTTTCCATGGCGGTTACGCCAGTTCGCGCCATTCCGTCTCGGTCTCGCCCATCGCCGGCAAGGGCGAGGGCATGCAGCGCGACTACTGGTACAGCTCGCACCGCCATCCCGAAGACCTGGCCCTGCCCGAGGCCATCGGCCGTTACGCCGCCGAGCGCGCGCTGAGCCGCCTGAAAGCGCGCAAGATCAGCACACGCGAAGTGCCGGTGCTGTTCGAGTCGCCGCTGGCCGCCGGCCTGCTGGGTGCGCTGGTGCAGGCCCTGAGCGGCGGGGCGCTCTACCGCAAGAGCTCCTTCCTGCTCGACTCGCTGGGCCAGCAGGTGCTGCCCGCACACATCGACCTCCTGGAAGATCCCTTCCTGCTGCGCGGCAAGGGCAGTTCGCCTTTCGACGAGGAGGGCGTGAAGGTCCAGGCGCGTTCGGTCATCGACGCCGGTCGTGTTCAGGGTTATTTCCTGAGCAGCTATTCGGCGCGCAAGCTGGGCATGAAGACCACGGGCAATGCCGGCGGCTCGCACAACCTGATCCTGAGCTCGCGCCTCACCAAACCGGGCGACGACCTGGACGCCATGCTGAAAAAGCTGGGTACGGGCCTCTTTGTCACCGAACTCATGGGCCAGGGCGTGAACTACGTGACCGGCGACTACTCGCGCGGCGCCAGCGGCTTCTGGGTGGAAAAGGGCCGTATCGCCCATCCGGTGGAGGAAATCACCATCGCCGGGAACATGAAGGACATGCTTCTGGGCATCACGGCCGTGGGCGCCGATGCCTACAACTACGGCGCCAAGACCGTGGGCTCCATCCTGGTCAACCGCATGAAGGTGGCGGGCAGCTGAGCCCCTGGCCTGGGGGCGTTGTAAGGGCGCTGCGTTTCAGGGTGACTGCCGGGTGACAGTGCGGGTGGCGCAGGCTAATATGCAGCGCAGCACCGCAAAGGGAGCCCATGAACTCAGGTCCACCCGGGGAATTTCCCGTCTGGCGCGCACCCATCGAGGAATACCCCGAGTTGCTCGTGGGGCGTTCCGCACGGTTCTGGGGGGGCGTGCGGGGCCTGCGCCTGCTGGTCCTGGGCGGCTGGCTGGCGGTCACCCTGCTCAGTTTCATGGGCCCGGGCGTGTTGACCCCCTACCTCCTGGCCTATCCAGTCCTGCTGGTCTTTTCCATGTGGGCGCTGGGTGTGGGTTACTGCATCACCCTGTTTGTGCTCAGCTGCCTGGCCGTCGTAACGCTGGTCACGGGGCAGGCCATGGGCCTGGTCGCTCACGCCGAGCCGGTACCCGTCACATCCGCGGCCGTGACCTTGCTGCTTGTCATGGCGATGACCGTGGTGATGACGCTGGTCCTGCAACGTGCTTTTCTCGAGCGTTATGCGGAGAGGCGACAGCTCCACAACCAGAATCAGCTGGATCTTCAGGCCGCGCGGGCCCGGGAAACCGATCTGCGACTCCTGGCCGATCACCTGCCGGGCCTGATCTTCGAGTGTGATGCGCAGGGTCGCTGCGTTTTCGTCAACCAGCGCCTGGCCCTGTTCTTCGGCAAGTCTGCGCAGACTTTGCTGGGTACACCCATGGTCGAGTTGCTGGGCGAAGGCTCGGTGCGCGACTTCACAAGCTACCAGTCTGCCGTGCTGCGCGGTGATGTGGTCGAGTTCGGCATGCGCAGGATGGCACCGGACGGTATCTGGTGCACCGTGGAAGTCACGCTGGTGCCCCGCCAGGCCGCCGACTCCGGTCGTGTGGTCGGCTGGTACGGCATGATCTACGACGTCACCCGCCGCGAAAACGTGACCCTGGAGCTGCGCGACAAAGCCACCCACGACGCACTCACGGGCCTGCCCAACCGCCTGCTTTTCCACGAGCGGCTCAACCACGCGATTCACCACGCCTTCCGGCGCAAGAAGTCGGTGGCGGTGATGTTCATCGACCTGGACAACTTCAAGCGCATCAACGACGTGATGGGGCACGCCGTAGGGGATCTGTTCCTGCGTGAGGTCGCGCGCCGGATCACGGGGGCCATCCGCAGCATCGACACGGTGGCCCGGCTCGGCGGTGACGAATTTGTGGTGCTGGCCGAGGAGGTCGACTCATCGGAGACGGTCGCCCTGATCGCCGACAAGGTGCTGTACGCCCTGTTGCAGCCGGTGACCATAGGCCAGGAGACGGTGTCTGCCGGCGGCAGCATAGGCATCGCCCTGGGGCCGCAGGATGGCGATACCGGTGAACAGCTGCTGCAGGCCGCGGACGCGGCGCTCTACGAGGCCAAGGCGGCCGGCCGCAAGTGCTACCGGCTCTTCAATGCCGGCCTGGCGGTGGCCCCGGAAACCGGCGGCTTCAGCCGATCCGCGGCGCTCTGACCCCGCGCCGACGCAGCGCCATCTCAGTCGAGGCGGATGCCGGCCTCGTTGACCACGGTCAGCCAGCGGGCCCGTTCCTTGTTGAAGAACTTGTCCTGCTCCTCGGGGTTCATGGTCACGACTTCCGCGCCCTGGCCGGTGAGTCGGCTGCGCACGTCGGGGCTGCGGATGACCTTGACCAGCGCGGCATTGAGTTTGTCCACGATGGACCTGGGCGTGGACGAGTTCACCAGCACGCCCTGCCAGGTGCCGGACTCGAAACCCTTGAGCCCCTGTTCGGCCAGGGTCGGGATGTCGCCCACCAGGGGCATGCGCGTGGCCTTGGAGATGCCCAGCACCTTGAGCTTGCCGCTCTGCACGTGCGGCAGGGTGGCCAGCATGCCGTTCATGGTGACCTGGGTCTGGCCGGCCATGGTGTCGGTCACGGCCTGCACGCCGCCCTTGTAGGGGATGTACTCCCAGCTGGCATTGCTAGCGCGCTGCACGGCCACGCCCGCCAGATGCGGCGCGCTGCCCATGGCGGTCACCGCGAAATTGAGGGTCGTCTTCCTGGACAGGGCCACCAGCTCCTGCAGATTGGCGGCCGGCACCGAGGGGTGCACCACCAGCATGTGGGGCGAGTAGGCCAGCATGGTCACGCCGCGCAGGTCCTTGGAGGGGTCGAAGGCCAGCTTGGTGTAGATGGAGGGGCTGATGGCCAGGGCGCCGGTGTCGCACAGCAGCAGGGTCAGGCCGTCGGGTTGGGACTTGGCCACCGCGTCCGCGCCCAGGTTGCCGTTGGTGCCGGCGCGGTTCTCCACGATCACGGCTTGTTTCAGCTCCTCCGACAGGGGCTGGCTGATGGCGCGCGCAATGATGTCGGAAGAACCGCCGGGCGGGTAGGGCACGATGATCCTGATCGGGCCGCTCTGGGCGGCCGCGCCCAGGCTCAGGGCGGCGAACAGCGCGACTGACCGGGTCTTGCGGAAGGTGGACACCATGGGAGTCTCCTGGTTTGTTTGCGAAAGTTCGATGCCCAGCCGCAGGCTCAGGTAACGGGTGCAGGGTTGAAAAGCACCAGAGCGTTGTGCAGCTTCCACTGTTCGGCCCAGGTCTTCTTGCGGCCGCTGGCCACGTCCAGCATCAGCCGGAATAGTTCCCAACCGACGTCCTCGATGGTCTTGTCGCCGTCGGCGATGGTGCCGGCGTTCACGTCCATCAGGTCGTGCCAGCGACGCGCCAGCTCGGTGCGGGTGGCGACCTTGATCACCGGGCACTCGGCCAGGCCGTAGGGCGTGCCGCGGCCGGTGGTGAAGACGTGCAGGTTCATGCCCGCGGCCAGCTGCAGCGTGCCGCAGATGAAGTCGCTGGCCGGGGTGGCGGCGAAGGTCAGGCCCTTCTGGCGCAGTTTCTCGCCGGGCGGCAGCACGCCGGAGATCGGCGAAGTGCCCGACTTGATGATGGAGCCCATGGCCTTTTCCACGATGTTGGAGAGGCCGCCCTTCTTGTTGCCGGGCGTGGTGTTGGCGCTGCGGTCCACGCGGCCGCGCTGCAGGTAGGCGTCGTACCAGGCCATCTGCTGGATCATGGCCTGCGCCACTTCGGGGGTGGTGGCGCGCGAGGTGAGCTGGTCGATGGCGTCGCGCACCTCGGTCACTTCCGAGAACATCACGCTGGCGCCGGCACGCACCAGCAGGTCGGTGCAATAACCCACGGCGGGGTTGGCGGTGACGCCCGAGAAGGCGTCGCTGCCGCCACACTGCACACCTACCACCAGTTCGCTGGCGGGCACGGTGACGCGCTGGCGGGCGTTGAGGCGTTCCAGGTGGGCCTTCGCGGTGCCCATGATGGCATCGATCATGGACATGAAGCCGATGTGGGCCTCGTCCTGCAGGCAGACCACGTCCAGCGCCTGGTTCTCGCCGCGCGGGTCAATCGGGATGCTGCCCGGGGGCAGCAGGCGTTCGGGCTGCAGCTTCTCGCAGCCCAGGCTGACCACCATGACCTCGCCACCGAAGTTGGGGTTCAGGCTGATGTTGCGCAGCGTACGGATGGGCACCTCGGCGCCCTCGGCGTCGATGGCCACGCCGCAGCCATAGCTGTGCTCCAGGCCGATCACGTCGTCGACCTTGGGGTACTTCGGCAGCAGCTCGGTCTTGATGCGTTGCACCGCGAAGTCCAGCACGCCGGCCACGCACTGCACGGTGGTGGTGATGGCCAGGATGTTGCGTGTGCCCACCGAACCGTCGGCGTTGCGGTAGCCCTCGAAGGTGTAGCCTTCCAGCGGTGCCTGGGCCTCGGGCTTGACCGTGGCGATGGGCAGGCCTTCCAGTTCGCGCGCCGTGGGCATCTTCAGCAGGCGTTCGTGCACCCAGCTGCCCGCGGGGATGTCTTTGAGGGCGTAGCCGATCGGGATGCCGTAACGCAGCACGGCGCCATCGGCCGGGATGTCGCGCAGCGCCACCTTGTGACCCTGGGGCACGGGGTCACGCAGGGTCGGCCCTGCGGGCAACACGGTGCCGGGAGGCAGGCCGCCATCGTTGGCCACGATCGCGACGTTGTCGCGGCCGTGCATGGAGATCAGCAGGGGGCGGCGTGGGGTATCAGCAGCAGTCATGGTCTTCAGCGCAGGTCGATCATTTCGATCCAGTTGGGTCCCTTGCCCAGCGGCAGGCGCGCGCCGGGCTTGAGCAGGCCGCTGTCGCGGTCGATGCGGTAGAGCGTGACCGCGTTCGATTGCTGGCCGGCCGCCAGCAGCCACTCGCCCGAGGCGTCGATCTGGAAACCGCGCGGCTGCTGTTCGGTGGCCTGGTGGCCTACCAGTGTCAGCATGCCACTTTCCGCATCGACACGCCAGATGGCCAGGGTGCTCGAGGTGCGCTCGCTGGTGTAGAGGAAACGACCGTCGGGGCGCAGGTGCAGATCGGCCGCCCAGGCCTTGCCGGCAAACCCCGGCGGCAGGATGGGCCAGTGTGCGCGGCGCGTCAGCGTGCCCTGCTCGGGGTTCACATCGAGCAGCTCCACCGTGGCGTCCAGCTCGCCCAGCAGGTAGGCCTGGCGACCGCCGGCGCGCAGCACCAGGTGGCGCGGGCCGCTGCCGGTGCGCGCGGCCATGGCGGCCACGGGGTTGGGTGTGAGCTGGCCGGTGGCCGCATCAAAACGCCACTGCATCACCTGGTCGCTGCCCAGGCTGGTGACGAACAGGTGGCGGTTGGCCGGGTCGGGGATGGCCGCATGGGCGTTCTTGCCGGTGGCCAGCAACTGGCTGGCCGGGCCGGGTTTGCCGTCGGCCGCCAGCGGCGAGACGCTGATGCGGTGGCCGCCGTAGGAGGCCGCGAACAGCCAGCGCCCCGTGTGGTCGGTGGCGATATGGGCCATGCTGTCGGGCAGCGGCGCGCTGCCCAGCGGGGCGAGCTGGCCGCTGGCCGGGTCGATGGCGAAGGCCAGCACGGTGTAGGGCTCCGAGCGCAGCGCAGCGTAGAGCATGCGCTGGTCGGGGCTGAGCGCCAGGGGCATCACGGTGCCGTCCACCGGCACTGTCTGCAGCGGGCTCAGGGCGCCGCTGCGGTGGTCCAGATCGAGCACGCTGATCTCGCGGCTGTCGGCGTTGGAGACATAGGCGATGGAGGTGCCGGGCTGCCCTGCCAGGCCGGCGTTCATTTCAGCATTCCCGGCAGCCACAGCGAGAAGGCCGGCACATAGGTGACCAGCAGCAGGCACACGCCCAGGGCGCCGTAGAAGGGCGCGATGGAGCGCATGACCTGCCCGACCGATATCTCCCCGATCGCGCAGCCCACGAACTGGACGGAACCGACCGGGGGCGTGTTCAGGCCCAGCGCGCAGTTGATCAGCATCACGATGCCGAACTGCAGCGGGTCCATGCCGAACTGCATGGCGATGGGCATGAAGATGGGTGTGCAGATCAGGATGGTGGCCGCCATGTCCAGGAAGGTGCCCAGCAGGAACAGCAGCACGTTGATCATCAGGAAGATGACCCAGGGATCGCTGCTCACGCTTTTCATCAGGTCGCCGGTCTTCTGCGGCACTTCGTACAGCGCCATGAAGTAGCCGAAGGCGGCCGAGATGCCGATCAGCAGCAGCACCACGCCCGTGGTCTTGCAGGCCTTGGCGCAGGCCTTCAGGAAGTTCTTCCAGCTCAGCGAGCGGTAGACCACTGTGGTGATCAGCAGGGCCCAGGCCACGGCGATGGAGGCTGATTCGGTCGCGGTGAAGACCCCCGAGAGGATGCCGCCCAGGATGATGAGGACCACCAGCAGGCCCGGCATCGCCGCGGCGAAGGCCAGCCCCACCTCGCGCCAGCCAGGAAAGGCGCCATGCGTGGGGTAACCACGCTTCACGGCCACCCAGTAGGCGGCGGCCAGGTTGCACAGCGTCAGCAGCACGGCCGGGATCAGGCCGGCCAGGATGAGGCCGACGATGCTGATCGAGGCGATGCCCGAGGTGGCCAGCGTGAAGATGATGAGATTGTGCGAGGTCGGCATGATGGCGCCGACCAGGGCCGCATGGGTGGTGACGTTGACCGCGTAGTCGGCGTCATACCCCTCCTTTTTCATCAGGGGGATCATCACCGAGCCCATGGCCGAGACGTCGGCCAGGGGCGAGCCGGCGACACCGCCGAACAGGGTGCAGCCCACCACATTGCTCATGCCCAGGCCGCCGCGCACATGGCCCACCAGGCTGTTGGCGAAACGCACGATGCGCTCGGCGATGCCGCCGTAGAGCATGAGCTCGCCGGCGAAGACGAAGAAGGGGATGGCCAGGAAGCTGAAGACCTGCATGCCGCCGACCATCTTCTGGAAGACGACGGCCACGGGCAGGCCGGCGGCCAGGATGGTCGCCACGGAGGACAGGCCGATGGCAAAGGCCACGGGCACGCCCAGCAGCAGCAGGACGGTGAAACTCAGGGCGAGGACGGTCAGTTCCATGCGGGCACCACTTCCTTGCCTTGCAGCAGCGCTGCGATGTGCTCGATCGAGAACAGGACGATCAGGGCGCCGGCGATGATCAGCGGCACGTAGTCGATCCCGTCGGGTACGGGGAGCATGGGTTTTTTCTCGTCCCATTTGGCGGAGGCCCACAGCCAGCCGCCCTTGACCATCAGGGCGCCGAACAGGCCCACCAGGGCGTGGATCAGCAGTTCGATGCCGCGCTGCCATTTCGGCGGCAGCAGCTGGACCATCGACTCCAGGCCGATGTGGCCGGCATCGCGTACGCCGACCGCCAGGCCGAAGGCCGTGACAAAGAGGACGAGCAACATGGCCAGGGCCTCGGCCCAGGTCGGTGTGTCGTTGAAGACGTAGCGGCCGATCACCTGCCATTGCACGCAGAGGATCACGGCGAGCAGGCCGACGATGGCCAGGCCCAGGCTCAGGCGCGAGAGCCAGGCGCAAAGACGCGTGTACATAATTTGAACTGAAAGGGGGTTTTTCGAGGGCCGCCGCGGATCCGGCTTTGCCGGTCCGCTGGCGGCGCCCCCTTGAGGGGGAGGCGCCGCAGGCGCTTCAGGGGTGTACTTACTTCGTGTCCTGCACGGCCTTGACCAGGCGCTTCATCTCGGGCGTGGTCATGAACTTGTCGTACACCGGGCCCATCACGGCCTGGAAGGAAGCTTTGTCGACTTCGATGATCTGCGCGCCCTGGGCCTTCACGTTGGCCAGGGACTTGGTTTCCTGCTCGTCCCACTTCTGGCGCTGGACGGCCACCGATTCCTTGGCGGCCGCGCGGAGCATGTCCTGGTCGGCCTTGGACAGCTTGTCCCAGACCAGCTTGGACATCAGCAGCATTTCCGGGGCCATCGAGTGCTCGGTCTTGGAGTAGATCTTGACGGCTTCGGCGTGCTTGGCGGTGTCGAAGGAGGGGATGTTGTTCTCGGCGGCGTCGATCAGGCCGGTCTTCAGGCCCGTGTAGACCTCGCCGTAGGGCATGGGTGTGGCGTTGGCGCCCATGGCGCCGACCAGAGCGACCCAGAGGTCGGACTGCTGCACGCGGATCTTCAGGCCCTTGGCATCGGCCACGGTCTTGATCGGCTTCTTGGCGTAGATCGAACGGGCGCCGCTGTCATAGAAGGCCAGGCCGATGAAACCGGCCGATTCGCAGCTCTTGAGGATTTCCTCCCCGATCGGGCCGTCCAGGGACTTGCGCATGTGGTCCACCGAGCGAAACAGGAAGGGCATGGTGGGGACCTGCGTCAGCGGGCAGATGCCGTTCATGGGGCTGATGTTCACGCGGGTCATGTCCAGCGCGCCGATCTTGAGCTGGTCGATGGTTTCCTTCTCGGTGCCCAGGGCGCCCTTGTTGAAGACCTTGATCTTGTACTTGCCGCCGCTCTTCTTCTCGAGCACCTCGCTCATGTACTTGACGGCCACCACGGTGGGGTAGTCGTCGGCGTTGTGGATGTCGGCCGAGCGGAACTCCACGGCCTGGGCGGCGCTGGCCAGGCCGAGCGCGGCCAGCAGGGTGATGAGGGTACGGGGATAGGCTTTCACGGTTGTCTCCTTGTGCTTAGGGTGGTGCGGAAAAAAAAGGGGGAGGGGTCACTCGGTCAGTTTTCGAAAGGGCCCTGCTTGACGAAGCCGCCGCCCTGGTAGACGACGGCCGGGTCCTTGCGGTCCAGCACGGGCTGGTGGGCTTCCACTTCGGCGCGGAAGCGATCGGAGCTGTCCTGGGGGCGGTAGCCGATGTGGCGCGCCGAGGTGTTGTCCCACCAGGTGGTGCTGTTGTCGCTCATGCCGTAGATGACGCTGTGACCCACCACCGGAGCGGTCAGCGATGACATGACCAGCCGCTCCAGATCGTCGTAGCTCATCCAGCTGGCCAGCATGCGGCGGTCCCGGGGGGCGGGGAAGGAGGAGCCGATGCGCAGCGAGACGGTCTCGATGCCGTAGCGGTCCCAGTAGAACTGGGCGAGGTTTTCGCCGAAGGCCTTGGACAGGCCGTAATAACCGTCCGGGCGCATGGGGGTGCTCGGGTTCAGCACTTCGTCCTGCCGGTAGAAACCGGTCACGTGGTTGGAGCTGGCGAACACGATGCGTTTGGCGCCGTGCCGGCGCGCGCCTTCGTACACATGGTAGGTGCCCAGGATGTTGGCCGGCAGGATCTGCTCGAAGGCATGCTCGGTCGAGACACCACCCAGGTGGACCACCGCATCGACGCCCTTGAGCAGGGCGTCCACGGCGGCCTTGTCCTCCAGGGCCGCGGGCATGACTTCCTCCCCTGGGGCGGCCTGGCCCAGTTCGGTGATGTCCGACAGGCGCAGCACATCGCAGTAGGCCTTGAGGCGGGGGCGCAGTTCCTTGCCCAGGCCGCCGGCGGCGCCGGTCAGCAGAAGTCGGGAAAAGCGCAGGGGGGTGGCGTGAGCGGTCGGCATGAAATCTTGGGGCTGGTGTTGGTGTGGATCGGCTAAAGTGTTGTTATATGACTTGCTTTTTGTCATCAGTTGTCATACAACTATCTTCCTTGATGCAGGCCGATCTTGTCAATGTCAAATGATTGGGGTAATCCCTAATGAACTCTGCTTTCCCGCTTGCCCACCGCCGCCGGCCCCGCACGCTGGCGCTGGAGCTCGTTGATTCCCTGGGCGACCGGATCCGCGACGGCCGGATCGTCCCCGGCGACAAGCTGCCGACCGAGGCCGCCATCATGGAGGAGTTCGGCGTGAGCCGCACCGTGGTGCGCGAGGCCATTTCCAAGCTGCAGGCCTCGGGCCTGGTGGAAACGCGGCACGGCATCGGCACCTTTGTCGTGGGCCTGGGGGACGGCGCGGCCTTCCGCATCGCCCCGGAGCAGATCGCCACCCTGCATGACGTGATCGCCGTGCTGGAGTTGCGCATCGGCCTGGAGACCGAGGCGGCCGCCCTGGCGGCGGCGCGTCGTACAGACAGAAACCTGGCGGAAATGCGCTCGGCGCTCGACGGTTTCGCCGCGGCCCTGGCCGAGGGGCGCGACGCCGTGGGCCCCGACTTCCAGTTTCACCAGGAGATTGCGCGTGCCACGCAGAACCCGCACTTCGCCGAACTGATGAGCACCCTGGGCTCCATGATCATCCCGCGGGCCCGCCTGAGCGCCTCCGGGGCCGCCGGTGAGGCCCAGCGCAGCTACCTGCTGCGGGCCAATGCCGAGCACGAGAACATCTACGACGCCATCGCCAACCAGGACCCGGACGCGGCCCGCGCCGCCATGCGCACGCACCTGGCCAACAGCCGGGAGCGCCGTCGCCGCGCGGCCGTGCTGTCGGCGGATTTGACGGACAACAAATAGCCCGGAGCAGGGCTTCAGCAAGCCAGGGCGGGGCTGGACAGCGGCCATGGGACGGCATTGACAAGGCCGGTCTATGTTGTATGATGACTGACAACAAAGCCCTGACTTGTCTTTCAGGCTCAGAATTTTTCGGAGACACCACCATGCAACCCCAGGAACTCAAATCCATCATGTCCAGCGGACTGTTGTCCTTTCCGCTGACCGACTTCGATGCCCAGGAAAACTTCAACCCCAAGGACTACGCCGCCCGCCTGGAGTGGCTGGCCCCCTATGGCGCCAGCGCCCTGTTCGCCGCCGGCGGCACGGGTGAGTTCTTCTCGCTGACGGGTGACGAATACGCTCGCATCATCAAGACCGCCGTGGACACCTGCCGCGGCAAGGTGCCCATCATCGCGGGCGCCGGTGGGCCCACGCGTTTTGCCATCCAGTGCGCGCAAGAGGCCGAACGCGCCGGCGCCCACGGCATCCTGCTGCTGCCGCACTACCTGACCGAAGCCGGCCAGGAAGGCCTGATCGCCCACGTGGAGCAGGTCTGCAAGAGCGTGAAGTTCGGTGTCATCGTCTACAACCGCAACGTCTGCCGCCTCACGCCCGAGTCCCTGGCCATTCTGGCCGAGCGCTGCCCCAACCTGATCGGCTTCAAGGACGGCATCGGTGACATCGAACTCATGTCCTCCGTCTACATGAAGATGGGCGAGCGCTTCGCCTACCTGGGCGGCCTGCCCACGGCCGAGGTCTATGCCGCGGCCTACAAGGCCCTGGGCACGCCCGTGTATTCCTCGGCGGTGTTCAACTTCATCCCCAAGACCGCGATGGACTTCTACCACGCGGTGGCCAAGGACGACATGGCCACGCAGCACCGCCTGCTGCGCGACTTCTTCATGCCCTACCTGCAGATCCGCAACAAGGGCCAGGGTTATGCCGTGAGCATCGTCAAGGCCGGCGCCAAGATCGTCGGCCATGATGCCGGTCCCGTGCGCGCGCCGCTGACCGACCTCAAGCCCGCCGAGATCGAAGAACTGGCCGCGCTGATCAAGAAACTGGGACCCCAGTAGAAAAGCATCCCTGACCCATCACCACGAAGGAGACAAGCATGAAAAAACTTCTGACCTCGCTGACGCTGGCGGCTGCTGCCTGCAGCGCCTGGGCCTGGCCCGACAAGCCGGTGACGCTGGTCGTGCCCTTCCCGCCGGGCGGCTCGACCGACCAGATCGCGCGCATCCTGGCGCCCAGGCTGCAGGAAAAGCTGGGCGGCACCTTTGTCGTTGACAACAAGGCCGGTGCGACCGGCACCATCGGCGCCAGCGCCGTCACCCGCGCGGCCCCCGATGGCCACACGCTCTTCGTGTCCTCGCTCGGCCCCTTCGTGATCGCCCCGCACCTGCTGGCCAAGGTGCCTTACAACGCGCTCACCGACTTCGACTACATCACGGTCGCCGTGCAGGCACCCAATGTGCTCGTGGTGCCGGCCGCTTCGCCGCACAAGAGCATGGCTGACGTGATCGCGTACCAGAAAGCCAACCCCGGCAAGATGAGCTTTGCCTCCTCGGGCAACGGCAGCAGCGACCACCTGACGGCCGAGCTGTACTGGCAGCAGACCGGCACCACCGGCGTGCACGTGCCCTACAAGGGCGGCGGCCCGGTCATGACCGATCTGCTGGGCGGCCAGGTGGATTCCTCGTTCATGAACATCAACACCGCCATGCCGCAGATCACGGCCGGCAAGCTCCGCGCCCTGTCCATCACCAGCGCCCAGCGTTCGCCCCTGCTGCCCAGCGTCCCCACGCTGGAGGAACTGGGCATCAAGGACGCCAATGTCTATTCCTGGCAGGCTGTTGCCGCGCCCAAGGGCCTGCCCGCCGACATCAAGGCCAAGTTGCACGCCGCTATCGTCTCGACGCTGAACGATCCGGCGATCAAGCCCAAGCTGCTGGAGGTGGGCTTCGAGGTCGTGGCCAACACGCCCGCGCAGTTCACGGCCTTCCAGGCGGCCGAGTTCGCCCGCTGGAAAAACCTCATCACGAGCCGCAAGATCTCGGCTGACTGATCCCGGCCCGGCGCCCGTCCCCTCGGGGGCGGGTTCCTTTTCCCTGCTTGCTTTCTGCCCATGCCCAACGCCTCCACACCCCTGGTCACCGAGCTGCGCGTCATCCCCGTCGCGGGCCGTGACGGCATGCTGCTCAACCTCAGCGGCGCCCACGCCCCCTTCTTCACGCGCAACCTGCTGATCCTGCGCGACAGCGCGGGCCACACCGGCGTCGGTGAGGTGCCGGGCGGCGAGAAGATCCGCCAGACCCTGGAGGACGCGCGCGCGCTGGTCGTCGGCCAGCCCATCGGCGCCCACCAGCGTGTGCTGCAGCAGGTGCAGCAGAAGTTTGCCGACCGCGATGCCGGCGGCCGCGGCCTGCAGACCTTCGACCTGCGCACCACCATCCACGCCGTGACGGCTGTCGAGTCCGCGCTGCTGGACCTGCTGGGCCAGCATCTGGAAGTGCCGGTGGCCGCCCTGCTGGGCGAAGGCCAGCAGCGTGATGCGGTGGAGATGCTGGGTTACCTCTTTTTCGTCGGCGATCGCAAGAAGACCGATTTGCCCTACGCGAGCGAGCCCCATGCCGACAACGCCTGGTTCCGCCTGCGCCACGAAGAGGCCATGACGCCGCAGGCCGTGGTGCGCCTGGCCGAGGCCGCGCGCGAGAAATACGGCTTCAACGATTTCAAGCTCAAGGGCGGTGTGCTGCGCGGCGACGAGGAAGTCGATGCCGTGACCGCGCTGCACGAACGCTTCCCCGAGGCACGCGTGACGCTGGACCCCAACGGCGGCTGGCTGCTCAAGGACGCGATCCGCCTGGGCCAGCGCATGCGCGGTGTGGTCGCCTACGCCGAGGATCCGTGTGGGGCCGAAGACGGTTTCAGCGGCCGTGAGGTCATGGCCGAGTTCCGCCGTGCCACGGGCCTGCCCACGGCCACCAATATGGTGGCCACCGACTGGCGTCAGCTCAGCCATGCCCTGTCCTTGCAGAGTGTGGACATCCCGCTGGCCGATCCGCATTTCTGGACCATGGCCGGCTCGGTGCGGGTGGCGCAGACCTGCCGCGACTGGGGCCTGACCTGGGGTTCGCATTCCAACAACCATTTCGACGTCTCGCTGGCCATGTTCACCCACGTGGCCGCGGCCGCACCCGGCAAGGTCACGGCCATCGACACGCACTGGATCTGGCAGGACGGCCAGCGTCTCACGAAAGAGCCGCTGAAGATCGTGGGGGGTCACGTGCAGGTGCCGAAGAAGCCGGGCCTGGGCGTGGAGCTCGACATGGTCGAGGTCGAGAAAGCACACCAACTCTATTTGCAGCATGGCCTGGGTTCGCGTGACGACGCCACGGCCATGCAGTACCTGATCCCCGGCTGGAAATTCGACAACAAGCATCCCTGCATGGTGCGCTGAACCAGTCCGTTCGCGTTGAGCCTGTCGAAAGCTCTCTTTGCAAATCAATAACTTGCAGAGGACTTCGACAAGCTCGGTCCGAACGGAGGGGTCTGTTCAGCATTTCCCAACTTTTTTGCGAGCTGATCCATGAGCACATCCTTCTCTTCCTGCAACGCACGCACCGGCGAAGTGCTGGGCACGCTGACGGCTTCGACCCCGGCCGACATCGACGCCGCCTGCACGGCCGCCGCTGCCGCCTTTGCGCTCTGGCAGGCCGGCAGCGGCGCGCAGCGCGCGAGCCTGCTGCGTGCACTGGCCGCGGGCCTGGAAGCCGGCCGTGAGACCCTCGTGGCCATGGCCGACCAGGAAACCGCGCTGGGTCCGGTGCGTCTCAACGGCGAACTCGACCGCACGGCTTTCCAACTGCGACGTTTTGCCGACATCGCCGAGCGCGGCGTGCCTTTTGAATACACGGACGATCCCGCCGTGGCCGGTGCCCCGCCCGCAGGCCACCCCGCCATGCAGCGTTGGCTGCTGCCCCTGGGCCCCGTGGCGATGTATGCGGCCAGCAACTTCCCCTTCGCCTTCTCGGTGCTCGGTGGTGACACCGCGGCCGCGCTGGCCGCCGGTTGTTCCGTGGTGATCAAGGCCCACCCGGGCCACCCGCAGCTCTCCCAGCAGACCTACGCCCTGATCCGCCAGGTGCTGGCTGCGCAGAACCTGCCCGCCGGTCTGGTGGGCATGGTGCAGGGCGCCAGCAACGAAGTGGGTGTGCAGCTCGTGCGCCACCCGGCCATCGCGGCTGCGGCCTTCACGGGTTCCACACGCGGCGGTGCCGCGCTGGCGGCCGAAGCCGCGGCGCGTCCGCGTCCGATTCCTTTCTACGGCGAACTCGGTTCCATCAATCCCGTGATCGCGCTGCCGGCCGAGCTGAAGGCCAAAGGCGCTGATCTGGCGACGACCTTGGCCGGCTCCATCGCGCTGGGCTGCGGCCAGTTCTGCACCAACCCCGGTGTGATCGTGCTGCTCGACGCCCTGCAGGCCGATGCGAAAGCGGTCAACGACGCCTTTGTGCAGCAGCTGGGCCAGGCCCTGGCCGGCCAGAACCCGCACGCCATGCTCACGCAGGGCATGCGCAGGAACTTCGACGCCGGCGTGGCCCATTGGGGCGAGGCCGGCGCCGCCTTTGTCGTGCACGAAGTCGCCGCTGCGGGCCAGCCGCCGCGGCCGGTGCTGGCGCAGGTGAGCGCGGACGCCTTCATCGCCAGGCTGACCCTGCGTGAGGAAGTCTTCGGCCCCAGCAGCCTCGTCGTGCGTGCGGCCAGCGTGGCCCAGGCCCTGCAGGTGCTGCAGGCCGTGGGCGGCTCGCTGACGGTCACGGTCTGGGGCGCGCAGGCCGAGAGCGCGGATGTGCAGGCGCTCGTGCGCGGTGCCATGGCGATTGCCGGCCGGGTGCTGTTCGCGGGTGTGCCCACGGGCGTGGCCGTCACGGCGGCCCAGCAGCATGGCGGTCCCTGGCCCAGCAGCACCCGGCCCGAGAGCACCTCGGTCGGCGATGCGGCACTGGCGCGTTTCCTGCGCCCGGTGTCGCTGCAGGACGCACCGGCCTGGCTGCTCGCTCGCCAGGGCCGACCGCTCTGATCTACCCGCGGCTCGGTTGCCGCACCTGTGGCCGGCAGCTGCGCTTCCGTTTCCCGGCGCCCGTGTGAAAGGGGCCGGGCCTCAAGGTTCCAGTCGTCTCGGCCCGCGATGCCCGGCCAGATAGTTCTCGATCCGGCGCACCATTGCGTATTCCCGTTCGGCCTGTGAAGCGCGGCCGGCGCGCTCATGGCCTTGTGCGGCTTCGCGGTGCTTGCGCACGATGTGCTCGATGATGGCGAGCATGGCGGCGTCCTGCGTCACGCTGGCATGGCGTGCTGGGCTGTTGTTCATGGGCTTGGGTGTTTCAGGATATGGCGAAGGCCAGCACAACAGCGATCAGAGCGAGCAGCACCAGCCCGCTGGTGAACACCAGCTCGGCGCGCACTTCCAGCGATCGCCCCTGGCGCCCGGCGCGCATGGCGATGAAGGACAGCAGCGAGCTGATCAGGAACACCAGGGCATCGACGGCCAGCAGCTTGTCGACGATCATGCGGAACTCACCGCCCTGGGCGAGGTGTCCGATCGACAGCACCGTCATGCAGACGCCGATCATGGTGGCAGAGGTCGGCAGGATATGGGCCGACAGGCGCCGGTCCATCCGGCTCCTGCCGCTGCTGATCTGGCTGAGTAGCAGTGTCTTCAGCATGGGCGGTCCTGGGCCGGGGCGGGGCGATGGGCTTGGGTGTTCATGATGAGCGTCGCGACGGGGTGAGTGCAAGGTTCAGCCGAGGTGCACGGGCACGAAGATCTTGTCGCCGTCGCGCTGGATCAGCAGCGCCACCGACTTCTCGGACCGGGCCACCAGGGCGCGCACCTGTTCGATGCTCTTGACAGCTGTGCCGTTGACGGCCAGCAGCACGTCGCCCGATTGCACGCCGGCCATGGCCGCGGCGCCGGAGGCGTCCTCGATCAGGAGACCCGCGGTCACACCGGCCTCGTGTTTCTCCTGTGGCTGCAGGGGGCGCAGGGCCAGGCCCAGGCGGCCCTGGCCCTTGCCGGGCGTGTCCTGCGCGACCTCGGTGGCCTTTTCGCTGGCATCGCCCAGCTTCGCCTGGATCTCCTCGCGTTTGCCCTGGCGCCAGACCTCCAGCGCCACCTTGTCACCCGGCATGGCCAGGCCCACCAGGGCCGGCAGTTCGCCCGAGGCGACGATGGCCTGTCCGTTGAACTTGCGGATGACGTCGCCCGCCTTCAGGCCGGCCTTCTCGGCGGCGCTGCCGGGCGCCACGTTGCTGACCAGCGCGCCTTCGGGGCGGTCCAGACCGAAGGATTCGGCCAGGGTCTGGTTCACTTCCTGGACCGTCACGCCCAGGCGTGCATGGCTGGCATGGCCGGTGGCAACGATCTGGTCCTTGATCTTGGCCGCCACCTCGATCGGGATGGCGAAGGACAGTCCCTGGTAGCCGCCGGTGCGGGTGTAGATCTGGGAGTTGATGCCCACGACTTCCCCGCGTGTGTTGAACAGCGGCCCGCCGGAGTTGCCCGGGTTCACGGCCACGTCGGTCTGGATGAAGGGCACGAAGTTGTCGTCCGGCAGCGAACGCCCCTTGGCGCTGACCACGCCGGCGGTCACGCTGTTCTCGAAGCCGAAGGGCGAGCCGATGGCCAGCACCCATTCGCCGACTTTCAGGTCATGCGCGCTGCCCAGGGGGACGGTGGGCAGATCCTTGGCCTTGATACGTAGCACGGCGACATCGGTCTTGGGGTCTGCGCCCAGCACCTGCGCATCGAACTCGCGCCGGTCGGTGAGCTTGACGGTGACCTCCTTGGCGTCACGCACCACGTGCGCGTTGGTCAGGATCAGGCCGTCGGCGCTGATGATGAAACCCGAACCCTGGGCGTGCATGGGGGTGCCGCGGGGCGAGGGGAAACCGCCGTTGGGGCCCTGGAAGCGGCGGAAGAATTCGAAGAAGGGATCGTTGGGGTCGATGCCCGACCCGTTGCGCTGGGCGCCCTGGTCCTCGTCATCGTTGGAGGCCTTGCGCATGCCGCTGACGCTGATGTTGACCACGGCGGGGCCGTAGCGCTGGGTGATCTGCGGGAAGTCGGTGCTGGCGCTGGTGCCGGGCAGGCTGTCCGGGGCCGCAGCGGGGGCGGTCGCGGCCTGGGCGTGTGTGCCGTAGACCAGGCTGGAGGCGCCGCCGCCGATCAGGCCGGCGGCCAGCAGGGCCAGGAAAAGCTGGGTGGGGGTGAGCAGACGCTTGTGCATGGTGACTCCTTTGGTCGTTTCAGGATGGAACATGCAGTGAATGATGGGCCTGCAGTCTTAGACCACGCTTAAGCCTGCCACGGCGCATGGCCGCAGGCCCCGGCAGCGGCCGGTTTCAGGCTGGCAGCGGAAAAGAGATGTCGACGCGCAGGCCAGCGAGTCGGCTGGAAGCCGACAGTTCCAGCGTGGCGTTGTGCAGATCGGCAATGGATTTGACAATGGCCAGCCCCAGCCCGCTGCCGGTGGTGTCGGTGCCGGCGACGCGGTAGAAGCGGTCGAGCACGCGCTGGCGTTCCGCTTCGGGGATGCCGGGGCCGCTGTCCTCCACGCTCAGCACGAGACGGTCGTCCCGGCGCTGCAACTCCAGGTCGACGGTGCCGCCGGCCGGGGTGTACTTGATCGCGTTGTCCAGCAGATTGCGCAACAGGACGCGCAGGGCTTCGGGGTAAGCCGGGATGAACGCTTCATCCGCAGCGCCCAGGCCGAGGTCGATGCCGTGCTGCTGCGCCGTCGGCGCCATCTCTCCCAGCACCTGGCGCGCCAGGGCGGCCAGCGCCACCGGCTCGGCCGCTGCGCCCACCGCGGGGCTGGATTGCTGGCGTGCGAGCACCAGCAGCTGTTCCACCAGGCGCGCGGCGCGGTCGATGCCGGCCGTCAGCCGGCTCACGGCCAGCTCGCGTGCCGTGTCGTCATGGGCGCGCTGCAGGCCCTGGGCCTGCAGTTTGAGGGCAGCCAGCGGCGAGCGCAGTTCGTGGGCGGCGTCGGCAACGAAGTTCTTCTGTGCCTCGAAGGCCTGGCGCACGCGCACCAGCAGCAGATTGAGTTCGTGCACCAGGGGGCGGATCTCGTCGGGCAGACCCAGCTCGCTGACCTCGTCCAGATCGGTGGCATGGCGCTGGGCCAGCTGGGAGCGCACGCGCGCCACTGGCGCGAGGGAGGAACTCACCACCCACCACACCACCAGCATCAGCAGCGGCGCCATCAGTGCAACGGGCGCGATGGTGCGCAGGGCCAGTGTCCCGGCCATGCTGCGGCGCACGGCCATGTCCTGGGCCACCTGGATCACGTGCCAGGGCGTCTGCAGGGAGAAGACGCGGTAGGTGCTGCCATGCGCCCTGACGTCCGAAAAGCCCAGCACGGCGCGCTGGGGCAGGGCGGCGCCGGCGGACGACTCGAACACGCGCAGCCCATCGGAGGACCAGACCTGCACCACGAAATCGTAGTTCTCGTCCTCGGCCAGGTCCGCCGCGCCCGGTGTCCAGCTGCCGCCGGGCAGGCCCGAGCGCAGCGACAGCGCCATCTGCTGCATGTGGTAATCGAAGATCTGGTCGGCCTCGGCGCGTGCGCTGCGGTAGGCGACCCAGCCCTGCAGCAGCGCGGCCAGCGCGATGGCGGCCAGCAGGAACCACAGCAGGCGCGCGCGCAGGGACGGGGCAGGCAGGCTCATGGTCCGGCCTTGGGCACCATATAGCCGACGCCGCGCACGTTCTGGATCAGCCCGGGACCCAGCTTGCGGCGCAGGCCGTGGATATAGACTTCGACGGCGTTGCTGCTGATCTCGTCCTTCCAGCCATAGAGTTTCTCCTCCAGCTGGGCGCGCGAGAGCACCAGGCCCGGACGGGCCAGCAGTGGCTCCAGCACGGCCCATTCCCGGGCGGAGAGCTGCACCGGCTGGCCCTGGGCCGTCACTTCGCGGGTCGCGGGGTTGATGCAGATGCCCTGGTGTTCGTACACGGGTTCGGCCCGGCCGGCGGCCCGGCGCAACAGGGCGCGCAGGCGGGCCAGCAGCTCGTGCAGGTCGTAGGGCTTGAGTACGTAGTCGTCGGCGCCGGCGTCCAGGCCCTCGATGCGCTGCTGCACGGCGTCGCGTGCGGTGGCGATCAGCACCGGCACACGCTGGCGGCGCGCGCGCAGGGCGCGCAACACGTCCAGGCCGTCGCGCCGGGGCAGGCCGAGGTCGAGCAGCACCAGATCGTAGTCCTGCGCGCGCAGGGCGGTGTCGGCCATCTCGCCGTCACGCACCCAGTCCACGGCATAGTGCTCGGCGCGCAGCAGGTCCAGCACGGCTTCGCCGATCATCGAGTCATCTTCCACCAGCAGCAGACGCATCCCCGCACTCTAGCGCAGCCAGGCTTAGGCCGGGCTTAAGACGCGGTCTGGCGCCCCCGGCCCGGCGCAGCCGGGTCAGCCCGCCAACGCAGCCTTCACGGCGGCGGAGACCTGACCCATTTCGGCCTTGCCGGCCAGGCGGGTCTTGACCGCGCCCATGACCTTGCCCATGTCGCCGGGGCCCTTGGCGCCGAGTTCGGCCACGATGGCCTTCACTTCGGCGGCGACTTCCTCGTTCGTCAGGCGCTGGGGCAGGTAAGCCGTCAGCACCTTGATCTCGGCGCTTTCCTTGTCGGCCAGGTCCTGGCGCGCGGCCTGCAGATAGGCGGCGACCGAGTCCTTGCGCTGCTTGATCAGCTTGTCGATGATGCCGACAACCGCCGTGTCATCCAGCGTGACACGCTCGTCCACTTCCTTCTGTTTCATGGCGGCCAGCAGCAGGCGGATGGTGCCCAGGCGCTCGCTGTCCTTGGCACGCATGGCGGCCTTCATGTCTTCAGTGATCTGGTCTTTGAGGGACATGGGAAATCTCCGGAGAAAAAACAAAACCCGCGCCTGGCGTCCCGAGCGCGGGTTGTTGGATGCGCAGTGAGGTCGGGGACCCCAGGACGATCAGTACAGCTTCTTGGGCAGCTGCATCGAGCGGATGCGCTTGTAGTTGCGCTTGACGGCGGCAGCCTTCTTGCGCTTGCGCTCGGACGTCGGCTTTTCGTAGAACTCGCGGGCGCGCAGGTCGGTCAGCAGGCCCAGTTTCTCGATGGTGCGCTTGAAGCGGCGCAGAGCCACGTCAAACGGCTCGTTTTCTTTAACACGGATGGTCGTCATTACGTCATGGTTTCCGAAATGTGCGGGCAGAGGGTGGGCAGGAAGATCGGGCCTGCACGCCGTGTACCGCGAAATGCCCCGCCTGTAACTAGTATTTGGCCGGCGGGGCTATGCCAGCAAAGTCCAGCATTATAGCGGGTTAAGCCAGCCGGGCAACCGCCGTCCGGGGCGCCGGGCCAGGGTTCCAGACCAAGGCCGCCAGCGGCGGCCCGCCCCCGGATGGGGGCCAGCGACCCACACGCAGTGGGGGAGCGCGGGGGAGAACCTAATTCCGCCCAGGGGGCTGGGCTAGCGCCACGCCGCAGGCGTGGGCGCTAGCCCAGCTCCACTGGAAGTTGTAACCGCCCAGCCAGCCCGTCACATCCACCACTTCCCCGATGAAATACAGTCCCGGCTGTTTCTGCGCCTCCATCGTCTGGCTGGACAGTTCCCGCGTGTCCACCCCGCCGGCCGTGACCTCGGCCTTGGCGTAGCCCTCGGTGCCCGTGGGCGTGAGCTCCCAGCGTGAGAGCTTCTCGGCCAGGGCGGCCAGGGCCTTGTCGGCGGCCTCGTTGATGGGGCGCGACCAGGCCGGGTCTCGTCCGGCCCAGGCCTCGGCCAGGCGGCTGGGCAGCAGGGTGGCCAGTTCGTTGACGATGAGTCTGCGCGAGCGCAGCTTGGCGTCCTGCAGTTGGGGCAGCAGGTCGCGGTCCGGCGCAAGGTTGATGCGGATGGGCATGCCCGGCCGCCAGTAGCTGGAGATCTGCAGCACCCCCGGGCCCGAGAGGCCGCGGTGGGTGAACAGCAGGTCTTCGTCGAATGAAACCGTTCGTGCTGAGCTTGTCGAAGCATGCCTCCTCGCGGTTTGCCCTTCGACAGGCTCAGGGCGAACGGTGGAGATCTGCACCGGCAGGGCCAGCCCGGCCAGGCCGGCGTAGGGCGCCCAGGCGGCGCCGTCGAAGGTCAGCGGCACCAGGGCCGGGCGCGTCTCGATGATCTTCAGGCCGAACTGCTTTGCGATGCGGTAGCCGAAATCCGTGGCGCCGATCTTGGGGATGGACAGGCCACCGGTGGCGATCACCAGGGATTTGCAGGCGACCGGGCCCTGGTCGGTGTCGAGCCCGTAGCCCGCGGCCCCGTGGCGCACCGCCTGCACCCCGCAGGGCTGCCAGCGTGTCACGCCGCCGGCTTCGCACTCGCGCAGCAAGAGCTGGATGACGTCGTCGGCCGAGCGGTCGCAGAAGAGCTGGCCCTTGTGTTTCTCGTGGAAGGCGATGCCGTCGCGCTGCAGCAGGGCGGTGAAGTCGGCCGGGGTGTAACGCGAGAGCGCCGAGCGGCAGAAGTTCGGGTTCTCGCTGACGAAGTGCTTGTGCGGCTGGCGCACATCGATGTCGCGGTTGGTGAAATTGCAGCGCCCGCCGCCCGAGATGCGGATCTTCTCGGCCACCTTGGCCCCGTGGTCGATCAGCAGCACCTTGCTGCCGCGCTGGCCGGCCACACCGGCACAAAAAAGGCCGGCGGCGCCGGCCCCGATCACCACCACATCGAATTGCTGCATGACGCGAGTGTAGGACCAGGCGCCTCGATCGGCGGCCTGTCGGGTGGCCGTGACCGACTCCACCAAGGCTGCCCGCTACGCATCGATTTTCCGGACGCGCTCTACCACGTCACCGCGCGGGGTGATAGACGCGAGGACATCTTCGAGGGCGACGAAGACACGCGCGTTTTTCTGGTCACCTTCTCTCAGATCGTCACTCACTTCAACTGGCTTTGCGACGCCTGGTGTTTGATGGACAACCACTACCATCTGCTGACCCAGACGCCCGACGGCAATCTTTCCCAAGGCATGCGCCAGCTCAATGGGGTCTATACCCAGGCAAGTCGTCGGCGGCACCAGCGGGTGGTGCGGGGCGGGTGATGGATGCTATAGGGCTAGACCTGAAACCTGTCCCGTGTGACCCCTGTCCCTCAGAATTGCTGCATGGCCCGCAGTGTAGTGAGCGCTTGTGGGTGGATGCGTGGATCAGTTGCCTAGCAGCCTGTGCGCGAGCACGGTCTGCATATCGCGCCGGCCGTCCACGATGAGGTAGATGATGACCTGGGAGCCGTTGATGCGGTAGATCACGCGGTAAGGCTTGAAGAATGTCTGCCTGTATTCCTTGATGCCCAGCGCGAGCAATTCCTTGGGGTAGCTGCCACGTTCGGGTTGAAGGCCCAGACCCTGTGTGACGTGCAGCAACTGGTTCAGCACATGGTCCGCGCTAGCGATGCTGTCGAATTCAGCGATGTAGCCGTAGAGAGACTCCAGATCCTGTTCTGCCCCTTGAGTGAGCAGGACCTCAAAGGTGACTGGTGGGCGTGCCATCAACTGCGGGTGTGCTGGGCGCGCAGACGTGCCACCACCTCGATCACGGGCTTGACCTTGCCCTCCGCGACATGCTGTTGGCCCAAGGCCAGAATTTTCAGTAAGGCCAGAGTTTCCTGGGTTTGCTCGAAGGACATAACGTCCTGCAAGACGGCCTTCGCCTCCCCATTCTGTGTGATGAGCAGGGGCTCGCGTTGCGCCGTGAGTTGGGTCAGAACCTCGGCGGCATTGGCCTTGAGATAACTGATAGGCTTAACTTGCGAGGAATAACGCATCATGGCTTCCGTCGGGATGAGAAGGCCTGAATATAGTCTTTTTATGGTCTTTTTGCAAATCCGTTGCAGGTGACGGGATGGGCCGTGTTCAGGCCGCGAGCTTGCCGCGGTCCGCCAGCACCGCGGCCTTGCGCGTGAGGCCGTCGATCTCGCCCGTGATGTCCGACAGCACGTTGGCCACCACGGCGAACTCGCGGCCATGCTGGCCGGCGCGCGCGGCCATGATCTGGGCGTTGAAGCTCACCACCTTGGCCTCCTTGGCCACGCTCTGGATGTCGCCGACGATGCCGACCAGCTCTTTCATCATCGCGTCGGACTTGGCCTTGGTGACCTCGTCGAAAGCCGTGGTGGCGGCGTTGAGCGTTTCCAGGATGCGGTCGGTGAAGCCGACCAGCTCGATCAGCGTCTCGGCCACACCGGGGGCCTGCCGCTCGATCTGCTCCAGCGTGCGGCGCATGAGCTGCATGAAACTGTCGATGACGGGGCCCACGCCGCGCGGGCCGTGGTAGGTGGCTTCGATCTTTTGCGCGCTCGCTGTTTCCAGTTGTCGCATCGTGGCCAGCAGATGCAACTGGCTCTCGGTGAAGATCTGCAGGCTGCGCTGCGCCATCTCGAGTTTCTGCGCATCACCGCGGGCGGCCAGGATGGTCTGCAGGATCATGCGCTGCGAAAGCATGCGTTGGCGCGCGGCGAGGTTGACCAGGGACAGGCCGTTGATGTGGGCCGGCAAGGCCACCGGGGTTTTGGCAGGAGCGCGGGGTGTGAAGGGCGTGACAGCAGTGGAGGGCTGGTAGTTCATGTCGGGTACCGTGGGCAGGGCGGGACCCGATGGCCCCGTTCATGTACCCCAAGCAAAGGCCGGGCCAGCTTGCTGCAGATTCAAAACACCCTGCAGCACGTCACCGACAACGATGATGCAGGGGCTGCCGAGTTCTTCGCGCACCAGCGTGGCGTGCAGTTGATCCAGGGTGGTGAGCGCATGCCGTTGTGTGGGCAGCGAGGCGTGCTGCACCAGGGCCGCCGGCGTGCTGCCGGGCAGGCCGGTCAACAGGCCCTGTTCGATCTGCTGCGCACCGCTCACGCCCATGTAGATCACCAGCGTGAGCCGGGCCGCGTATGCTGTGTTTGCCATCGCGGCCCAGTCCGGGCCGCTGGCACCGGGTTTGGCGTGGCCGGTGAGGAAAACCACACCCTGCGCATGCTCGCGGTGGGTCAGCGGCGCGCCCAGGCTGGTCACGGCCGCCAGGCCCGAGGTGATGCCGTTGATGACGTCCACGCGGATGCCGGCCTCCTGCAGGTGTTCGACCTCTTCGCCGCCGCGGCCGAAGATGAAGGGGTCGCCGCCCTTGAGGCGCACCACCTGCTCGCCCTCGCGCACGGCGGTGATCATGAGCTTCTCGATGAAGGACTGCGGTGTGGACTTGCAGCCGCCGCGTTTGCCCACGTGCACGATGCGCGCGCCGGGTGCGGCATGCGCCACGACGGCCTCGTTGACCAGGTCGTCGACCAGCAGCACGGTGGCGCGCTGGATGGCCTTGAGGGCCTTGAGCGTGAGCAGTTCGGGGTCGCCGGGGCCCGCGCCCACGAGTGTGCAGGAGCCGGGCTGAAATGCGGGTGATGTGTGCATGCGCTTCTCGGACGTTCAGGCGGCCTGTTTCAGCGGCACGACGCGGCGCACCATGCGCTGCAGCTCGGGCACGCAGGAGCCGCAGTTGGTGCCGCACTTCAGGCTCTGCTGCAGTGCGCCCAGGCGTTCGCTCTCGCTGCCGCCGCATTGCGCCAGCGAGGCTTCGATGGCGTTTTCGCTGACGTTGAAGCAGGTGCAGACCTGGCGGCTGCGCGCCGGCAGTGCCGCCGGTGCGGCGGCACCGGGCAGCAGCAACAGGCGGCCATAACTCTGGGCCGGCAGTTCCTGCTGCAGCAGGGAGCGGATCCAGGCCTCGGCGCGGGTGTCGCCCGCCAGCAGCACGGCCTGCAGCGTGGTCTGTTCGCCCGCGCGTTGCAGCAGGGCGGCACGGCGCTGGCCGCGCTTGCGGTCGGCATACCGCAGCGTGCCTGCTGCGTCCAGGCCCAGCAACTGTTCGATCTCGATCAGCAGCTTGTCGGGCACGGCCTCGTGGGCTGCGGCGCGAAAGAGCACACCCTGGCGTTCGTGGCCGAAGGGTACGCAGCTGGCAAAGGGGAAACGCACCATCAGGCGGCGCAGCGCCTCGCGTGTGGTGAGCGCATTCTCGGGCGGCAGCCAGGCCATGGCCAGCAGGGTCCAGGGCAGCTCGGCCTTGAGAATCTTGACGGCGGCGTGCTTGAGCTCGGGCTGCTTGGAGCTGGGGCAGAAGGCCGAGGTGGTCAGCGCGTTGACACCGGCCAGGGGCTGGCCCGAGCTGCTCATGCCGCTGAGGTATTCCGCGCCCCAGTGCATGGCCATGAAGGCCTGCCCGCTGGCGAGTTCCTCGCTGGCCTGCAGCGGCACCACGATGGAGCCGCGTTTGCTGGTGACGTGCACCAGCTCGCCTTCGGTGAAGCCGCGGCGTGTCATGTCGCCGGGGCTCATCTGCACGTAGGGCTCGGCCACGTGGCCGAAAAGGCGGCCCAGGGTGCCCGTGCGGCTCATGCCATGCCACTGGTCGCGCAGGCGGCCCGTGGTGAGTGCAAAGGGGAAGCGTGATTCGCGCGGCTCGGCCACGGGCTTGTAGAGCGTGTTGGCAAAACGCGCCCGGCCGTCTTCGGTGGGGAAGATGCCGTCTTCGTAGAGGCGTTGTTTGCCGACGGTCTGGCCTTCGGGGCAAGGCCACTGTGCCGGCTGTTCGTCCAGTTGCGTGTACGTGATCCCGGTGATGTCGAGATCGCGCCCGCGTGTTGATTCACGGTGTTCGTTCCAGACGGATTCGGGCGTTTCGTAGGGAAATAAATTCCGTTCAGGCTGAGCTTGTCGAAGCCCTGCCGGCCCTTCGACAGGCTCAGGGCGAACGGGGAGGAGTTTTTCAAGGCGGCGCGCGAAGTCCACACCGATCTGCCAGTCGTGCCGCGCCGCGCCGGACGCGGGCACGGCAGGGCGCACGCGGGTGATGCGGCGCTCGCTGTTGGTGACGGTGCCGTCCTTCTCGCCCCAGGTGGTGGCGGGCAGCAGCAGATCGGCGTAGTCGCAGGTGGTCGGGGTGGCAAAAGCTTCCTGCACCACGACGAACTCGGCGCGCTCCAGGGCGCGGCGCACGGTGTTGAGGTCAGGCATGCTTTGCGCCGGGTTGGTGCAGGCTATCCACAGGGCCTTGATCTCGCCGTCGGCAGCGGCCTGGAACATCTCGACCGCGGTCCTGCCCGGTTTCTCGGGCACGGAGGGCACGCCCCAGAGCGCGGCCACTTCGGCGCGATGCTGCGGATTGGCCAGGTCGCGGTGGGCGCTCAGCAGATTGGCCAGGCCGCCGACTTCGCGCCCGCCCATGGCATTGGGCTGGCCGGTCAGCGAGAAGGGGCCGGCGCCGGCTTTGCCGATCTGGCCCGTGGCCAGGTGCAGGTTGATCAGCGCGGCGTTCTTGGCCGTACCGCTGCTGCTCTGGTTCAGGCCCTGGCAGTAGAGGCTGAGCGTGGCTTGTGAAGTGGCGAACAGGCGCGCGGCCTCGTACAGCGTGTCCTTGGCGATGCCGCAGGTCTGCGCCACCATGTCGGGCGTGTAGTCGCGCACCGTGGCCTTGAGCTCGTCGAAACCGCGCGTACGGTTGGCAATGAAGTTGGCGTCCGTCCAGCCCTCCCACAGCATGAGATGCAGCATGCCGTTGAAGAGGGCCACGTCGGTGCCGGGCTGGATCTGCACGAAGAGGTCGGCCGTGCCGGCGGTGTCGGTGCGGCGCGGGTCCACCACCACGATCTTCAGGCCGGGGCGCTTTTTCCTGGCTTCCTCGATGCGGCGGAACAGGATGGGGTGGGCCCAGGCCGCGTTCGAGCCGGCGATGAAGAGGCAGTCGGCGTGGTCCATGTCCTCGTAGCAGGCCGGCGGCGCGTCGGCGCCCAGGGTCTGCTTGTAGCCGGCCACCGCGCTGCTCATGCACAGGCGCGAGTTGGTGTCGATGTTGTTGGTGCCGATCAGCCCCTTGGCCAGCTTGTTGAAGACGTAGTAGTCCTCGGTCAGCAGCTGGCCGCTGACGTAAAAGCCCACGGCGTCGGGCCCGTGTGTGCGGATGATGTCGGCAAAACGTGTGGCGGCCAGGTCCAGCGCGGCGTCCCAGCCCAGGGGCTGCGGCGTTTCGCCGCGCTGCAGGCGGCGCATGGGCTGCAGCAGCCGTGTCTGCGCGATCACCTCGGGCGTGGCCGTCAGGTGCAGGGTGGAACCCTTGGAGCACAGGCGGCCGAAGTTGGCCGGGTGGTCCGGGTCGCCGCGCACGCCGATGATCTGCTCGCGCCGCGACTCGATGATGACGCCACAGCCCACGCCGCAGTAGGGGCAAGTTGAGCGTGTTTCCTTATGCATGCCAAGCCCCTACGGAGGTGTTTCCTATACCCGCAGCGCGGTGAGCTGCGTCAGCAGCTACACCGCAGTAGGGGCAGGTGGAGCGTGTTTCCTTGTGCATGCCTAGTCCCGGCGAAAGAACGCATTGACTCCCTCTCCCTCCGGGAGAGGGTAGGGGTGAGGGCCTGCAATCCGGGTCATCGTGGGCATTGCCCTCACCCTAGCCCTCTCCCAAGGGGAGAGGGGATTTCGCCCGCGTGCAGGGCCCGGCCACAGGCGGCTGGATGTCCAGCGCCAGAGTGGCGAGTTCCTGCCCGTCCAGGTGCACCACACCCTTGTCCACCTTGACGGCAAAGCGGGTCGTGCTGCCTTCATCGGGGGCGCGGGCGCAACCCGTGTCCAGGCCGATGGTCCAGTTGTGCAGGGGGCAGGCCACGCTGGTGCCGAAGACGATGCCTTGCGAGAGCGGGCCGCCCTTGTGGGGGCAGCGGTCGAGCAGGGCAAAGACCTGGTCCTGGTCGTTGCGGAACACGGCCACGGCCATGCCCTGCGGACGCGCGACGCGGCGCGAACCCAGCACGGGAATGTCCTCGACGCGGCAGATGGGTTTCCATACACTCATTTCTTGCTCCTCAAGCTTTCAGACCGGCGTACAGGCCGGTGATGCGGTCCATGACACTCAGCAGGTTCTCGCTGGTGACGAACATGTCGGACAGGGCCTTCGGGCCGGCGTTGTTGATTTCCTTGAGCGCCATGTCGAAGAAGATCCACTGGTTGTCGGCCAGGACCAGCTGATCCTTGATGCCGCTCGTCGCCTCAGGGGCGTTGCGCAGCACTTCCATGGCCGAGAGGAATTCGGTGCGCGCCTTGGTGATCTCGACCTGGGCCTGCGCGGGCTCCACTTTCAGGGCCGCGGCGTAGAAGTATTTCGCCATGCGCTGTGAAAGCATGCGTTGGCGGCCTGCCACGTTGACGAGTTTGCCCACGGGCTTGTTCGCCACGGCCTCGTACTGCACCGTGCCCTGGTGGGCCAGGGCCAGAACGCGTGCGTCGGTGTTGAGAAGCCCTTCCACGCCGTCACGCGTGGGGTGCTTGCCCACCAGCGCGGCCTTGTACTCGCTCCAGGCGATTTCGAGGTCCGCGTAGGTTTTGCGGATCTCGACGTTGGGCGCGTAGGACTTCAGCTCGACCAGCTGGCGGTCGAACAGGGCCATGGAGCGGTCCAGGATCTGCTGGGCGGCGGTGCTTTCGGTCTTGTGCACCAGGGCCAGCCAGGCCTTGGCCATGCGCTGCGAGAGCATGCGCTGGCGGCCGGCCTTGTTGATGGCGTCGTTCACGTCCAGCACCTGGGCCTGCACGCCGCAGCTGGCGGCGCCGGCCAGGACGAGCAGTTCGCGGCGTTTCATGCGCTGACCCCTTCGACCTTGATCGGGATGAACTGGCGCGTGTCGACCTGGGCCTTGCCGGTCTCGAACCAGGGATCGGGTTCACCGTCCAGCGCGAACTGCAGGCGCTCCCACAGGGCTGTGCGGCCTTCGTGGTCGTCCAGGATCTTCTTCTTCACGTAGTCCAGGCCCACACGGTTCACGTAGTGCACCGTGCGCTCCAGGTACCAGCCTTCCTCGCGGTAGAGCTGCATGAAGGCGCCGGTGTACTCCAGCACCTCCTCGGCGGTCTTGAGCTTGGTGAAGAAGTGGGCCACCTCGGTCTTGATGCCGCCGTTGCCGGCGATGTGCATTTCCCAGCCGGAATCGACGCCGATGATGCCCACGTCCTTGATGCCGGCCTCGGCGCAGTTGCGCGGGCAGCCCGAGACGGCGAACTTGACCTTGTGCGGGGCGTACATGCGCCACATGGCGCGTTCCATGTCCTTGCCCATCTGCGTGCTGTCCTGCGTGCCCATGCGGCACCATTCGCTGCCCACGCAGGTCTTCACCGTGCGCAGGGCCTTGGCGTAGGCGTGGCCGCTGGGCATGCCGATGTCGTTCCACACGGCCTGCAGGTCTTCCTTCTTCACGCCCAGCAGGTCGATGCGCTGGCCACCCGTGACCTTGACGGTGGGGATCTTGTACTTGTCCACCGCGTCGGCGATACGGCGCAGCTCGTCGGCCGTGGTCTCGCCGCCCCACATGCGCGGGATCACGCTGTAGGTGCCGTCCTTCTGGATGTTGGCGTGGCTGCGTTCGTTGATGAAACGGCTTTGTGGATCGTCCTTGGCCTCCTTGGGCCAGCTGGAGATCAGGTAGTAGTTGACGGCCGGGCGGCAACTGGCGCAACCGTTGGGGGTCTTCCAGTTCAGGGTCTTGAAGACATCCCCGATGGTCAGCAGCTTGCCGGTCACGATGGCATCGCGCACCGCCTGGTGGCCGTGGTCCGTGCAGCCGCACATGGCCTTGGTCTTGGGCGTGGCCGAGTAGTCGCCGCCGGCGGTGAACATCAGGATCTGTTCCACCAGGCCGGTGCAGGAGCCGCAGGAGGCGCTGGCCTTGGTGTGCTTGCGCACTTCCTCCAGCGTGAACAGGCCTTTTTCCTTGATGGCCTTGCAGATGGCGCCCTTGTTCACGCCGTTGCAGCCGCAGACCTCGTCCGTGTCGGCCATGGCGGCGGCCTTGCTGTGGCCTTCGTGGCCGGCGTCGCCGATATTGGATTCGCCGAACATCAGCTTGTCGCGGATGTCGTGCACGCTGCGGCCATCACGCAGCAGCTTGAAGTACCAGGAACCGTCCACCGTGTCGCCGTAGAGGCAGGCGCCGACGAGCTTGTCGTCCCTGAGCACCAGTTTCTTGTAGACGCCGCCGGCCGGGTCGCTCATCACGATCTCTTCGGTGCCTTCGCCGCCCATGAAGTCGCCGGCGGAGAAAAGATCGATGCCCGTGACCTTGAGCTTGGTGGAGGTCAGCGAGCCGGTGTAGCGGCCGATGCCGAACTGCGCCAGGTGATTGGCCAGCACCTTGCCCTGCTCGAACAGGGGGGCCACCAGGCCGTAGGCGATGCCGCGGTGCGCCGCGCACTCGCCCACCGAGTAGATGCGTGCGTCCGTGGTGGTCTGCAGGGTGTCGCTGACCACGATGCCGCGGTTCACATGCAGCTTCATCTTCTCGGCCAGCGCCGTGTTGGGGCGGATGCCCACCGCCATCACGACCAGATCGGCCGGCACTTCCGTGCCGTCCTTGAACTTCACGCTCTTGACGCGGCCGTCGGCGCCACCCACGAGCTCCTGCGTCTGCGCGCCGATCAGGAACTGCATGCCACGGTCTTCCAGCGACTTCTGCAGCATCTTGCCCGCCACGTCGTCGAGCTGGCGTTCCATCAGCCAGGGCATCACGTGCACCACGCTGACCGTCATGCCGCGTTTCATCAGGCCGTTGGCCGCTTCCAGACCCAGCAGGCCGCCGCCGATCACGACCGCGTGCTTGTATTTGGCGGCGGCTTCGATCATGGCCTCGGTGTCGGCGATGTCGCGGTAGGCCAGCACGCCTTTCAGGTCCTTGCCCGGCACGGGCAGGATGAAAGGGTTGGAACCTGTGGCCAGGATCAGGCGGTCGTAGTCGGCGCTCAGGGTCTCGCCCTTGGCGTTGGTGGCGTGCACGGTGCGCTTGACGCGGTCCACCTCGGTCACCATATAACCGGCGTGCAGGGTGATGCCGTTGTCCCGGTACCAGGCCCAGTCGTTGAGGACGATGTCTTCCAGCTTCTGCTCACCGGCCAGTACCGGCGAGAGCAGGATACGGTTGTAGTTGGGGTGGGGCTCGGCGCCGAAGACCGTGATCTCGTACAGCTCGGGCGCGATCTTCAGCAGTTCTTCGAGCGAGCGCACGCCGGCCATGCCGTTGCCGATCATCACCAGTTTGAGTTTTTTCATGACAAACCCCATCCATCCAAATCAAGCGAGCCAACAAAAAAGGCGTCCTCACGATGCCGACCCGGTTGGGGGAAATGCATGTGGGGACGCCTTCGTCCGGGTATTCATCCGCTGCGCCGTTGCACCGGATGAGTGATCAGGGCCAGCTTTGGCCTGTTACGCCAGAAACGTTGCAAGTGTCGTGCCAGTTTTGCTTGGTGAAGGAGCGAAGGGCAAAATGCACCATCTCGGGCATCAATCTTGCGGAATGGTTGGCATGAGCTTTGAAATGGACATCGGCTACACCTCGCTGGCAGGCGCCAAACCTGTCAATGAGGACTTTGCCGGCGCCATGCTGCCCGAAGAGGGGCATGAGGACATGGGGGTGATCGCGGCCATAGCCGACGGCGTCAGCGCCGGCGGCATGGGCCAGGAGGCGGCCCAGACCACGGTGGCCACATTGGTGCGTGATTACTACGGCACGCCCCAAACCTGGGACACCACGGTGGCGCTGGACCGCATCATCGCCGCGCAGAACACCTGGCTGGCTGCCACCAACCGCCGGCGCGAACCGGCCACCGGCCTCACTACACTCACCGCCCTGGTGCTGCGCGGGCATTCCTATACCCTGGCCCATGTGGGCGACACCCGGGCCTACCTGCTGCGTGAGGGGCAGGTCACCCAGCTCACGGTGGACCACGTGATGCCCCACCCCGATTTCCGCCACCAGCTCATGCGGGTGGTGGGCGCGGAAGACCGCCTGGTGGTGGACTACATCCAGGGCGACCTGCAGGTCGGCGATGTCTTCATCCTGCTCAGCGACGGTGTGCATGGCTCCCTGCGCCTGCGCATGCTGGCGGAGATGGCCGAGCTGGCCAACGCGCAGCTCATCAGCGAAAACCTGGTGCAGGCGGCCATCAAGGCCGGCAGCAACGACAACGCCACCGCCCTGGTGGTGCGCGTGCTGGGCCTGCTGGACGCCACGCTGCAGGACGTGAGCCGCAGCGCCCAGGCCCTGCCGGTGCCGGTGCGCCTGAAGCCGGGCGAGGTGATCGACGGCCTGCGCGTGGAGGCGGTGGCCGCCGACAACGGCATCAACCTGATCTATCACGTCCGTGACGCCCACACCCAGACCGACTACGCCCTCAAGACCCTGCACCCCTCGCGCGCGCACGACCCCGAGGAATGCGCCATGCTGGCCCATGAAGCCTGGCTGGCGCAGTGCATGCAGACCTCGCGCGCGGCCGACCACCTGGTGCGCCTGCACGAGAAGCCGCCCGCCGGCAAGGGGCAGACGGCCCTTTATCTGCTCTATGACTGGCATGCCGGCGAAACCCTGCAGCAGATGCTGGAGCGCAAACACCGCTTCGCTCCGGCCCAGGCCGTGACACTGGCCACCCAGGTGCTCAAGGCCCTGGGCCGCCTGCACCGCCAGAGCGTGGTCCACCGTGACATCAAACCCGCCAATCTGCACCAGGGCGAAGACGGCGTGCTGCGCCTGCTGGACCTGGGCGTGGCCCTGAGCGGGCGCGAGCCCGAGGCCATGCGTCGCCTGCACGCGGGCACGCCCAGCTACATCAACCCCGAGCAATGGGGCTACACCGTGCGCGCCGGCGGCATCGACACCAATGTGCCGCCCGAGAACCCCGACGCCCAGAGCGACCTCTTCGCCCTGGGCGTCACCTTCTACCAGCTGCTGGCCGAGGGCAAGCTGCCCTACGGTGCGGTGCTGCCCTACCAGAGCGGCCGTTATTACCGCGACCCCACCCCGCCCAGCCGCCACAACCCCGAGGTGCCCATCTGGCTCGACCACGTGGTGCTCAAGGCCGTGGCCCGCGACAAGCGCCAGCGCTTCGAGACGGCCGAGGAGTTCCTACTGGCGCTGGAGCGCGGGGCTTCTCGCCCGCTCACCGCGCCGCCGGCCTCGCCGCTGCTGCAGCGGGACCCTGCGTTTGTGTGGAAGCTGTTGTTCGGGGTCAGTGCGCTGTTCAATGTGCTGCTGGTGTACTGGCTGTTGTTTTTGCCGAAGTAGGGGCAGCTGCGCTGTGGCACTCCCTTTTTGTGGTGAAGGCTGATATAAATCTGGCACTTACAACAGAAAACGGGAGGGCGGCTTGATGGCCTTGAACTTTGTTCATCAGACAGTTTTGCTGCCTATCAAGTTAGAGCGCTATGCAATACATCGATGAACTCTTTAAAGCCATTGGGGCCGTCGCCGCCATTGGGGGTGGTGTCGTAGCAATCGCGTATGCGATCTTTAGGAAATTTGGGGAGAAGTGGCTCGACACGAAGTTTGAAGAAAGACTAGCTGCATATAGGCATTCTCAGCAAAAGGAGCTGGAGCAGCTTCGGTTTCAAATCAATGCGCTGCTCGATCGAGCAACGAAACTGCATCAAAGAGAATTTGAAGTCATGCCAGAGGCATGGGCAAAACTCAACGACGCTTACTGGAAAGTTTCAGCATTCGTTTCGCCAATGCAGAGCTACCCAGGCCTAGATGCCATGTCGGACGCGCAACTCGAAGAGTTTGTCTCAGCATGCGATCTCAACGAGTGGGAAAAAACGGAGCTTCTCGAAGCGGAAAAGAAGACCGATTACTACATTGAACACATTTTCTGGCATCGCCTGCATGAAGCAAAGTCGCTCGCACGCGAAGCTCACGTTTTCATTGCCAAGAACGGCATCTTTCTTCCACCTGAAATCAAGTCTCAGTTCGTTGCAGTAGATGCTCTTGTTTGGGATGCATTGGACGAGCACGAACAGAACGAGCGATACAAGGCGATTCCCCGTGACTCAAAGAAGCAGCAGGCGCTACGCACAGATGCGCCGGAAAAAATCAAGTCTCTTGAGAAAGTGGTTCAGGGCCGGCTTTGGAACTCTCAGCATGAAGCGCTCTAACCCTTCCATTGAAAATCCAGTCCACGCCTGATCAGGCAGAGACTGTCAGCAGCCCACTACGCCCATAAAAAAGCCGGTCCTCCTGAACGGAGGCCGGCTTTTTAACGCTGCCGCGTATCAGGCCGCCAGAGTGGCCTGGTCCTGGTTGGCAGCCTGCTGCGTGGCGGCCTTGATCTGCAGGGTGGCGCTGTCCAGCGCTTCGGCCTTTTGGGCGTCGCCCATGGTCACGCCTTCGGCGCGCACGACGCGCACGTCGCTGATGCCGAAGAAGCCGAACACCGTCTGCAGGTAGCTTTCCTGGTGCTCCATGGCGCGGCCGCCTTCACTCGTCGAGTACACGCCGCCGCGGGTGGAGGCCACGATCACCGTCTTGCCGCCGGCCAGGCCCACCGGGCCGGTCTCGGTGTACTTGAAGGTGCGGCCCACCTGGGCGACGCGGTCGATCCAGGCCTTGAGCTGGCTGGGGATGCTGAAGTTGTACAGCGGCGCGCCCACCACGATCACGTCGGCGGCCAGGAACTGGCTCACCAGCGCTTCGGACACGGCGTTTTCACGGCGTTGTGCGTCCGTCAGGGTGGCGGTGGCCGGCAGGCGGAAACCCAGCGATTCGGCGCTCAGGTGGCTGGGTGCCTCGGCGGCCAGGTCCAGGTAGTCCACCGTGGTGCCCGGGTGCTGGGCTTGCCATTCCGCCACGATGGTGCGGGTCAGCTGGCGCGAAACGGAGTTGTCGCTCAGGATGCTGGCGTCGATGTGCAGAACTTTCATGGGGGTCCTCATAAAGCGGGTTGGCGATGTCGTTATTCTGAGGATGATGCCAATGTATGACTAGATGGCTTTATTGAGTTATATTGTCCTGAATATAGGATTATTAGGGCCCAGATGCAGGATCTCAACGACATGCTGTATTTCGCCGAGGTGGCCGAACGCGGCGGTTTTGCCGCGGCCAGCCGGCAGTTGGGCATCCCCAAATCCAAGCTTTCGCGCCGGGTGGCCGAACTCGAAGGCCGTCTGGGCGTGCGCCTGCTGCACCGGACCACCCGCAAGCTGTCACTCACCGATGTGGGCGAGCACTACCTGCGCCATTGCCTGGCCATGCGCGATGCGGCCGAGGCCGCCACCGAGGCGGTGGAGCAGGTGCAGACCGAACCGCGCGGCACGGTGCGGGTGGCCTGCCCCGTGACCCTGGCCCAGACCACCCTGGGGCCCATCCTGCCGGCTTTCCTGGCGCGTTACCCGCAGGTGCGCGTCGACATGCGCGTCAGCAACCGCGTGGTCGATCTGGTCGAAGAGGGTTTTGATGTGGCGCTGCGCGTGCGCGTGAGCCTGGAGGAGAGCCGCAGCCTGGTGGTCAAGCAGCTGGGGGTGACGCAGACCGTGCTGGCGGCCAGCCCCGCGCTGCTGGCGCGGCAGGGGCGGCCCCTCACGCCGCAGGACCTGGCGCGCATGGACACGGTGGCCATGTCCGCCGTGGATGGCCGGGCCACGCTGGTGCTGCAGGGGCCCCAGGACCAGACCTTCACGCTGGTGCACACCCCACGGCTGCTGGCCGATGACCTGCTGACATTGAAGTTCGCGGTGGTGCAGGGCACGGGCATGGGTTTCCTGCCGGATTACATGTGCCGCGAGGAGCTGGAGGGCGGGCGCCTGGTGAAAGTGCTGCCGGACTGGGCGCCGCAGCCCGGCATCTTTCACGCGGTCTATCCCACGCGCCGGGGCATGGTGCCCGCGGTGCGGCGCTTTCTGGATTTCCTGGGCGACTTCATCGAGGCCGAGGGCGACCCCTTCGCCGTGTCGGCCGCGACGGTGCGCTGAGACAGCGCGACACGCACTGCGTGTGCGGCCTCCCTTTTAGCTTCGGCCCGCTGCGCTTGACTTCGCTGCGCGAAGTCTCAGCCTGCACTGGAAGGGAGGTCAGGCGCTGCGCGCCCGGCCTCCCTTCTCTGCCCAGGTGCGGGTCCAGCGGATCTGCATCACGCGTGTCATGCCCAGCACCCCGAGCGCGAGCAGTGCGAACAAGGCGAAACCCCAGAAGTAGCTGCCGGTGTATTGCTTGGACAAGCCCATGGCGTTGGGCACCAGGCCGCCGCCCAGGGCGCCGATCTCGCCGATCATGGAGCCGGCCACGGCCGTGGACAGCGGCCAGCGCAGCGGCACCAGCTGGAACAGCGCGCCGTTGCCCGCGCCCAGGGCGGCGAAGCACAGCATCATGAGCAGGGTGGTGAGCACCAGCGAGCCGCCGGCCAGCCCGCACAGCAGCAGGGTGACGGTGATGATGACCAGCACGGCGCTCAGCGTGTTGATGCCGCCCCAGTGGTCCGAGATCCAGCCACCGAAGATGCGCAGCGCCGCGCCCATGAAGGCGGCCAGCATGGTGAGCTGGCCGGCCTGCACCTTGCTCACGCCGAACTGGTCGTAGTAATAGCTCGGCAGGAAGGTGGTGAGGCCGATGAAACCGCCGAAGGTGATGGCGTAGATGATGCTGAAGGCCCAGCCGTCCTTCTCGAACAGGCAGGCGATGTGGTCGCGGAAGCTGGCGTGCTTGTCCACGTCGTCGGGTTCGCGGGCGATGAAGACCATCACCAGCACCGGCAGCAGCAGGCCGATGGCGGCGATGCCGTACACGGCTTTCCAGCCGTAGGCCTGGGCCAGCTGCGGCGCCAGCAGGGCCGAGATGGAGGTGCCCACGTTGCCCGCGCCGACCAGGCCCATCGCCAGGCCCTTGTAGCGCGCGGGGAAGGAGCCCGAGCCCAGCGAGAGCGCCACGCCGAAGCTGGCGCCGGCAATGCCCAGCAGCACGCCCATGGCCAGCAGGTCGTTGAAGGTTTCGACGAAGAAGTAGCCGTACATCAGGGCCAGGGCGATGCCGCCCATTTCCACCAGGGTGGCGTTCTTGCGGCCGATGTACTGGGCCAGGATGCCCAGGGGGAAGCGCATGAGGGCGCCGGCGAAGATGGGGATCGAGAGCATCAGCCCGATCTGCGCGGGGCTGAGCTGCAGCGATTCCTTGATGAAGGGCGCCATGGCGCCATTGGTCACCCAGACGCCGCAGCAGTAGGTGAAGTACACAAAGGAGGCCAGCAGCGTGGGGCTGTGGCCGGAGCGGAGGAAGTTGCGCAAGTTGTTCATCGTGCTTGTCCGTGGGGCAAGAAAAAAGGCGCCTGCACGTGCATGGCAGCAGGGCTGCACACGTGCGGACGCCTTCGTCTGGAACGCTCCGGTGCGCCTTTGCACCGAATGCGGGATTTCAGGCCGGCTTTGGCCTGTTCATTTCAATGCAAGCAATATCTGCGCCCGGGCTTGGGGCGGCTCCGTGGTACCCGGCTTTCAACCCAGGGACACCGCGGAACCGGCTTTGCCGGGCCGCTGGTGTCGCCCCCTTGAGGGTGGGGGCCGCGCTCAGGCGCGGCACGGGGGTGTACTTATCTACGCGGCTTTTTCCACGTGCGCCTGGCGCGTGTAGAGAAAGTCGATCACCGCCTTGCGGCAGTTGATGTAGCGCGGGTCTTCGGCCAGCTCCACGCGCTTGCGCGGGCGGGGCAGGTTCACGGCCAGCACCTCGCCGATGGTGGCGGCCGGGCCGTTGGTCATCATCACGATCTTGTCGGAGAGCAGCACGGCCTCGTCCACATCGTGCGTGACCATGACCACGGTGCTCCTGGTGCGCGCCACGATCTCCAGCAGTTCGTCCTGCAGCTTGGCGCGGGTGAGCGCATCCAGGGCGCCGAAGGGCTCGTCCATCAGCAGCACCTGGGGTTCCATGGACAGGGCGCGGGCGATGCCCACACGCTGTTTCATGCCGCCCGAGATTTCGCCGGGGCGTTTCTGCGCGGCGGGTGTCAGGCCCACCAGGGCCAGGGCGGCCTCGGTGCGGGCCTTGAGCTGGGCCTTGTTCTCGGCCGCGGCGCCCGTGCTCTTGCTGCCGGCGCCGAAGACGCGTTCCACCGCGAGGTAGACGTTCTCGTAGCAGGTCAGCCAGGGCAGCAGCGAATGGTTCTGGAATACCACCGCGCGCTCGGGGCCGGGACCGGCGATCTCGCGGTTGGCACACAGCAGGGTGCCGTTGGTGGGTGTGGTCAGCCCGGCGATCAGGTTGAGCAGGGTGGACTTGCCGCAGCCCGAGTGGCCGATCAGCGCCACGAACTCGCCCTTGGCGACCGTGAGGTTGATGTCGCGCAGCGCGGGGAACGAGCCCTTCTGGGTCTTGAAGGTCTGCTCGACGCCCTGGACTTCGATGTACTTGGTGCTCAGCGATTCGCTCATGATGTTCTCCGGTGTTACTCCTTCTCCCTCTGGGAGAAGGCAGGGATGAGGGCTCTTCTGGTCTTGCCCTCACCCCAACCCTCTCCCAGAGGGAGAGGGAGTGAATTCAGTTTTTCACTTCTTCGAAGGTGAAGGCGGTGGCCAGCTTGATCAGCGCGAACTCGAGCACCAGGCCGACGATGCCGATCACGAAGATGGCGATGATGATGTTCTTGACGTTGAGGTTGTTCCACTCGTCCCAGACCCAGAAGCCGATGCCCACGCCGCCGGTCAGCATCTCGGCCGCGACGATCACCAGCCAGGCCGTGCCCACCGCCAGGCGCACGCCGGTCAGCATATAGGGCAGCACGGCGGGGAAGAGGATCTTGGTGACGATCTTCCACTCGGAGAGCTGCAGCACGCGCGCCACGTTCATGTAGTCCTGCGGCACGCGCTGCACGCCCACCGCGGTGTTGATGATCATGGGCCAGATGGAGCAGATGAAGATGGTCCAGATGGCCGCCGGGTTGGCGCCCTTGAAGACCAGCAGGCCGATGGGCAGCCAGGCCAGCGGCGAGACCGGGCGCAGCAGACTGATGAGCGGGTTGAACATGCGGCTCAGGAAGGTGAAACGCCCGATCATGAAACCGGCCGGGATGCCCACCGCCGCGGCCAGGCCGAAGCCCAGAGCCACACGTTCGAGCGACATCAGCACGTTCCAGCCCACGCCCTGGTCATTGGGGCCCTTGCGGTAGAAGGGGTCGCTGAAGATGTCGAGCGCCTGCTTGAAGGTATCGGCCGGGCTGGGGATGCTGCTGTTGCTGGTGATGGTCACCAGCGCCCAGATGCCCACCAGCAGGGCCAGGCCCAGCACCGGCGGGATCACGCGCAGCCACAGGCTGCGCCAGTCGTAGGGTGGCTTGGGTGTTTGCTCCCTCCCCCGCTGGGGGAGGGCAGGGGTGGGGGCAGTTTCAGGCAGGGCATGCCCCCACCCCGTCCCTCCCCCAGCGGGGGAGGGGGAGGAATCATGAAAAACAGCACTAACCATGTTTTTCTCCTCAGGCTTTGATCTTGAAGCTGTCGGCGTACTTCTTCGGGTCCTTGCCGTCCCAGACCACGCCGTCGATCAGCTTGCTGCTGCGCATGGCGTCCTTGGGCACGGCGGCCTTGGCGGCTGTGGCGGCCTGCTTGTAGAGATCGATCTGGTTGATCTGCTTGGCCACCGCCAGGTAGTCCGGGTGTTCCTTGAGCAGGCCCCAGCGCTTGTGCTGGGTGAGGAACCACATGCCGTCGGAGAGGTAGGGGAAGGTCACTGCGCCCTCGTTGTAGAACTTCATGTGGTTGGGGTCGTCCCAGGTCTTGCCCATGCCGTCCTGGTAGCGGCCCAGGATGCGCTGGTTGATCGCGTCCACGCTGGTGTTGACGTAGCTCTTGTCGGCCACGGTCTCGGCCATCTTCATCTTGTTGGACAGCCCGGCGTCGATCCACTTGCCGGCCTCGATGATGGCAGCCGTGACGGCGCGCGCGGTGTTGGGGTATTTCTGCACGAACTCGGCCGTGGTGCCCAGGGCCTTCTCGGGGTGGTCCTTCCAGATCTCCTGCGTGGTGGCCGCGGTGACGCCGATGCCGTCGATGATGGCGCGGTGGTTCCAGGGCTCACCCACGCAGTAGCCGTCCATATTGCCCACGCGCATGTTCGCCACCATCTGGGGCGGCGGCACGGTGATGACCTTGGCGTCCTTCATGGGGTTGATACCCGCCGAGGCCAGCCAGTAGTACAGCCACATGGCGTGGGTGCCGGTGGGGAAGGTCTGGGCGAAGGTGTATTCGCGCTTTTCGCTGGCCATGAGCTTGGCCAGGCTGGCCGCGTTCACGGCGCCCTTGTCGGCCAGCTTCTTGGACAGGGTGATGGCCTGGCCATTGTGGTTCAGGTTCATCAGGATGGCCATGTCCTTCTTGGGGCCCGAGACACCCAGGTGCACGCCGTAGATCAGGCCCCAGAGCACGTGGGCCATGTCGAGTTCGCCGTTGACCAGCTTGTCGCGCACGCCGGCCCAGCTGGCTTCCTTGCTGGGGATGATCTTGACGCCGTATTTCTGGTCGATGCCCAGCACCGAGGCCATCACCACGCTGGCGCAGTCGGTCAGCGGGATGAAGCCGATCTTGACTTCCTTCTTCTCGGGGGCGTCGGAGCCCGCGGCGTAGACGGCGGCGCGCAGTGCGGGGTCGATGCCGACGGCGCCGACGGCGGCGGTCTGCAGCACGGCGCGGCGGCTGAGTTTGGCGTTCAGAAGATCGGGCATGGCTGGCTCCTAATGGCGATGAAGAAAACAAAGAAGGCGTCCGCACCGGGCCTGCGCGTCGAGTCGACGCAGCAGTGCTCTGTGGGGACGCCTTTGTCCGGACCGGTGGCCCCATCCGCCGTTGGACGGGCTGCCGGATGACCGCTATCGGTCTTGTTGTCTACTACGCAAAGGACGTGCCAGCTTGAGGATGTTTTTGAAAGCTATAGATTCAATAGCTGAAAACCCATAGCCATCAGTAGCTGGTGAGGTTTTGGGAGGCTGACCGGCGGGGATGCGCCGGAATGGTGCGCCGCACCAAAAGAGATCTGTGCGCTGTCCTAGAGCAGGTCGGCCACGTCGAGCATGCGCTGGGCCACTTCGGCCAGCTTCAGGCCCTTGTCCATGGCCGTCTTGCGCAGCTTCTCGTAAGCGGCCTGCTCGCTCAGGCCCTGGCGCTGCATGAGCAGGCCCTTGGCACGGTCAATGGTCTTGCGGTCCTTGAGTTCGGCGCTGAGCTCGTCGAGCTCGTTGCGCGTCACGGCCAGTTCCTGGCGCAGGGCCTGCTCGTGCTGGAAGCGCGCCAGAGCCACGTCCAGGATGGGGCGGATGCGTTCGGCCGAGAGACCGGCCACGATATAGGCCGTCACCCCGGCCGCCACGGCAGCGCGCACGTGCGAGGTGTCCTGGTCGTTGGTGAACATGACGATGGGACGCGGGGCCTCGCGCGTGGCCATGACCACGTGCTCCAGCGCGTCGCGCGCGTCGCTCTCGGCGTCGACGATCACCATATCGGGTTGCAGCTGGGCGATGCGCTCGTTGAGGAAAACGTCGGCCGGCAGCGAGGCGATCAGGTTGAAGCCGCTCTCCAGCAGGCCGATGCGCAGGCTGCGCGAGCGCTCAGCCTGTTGCACGGCGTCCTCGTCTGCGGGGTCGCCGACCCCCAGTTCCGAAGTCACCACCACGATGCGCAAGGCTTCATTCATGTCGTTCCAGATGCAAGAAATACGCCAAACGGCGGCACTGCGCGTTGGCGCATGGCATAGAATTATCCCTGCTCCGGGGTGTTGTCCATGCGTAAGGACAGCTGAGATGGTGGGAACCGATTCCGATACCGAACCCGTGAACTTGACTCGGATCATGCCGACGTAAGAAGAGCTGACAGAGCGCCCACGGGCCCTGCCACACCTTTCGGAGCACCCGTGCCCAGGCACAGAAGGAAAGGTCGTCGTGGCAGAGGCAGTACACCCATCGTCGTTGGAAACAGCCGGTCTGGTCCCGGATGTGCTGGCCTTCATCGCGCGGCCCGATGCGGATGAGCAGGATTTCAATGCCCTGGCGCTGCGTCTTTTTGCGCACCAGTTCCAGCACGGCACCGCTTTCCGGAAGTTCTGCCAGCAGCGCGGTCGCACGCCTCGCTCGGTGAAAAGCTGGCGCGACATCCCGGCCGTGTCCATCGACGGCTTCAAGGACCTCACGCTGAGCTGCGTGCCTCCCGAGTCCTGCGAGCGCGTCTTCATGACCAGCGGCACCACCCGCGGCGACGTCAAGGGCCGGCACTATCACCCCCATCTGCAGGTTTACGACCTGTCCATGACGCTGAACTTCCACCAGCGTTTCATGGGCGGGTCTGAGCGCATGCGCATGGGCATCCTTTTCCCGAGCGAACAGCTCATGCCGAATTCCTCGCTGGCGCACTATCTGGCCCTGGCCCTGCACCACTTCGGCACGCCCGGGAGCCGTTATTACCTGGGCGCCGAGGGCTTGCTGATGGACGAACTCTGCGCCGCGCTGACGCAGGTGCAGCGCAGCGGCGAACCCTTCGCCCTGCTGGGGGCGAGCTACAGCCTGGTGCACCTGATGGATGCCTTGCAGGCCCGCGGGCTCAGCTTCCAGTTGCCGGCCGGCAGCCGCCTGCTGGACACCGGCGGCTTCAAAGGCCAGTCGCGCGAGATGGACATGGAGGTCTTCTACGACATGCTCGCATCGACCTTCGGTGTGCCGCGTTGCGCCTGCATCAATATGTATGGCATGACGGAACTCAGCACGCAGTTCTACGACGCGGGCAACGCCACGCTGCCCTCCCTCAAGTCCGGCCCGCACTGGATCCGCACGCGGGTGCTGGACCCGCTCACGGGGCTGGAGATGCCCCGTGGCGAGCGCGGCATCCTGGCGCACACCGACCTGGGCAACTTCAACGCCGTCACCACCATCCTCACCGAGGACGTGGGCGTGGAAGTGGAGGGAGGTTTCCTGCTGCTGGGCCGCGCCCAGGGCGCGCAGGCCAAGGGCTGCTCGCTGGCGGTGGACGAATTCCTGCGGGCGACACAGTCATGAAAGTCAGCGCAGGCTATCTGCCGGGGCTGCCCGCCGGCGAAGTGCGGTGGCAGGCCCTGTCCTTCGGTGCCGGCGCGGATCGGGTCGACGTGGCGGTGCCGCAGCTCACGCCCGCGCAGCTGCGCACCCTGGCCACGCACGTGCGCGAGCAGGGCCGCAGCCAGCTCAAGCCCCTGCCGGTCTCGCAGATCATCGCGGTGATCGACCGCGCCATCGCACGCCTGCTCGATGCGAACGATCCCTGCCGCCAGCAGCTCGACGCGCTGCTGCCGCGCATCTCCGGCTTCGACGCCGAGATGGTGCGCCTGGGCCTCAACGCCTACCTCAAGACCTTCCGCGCGCCACAGCTGCAGCGCTTCGTGGCCGAAGACTTCGCCAACCCCAAGCTGCTCGACGAATTCCAGCCGCGCACCAAGGGGGGCATGGCGCGCGCGTTCGGCCCCGAGCTGCTGGTGCATGTCTGGGCCGGCAATGTGCCGGGCCTGCCGCTGTGGAGCCTGGTCTGCGGCCTGCTGGTCAAGGCGCCAGCCATCGGCAAGGTGGCCAGCGCCGAGCCGCTCTTCGCCTCCCTGTTCGCCCGCCTTCTGGCCGAGGTCGAGCCGCGTCTGGCCGGGGTGCTGGCCATCGTCAGCTTCAAGGGGGGCGACACGCCCAGTGAGCGCGCGCTGTTTGCCGAGGCCGACACGGTGCTGGCCTATGGCGGCAACGACACGCTGACGGCCTTGCGTCAGCAGGTGCCGGTGAGCACGCGTTTCCTGCCCCACGGCCACAAGCTCAGCGTGGGCCTGGTTTCGGCCGCCGCGCTCGATGTGGGCCATGCCCAGTCCACGGCGCGTGCCGCGGCGCTGGACGTGGTGCGTTACGAGCAGCAGGGTTGTTACTCGCCGCACACCTATTACGTGGCGCGCGGTGGCCGCGTCACGCCGCGCGAGTTCGCGCAGCAGCTGGCCGGTGAACTGGCCGCGCTGCAACACAAGTTCGCGCGCCGCGCGCTCACGCTGGAAGAAGCGGCCAGCGTGGCCGGTTGGCGCCAGGGCCAGGAACTCAAAGGTTTTGCCGGTGCCGGCGTGGAATTGCTCGGTGATGCGGGAGCGTCCTGGTGCGTGGCCTATGCCGAACAGGCCAGCGCCCTCTTGCCCGGCGCGCTGAACCGCACGGTGCAGGTGCAGGCGGTGGACCGCCTGGCAGACACGCTGCCCCTGCTGGCCGCACAACGCGAAGTGCTGCAGACCGTGGGCCTGGCCGCCGCGCCGCAGGAACTGCAGGCCCTGGCCGAAGGGCTGGGGGCGGCCGGCGCCACGCGCATCTGCGCCCTGGGACAGATGACGGCGCCCGAGGCCGGCTGGCACCACGACGGACGCTTCAGCCTGCTGGACCTGGTGCGCATGGTCGAGCTCGAGCAGTCGGCCGAGGACGCGGCCGAGGCTTACGCCCCGTACCGGGATTGAGGAAGATGAACAAGTCTCCGTCTCCCACCGTCCGCCCTGAGCTTGTCGAAGGGCATACAGGGCAACGACCGGCTCAGGGCGAACGGGCAGGGCCTTTCCTCGACATGCGGCAGGTGAGCTACACCTTCCCCGGTTGGCCGCCGGTGGTACAGCGTGTGGACTGGGACATCGCGCCCGGCGAGTTCCACTGCCTGGTGGGGCGCAGCGGCTGCGGCAAGACCACCCTGCTCAAGCTGGCCGCCGGCCTGTTGCAACCCGACGCAGGCTCGGTGCGCCTGCAGGGCCAGGCTGTCCACGCCCCCGGTCCCGGCACGGGTTTCGTGTTCCAACACCCCACGCTGCTGGACTGGCTCACCGTGCTGGACAACGTGCTCTTGCCCGTGACCCTGCAGCGCAGGCCCACGGAGGCCGACCAGGCGCGTGCCGAGAAGCTGCTGGCGCAAATGGGCCTGAGCGCCTACCTGCATCACCATCCGCGCCAGCTGTCCGGCGGGCAGCAGAGCCGCGTGGCGATCGCGCGCGCGCTGCTGCTCGATCCGCCCATCCTGCTGATGGACGAGCCCTTCGCCGCGCTCGATGCCATCACGCGCGAGGAACTGCAGGACGAATTGCAGGCCATGTGCCGCGCGCGCGGCACCTCGGTGTTTTTTGTCACGCACGACATCGCCGAGGCCGTGTATCTCGCCGACCGCGTGGCGGTGATGGACGCCGGCCGCATCCGCCGCGACATCCGCGTGGACCTGCCGCGTCCGCGCGGGCGGGACCTGCGCTACGGCACGGACTTCAATGCCATCTGCGCCGAGCTGCGGCATGCGATGGACGGGGAGGGCGCTGAATGATTCGCTACCCGCGTCTTTTCGCTTTCGCCCTGCTGCTCATCCTGCTGCTGGCCTGGGAGTGGGCCGTGTCGGCTTTCAAATTTTCACCGCTGGTGCTGCCGGCCCCCAGTGTGATCGGTGCGGCCCTGGTGCGCGGCCTGCAGACGGGTTACCTCTGGCCCCATATCGCCCAAACCCTGCTGGAACTGGGCCTGGGCCTGGCGCTCGGTGTGGCCCTGGGTTTTGCCGGGGGCGTGCTGCTGGGCGAATCGGCCGCGCTGCGCCGTGTGCTCATGCCCTATGTGGTGACCAGCCAGGTGATCCCGAAGCTGGCCCTGGTGCCGCTCTTCATCGTCTGGTTCGGTTTCGGCACCGTGCCCACCGTGGTCATCACGGCGCTGATCTGTTTCTTCCCGCTGCTGGAAAACACCTTGACCGGCATCGCCCAGGTGGACACCGCACGGCTGGAACTGTTCCGCATGCTCGGCGCCACGCGCTGGCAGACCCTGTGGCGGCTCAAGGTGCCCGCAGGCCTGCCCGCCATCCTGGCCGGCCTGCGGGTGGCCGTGGTGCTGGCGCTGGTTGGCGCCGTGGTGGGTGAGTTCGTCGGGGCCAGCAAAGGGCTGGGCGCGCTCATCATCGCCGCCCAGGGTTCCATGGACACGCCGCTGATGTTCGCCGTGCTGCTGCTGATCACGCTGATCGGCCTGCTGCTGTACGAGACCACGCTCTGGCTGGAGCGCCGCCTGCTGCAATCCTATTCATCCACTTTCAACTGAGGACGACATCATGAAACGACAAACCCTGCGCGCGCTCGCCGCTTTCGCGCTGCTCACCCTGGGCGCCGGTACGGCCACGGCCCAGGACCCCAAGCTGGACAAGGTCACCATCGCCGGCTGGGGCGGCCCGATCTCCGAGATCACCAACATCCTGGTCGAACCCGACAAGGGATTCTTCCGTGCGAAAGGGATCGGCGTCGTGTACATGCCCGGCGCCGGCGGCGGCGATGCCGTGCGCAACCTGCTCAGCGGCCAGGCCGACGTGGCCTTCACCGACCCCGGTTCGCTCTACGCCGCGCTGGACAAGGGCGAGAAGCTGCGCGTGATCTACGACATCTATCCGCAGAACATCTTCAATGTGGTGGCGCTCAAGAGCAGTGGCATCACGAAACCCGCGGATCTCAAGGGCAAGAAGATCGGCGTCTACAGCCTGTCCAGCGGCACGCTGACCAACCTGCAGCTGCTGCTGAACCAGGCCGGCCTGACCGAAAAAGATGTGACCATCGTGGTCACGGGTCTGCTGAACTTCGCGCCTCTGATGCAGGGCCAGGTCGATGCCACCGCGGCCACCGACACCGGCCTGCTGGTGGCCCGTGCCAAAGGCGTGGGTGACGTGAACGTGATGGAGGTGCGCAACTCGCTCAACGTTTCCAGCGACATCTTCGTGGTGCGTGAAGAAACGTACCAGCAGAAGAAGGACGTGCTCAAGCGCTTCCTGGCCGCCTACCGCGACAGCGCGCAGTGGATGATCGACCAGCCGCAGGAAGCGGCCAAGCTGGCGGTCAAGCGTGCCATCAATGGCCAGAACGAGGCTATGAACCTGGAGGTGATCAAGCTGCGCAACGCATCGAGCGTCTCGCCGCTGACGCAGAAACAGGGCCTGGGTGCCATTGATGTGGACATGCTGCAGAAGGGCGCCGACGCCTGGAAGAAGATCGGCCTGGTCCAGCGCGATCTGAAGATGAAGGACGTCGTGTCCGCCGACCTGCTGCCGGGTAAATAATTTCTCCGTTCGGGCTGAGCCTGTCGAAACCTGTCCTGAGCAGGGACGAAGGGCCCTTCGACAAGCTCAGGGCGAACGGAATAATCGTAGTAGGTGCTTATGGAGTTCCAGGGCCAGATCATCCTCGTCACCGGCGCCAGCCGCGGCATCGGTGCGGCCATTGCACGGGCCTTCGCGGCCGAGGGCGGCTTCGTGGTGGTGAACTACCTGCGCAACGAAGCCGCGGCCGACGAGGTGGTGGCGCAGTGCAAGGCTGCGGGCGGCGACGCCTGGGCCATCCGTACCGACGTCAAGGACCCGGCCCAGGTGCAGTCCCTGGTGGCGCAGGTGCAGGCCGAGCTCGGCCGCATCGACGTGCTGGTCAACAACGCCTTTGCGCCCTACCGCTTCGACCCGGAGCAAAGACTGCGCTTCTGGGAAACCGGCTGGGCCGATTACCAGACCCAGTTCGACGGCGCCGTGCGCGCGACCTACAACGTCTGCCAGGCCGTGCTGCCCGGCATGCGCCAGCGTGCGCAAGGTTCCATCGTCAACCTGGCCAGCGATCTGGTCGAGCGGCCCGTGGTGCCCTACCACGACTACGCCACAGCCAAGTCCGCGCTGGTGGGTTTCAGCCGCAACCTGGCGGCCGAACTCGGCCCGCTGGGCATCCGCGTGAATTGCGTGGCACCGGGCCTGGTCTACCCGACCGACGCCAGCCGCGCCACCAAAGAGGACGTGAAAGAAGCCATCGTGGCGCAGACGCCTTTGCGTCGCATCGCCCGGCCCGAGGACGTGGCGGGGCCCGTGCTCTTCCTCGCTTCGGACTGGAGCCGCTTCATGACCGGGCAGGTGCTGGTGGTCGACGGCGGCCTGGTGATGAAATAAGGGGCATCCGCGACGCTGCTCTAAAAGCCCCTCCGTTCGGGCTGAGCCTGTCGAAGCCTTCAACAGGCGGCTGTGCGCTGTCGCAGGTGCGTTCCGACCCTTTGACAAGCTCAGGACAGGCAAGCTCAACGCGAATGGATCCAGCCAACATTGTCCTAAACTCGCCGGATATGTCCGATACCGCGCCCCTGATCCTCGGCATCGAATCCTCCTGCGACGAAACCGGCGTGGCCCTGGTGCAAACCGATGGCAGTCCGGTGCCGCAGCTGCTCTCGCACGCGCTCTACAGCCAGATCGAGATGCACCAGGCCTATGGCGGTGTGGTGCCCGAACTGGCCAGCCGCGACCACATCCGCCGTGTGCTGCCGCTGACAAGCCAGGTGATGCAGGAGGCGGGTAAGACACTCAAAGACATCGACGTGGTGGCCTACACGCGCGGCCCCGGCCTGGCCGGTGCTCTGCTGGTGGGCGCCGGCGTGGCCTGTGCCCTGGGTGCGGCCCTGGGCAAACCCGTGCTGGGTGTGCACCACCTCGAAGGCCATCTGCTGTCCCCCTTTCTGAGCGCCGATCCGCCCGAGTTCCCCTTTGTCGCCCTGCTGGTCTCCGGCGGCCACACGCAGCTCATGCGTGTGGACGGGGTGGGGCGCTATGAGATCCTGGGCGAAACGATAGACGACGCAGCCGGCGAGGCCTTCGACAAATCGGCCAAGCTCATGGGCCTGGGCTACCCCGGCGGCCCGGCCCTGGCCAGGCTGGCGGAGCAGGGCGACGGCACAGCCTTCAAGCTGCCGCGCCCGCTGCTGCACAGCGGCAACCTGGATTTTTCCTTTGCCGGCCTCAAGACGGCCGTACTGACACAGGCACAGAAAATTTCTGCCGTTCGGGCTGAGCCTGTCGAAGCCTGGCCCGTGAATGTCCTTGCCGACCTGGCCGCCTCCACCCAGGCCGCCATCGTCGAGGTGCTGGTGAAGAAATCATTGGTCGCGCTGGAGCAGACCGGCATGAAACGCCTGGTGGTGGCCGGTGGCGTGGGTGCCAACCGCCTGCTGCGCGCGCAGCTCAACGCCCAGTGCCAGAAGCTCAAGGCGCGCGTGCACTACCCCGAGCTGCACCTGTGCACCGACAACGGCGCCATGATCGCCATGGCCGCCGCCATGCGCCTGCAGGCCGGCATGCAGGAAGCCACCCGCGCCTACACCTTCGAGGTGAAACCGCGCTGGCCGCTGGACGCAATCAGCCAGTCGATCTGAGCCGCGGACTTTGGCGGTTTGTTCATAGACCGGCTTTTCTGCAAAAGCCATGCAAGTGGTTGTTGTGCAAGGGAAATCCGTGATGCGGCGTGGCCGTGTTCATCCGCAGTGCATCGTGTTGGTACGACAGGTTTGCGGGGTTTCGCGAATTTGTTCATGGTTTGTCCGGCGTGGCAAAAAGGTGGAAACCCGATATATTTCCAGCACTTAAAACAGATCACGGGAGGAAGCATGAACTTTGTTATGCCGACAGATTCGCGGTCGATATCAAGTTAAATTTCACCTTGCGCCCCGTATTTTGTAGATACAATTAAACATGCTCACATGGGACGAACCAAAGCGCGAGCTGAACATCAAGAATCACGGGCTTGACTTCGTTGGATGCGATGCAATCTGGGACCACTTCACAGTGACCCGC